>NZ_JBIWPO010000042.1:0-23344 GCF_044768275.1 Streptomyces sp. NPDC101152 | reverse complement strand
ACGGGCTGAGGCGGACCTGGCACCCGGTGCCGCAGGGTGTAGCCGGACTCACCGCCTTCTGCCACTTCGAAGCGACGCCAACAGCTCACCCCCCCCCACAGGTCGAGCTGGTGGCGGGCGCCGTCGGCCAGGACGATCCACGGCCGCAGGTGTTTCGGGTCGCGTGCCTGGGCTTGGTCGAAGGCGTCGGCGATGACCTGTTCGGGCGGGCGGACCAGCGAGGCGGTGCACCACTTGTTCTCCGCCCTGGGCCCTGGGCGGGCGGGGCGTTCGCCGCTTCGGCCGCCGGGTGGGTGGATCACATCGTGTGGGCGCCTGGGCGCCGGACGAGTGTCGAAGACGCAGGCCACGGTCGCCATCCGCTTGCGGTTCGGGTTCTCGCCTGGCGCGGGCCGGCCGCGATGGCCGACGGCGGCTTTCTCGGCGGCTCGGCGGGTGGCTTCCCGCAGTGCCTCCGGGCGCATGACCACGCCCTTGCCGTCCACCTGGATCACCAGCGGCATCTCGCGGCTGCACGGGACCGGGATCCTCGTCCGGTAGAAGCCGTCGATGTCGAGCGCGGCGGCGACCACGAGTTCTTCCAGTCTGCGCTTGCCGAGCACGTTCCCGCAGCGGCGTGTCACCGCGTCGTGGGCCTGGTCGAAAGAGCCGCGGACGGCCTCGGTGACGGCGAGCCGCCGTAATCCCGTCGAGTGTCGGCCTGCAGGCAGGGACAGCTCCTGGTCAGCGCGGTGGACGTTGCCCATGCCCGGCCCCCGGTGGGCGACCCGGGTAACCCGGACCATCCCGAACACGCTGGCCAGCCACCGCGAGTGCCCAGCCTCCCGCCAGGGCCGCACCCGCCCCTCCGGCCCAGTCACCGCCGGCCCGGCACCGGCGCGGACCTGGTTCTCTTCCTGCCTGGCCCGCAGGTCCAGGTGGTCCTGCAGCAGCAGGCGAAGCAGTTCTCGCCCGGCCGTGTCGAGGTATTCCTCCAGTTCGGCGTGGGTCCAGATGGTAGCCGGACTGCCTGACAGCGTGTGCATCAGCGTCTCAAAGGCGCTGATGGAGCGTGCAAAGGGGTCAGCGGTGCATGGGGTGTCGTACGGTGTCATCTCCGGGGCTCTTCCGTCCAGCATCGATTGGGTCGCACCTTCGAATGTAGGCGCGGAAGAGCCCTGCTGTTAAAGGGAGTTGGGCGAAACGGCCGCCCGGCGGCGGGCCAAAGTGAACAGGCCGGGGACATCCTCGTCCAGCCAGCCGCGCTCCACCAGCCGCTTCAGCTTCGACCGCGTGCCCTCGATCTTCCCGGTCTCGGCCGGCAGTCCGATCCTCGGCACGATCTGCTTGGCGCGGACCGGCCCCGGGGCGTCCGCCACCACCTCCAGAATGTCCCGATACACCTGCGGCAGGACCTCCGCCCCCATCCCCGGCTGCCAGTTCGGGACGGTCAGCACCCCGATCACCCGCCGCTCGGCCCCCGCATACGCAGACGCCACCGGCTCACCCACGGTCGGCCGGTCGACATCGACACCCACCGCCGACTCCTCCGGGGTCATCCCCGCGAGCACCTCGGCGACCGTCTCCCGCGCGATCCGCAACCGCTCCAGGCTCTCCCGCGCCAGATCCAGTCTCCCGGACAGCTCGGCAAGCGCGGCTTCGAGCTCCTCCACCCGCACCCGGGCAGCCGCCTCGCGCGCTTCTAACTCCTCGAACAGCGAGCCCATCCGCTACCCCTCCTCCACCACCACGGTAGAGACGAGCAGCCCTGAGCACAGCCCCGCTCGGCCTTCCTTCAGCTCGACCTTTCCCTTCAGAGGAACCGCACCCAATTGCGGTTGGCTTCGGCTTGTTCTCCTGGTGGGGGTTGCTGCGCGTGCGTCTCGAACTCGCCACCGACCTTATCGTTATGGTCAATTCCTGGGGGACCCAGCGTCTTCCGTGGTCTCGTATCATTGCGGTGAGCCTGAACCCCTCTGGCGCACAGTTCCACACCCCCGACGGGTTCACGTACAGGGCGGAAGCGCTGGGCAGCCTGGGGGGCTGGGATCGTCAGGACGAGCGGTTTGCCGAGGTTATGGCAATAGTGCGCGCACAGCTCCGAAGGTGACACCCGCTTTAGGAGTTCGATCACAGTGGGGCAGCGGCCTGCCGCTCCCCGCTTGCGACGGGCGCATACCGGTCTCTTCTGTCCACCTGGATCCGCCGTTGTCCGGCGACGTTGATGTCAGCAGTTGATGTCAGACTCTCGGGCTGCACGCCGGGCGCAGTGCCACGCTGCGCCCCGGATCTGCTGGATCCCGGGTCACCGATTGGCTCCGTACCCACCCCCCTCACCACTTCCTGATCGGTGGCTGTAGCTTCTGCCCATGCCAACCATGCTCGCCGTCGTTGCGGGAGTTCTCGGTGCGGTGCTGGCCGTGATCAACTCCATCCAGGTCTTCCTTGGGCGTCAGCTCATCAATCCGTCGGCAAGTAGGCGTTCGGCCCAGCAGCTGCGGACCCAGTCGGCCGCTGCTGCCGTGGCCATGCTCGGCGTCTCCTTGGCAGGGTTCGGCGCGTTGCTGGGAGGCTTCTGGCGCGGAGCGGGCGCGCTCATCATGCTGGCCGGCTGGACTGCACTTCTCGTGACTCGCAGGCGGCACGCCCAACATCCGTAGGCACACAAGGTCGAAACGGCGCAGCCACTGTGGCCCGCAGTCGCCTTTGTCGCCGGAGACCCCGGAGTTATCCGACACCTCCGGGCTGTGTGCACTCGGCAGGATCGAACCTGCGACGTTCTGATCCGTAGCTCTACATAGATCGGTCAGCGGAGGTCATACAGGTTGCCTGGAGGCCCATGACGGCCGGTGCGGGGTGCTGCCGGTTGCTGGGGTTGCTGTACCGCGTTGCTGTACAGCAGGATCTCGGCCGGCGTGAGGTCATGAAACGGGAACAGCTCGAACGGCTGTTGAGTGGTGGTGACGAGACGTCGTCGGCCGCCCTGAACGCTGTCCGCGCCGGCGCTTCGCACATTGTCTGGGACGAAACGCCGTCAGCCGAGCAGCCCGCGACGATCTACGGACGCCGACTCCGCCACACCCGTCGGAGGGGCATCGAGACCTCCGGCTTGGCTCGGGCCGTTCAACGCCTGGAACTTATACGGCCGACCGATTCGGCTGGGCCAGATCAGGACTATCGACGGATCGTGGGTCTTCATGTTGTTCCTCGACGAGGACGGCAGCACGTTGGTGGCGTGCACCGGAGTCCGACAGAGCCAACCGAGCACGGCATGACCAGACACCCGCTGAATCTCGCATCGCCAACACATTTTCCAACTTTGTTGGTGGGAGCTTGAACTGCGTTCGGGGGCGTTCACCTGTGTCCATGGGCGGCTGGCTGCCGGGACGTGTGCCCGGGCGGGTCTCCGTTGAACGAGCATGAACGCTGCTGAATGAGACGGAGCCTGCGCATTACTCGGGTGACGGTCGGCTGCAGTCGGCGCTAGCGTGCGGCGGTGATCACCAATGAGGGAGTACCCCTGGGTGCTGAGGCCGCACATCGCCTGGCACAGACAGGCCTCTACGAGTTCGAGCCGGGGCTGAGCGATGCCGAGTTCGAGCGCATTGAGCGAGAGTATGGCTTCGAGTTCGCGGACGATCATCGAGCCTTCCTTGCTGCCGGGCTTCCGGTCAACGTCCCTCCCGAGGACGGGCAGACCTGGTCCAGGCCGTGGCCGGAGTGGCGCGGCGGCGATCTGGACAGTCTGCGTCGACAGCTCGCCTGGCCGGTCGAGGGCGTTCTGCTCGATGTTGAGTGCAACGGGTTCTGGTACGAGGGCTGGGACGAGCGTCCAGCTGACGGGACGGCAGCGCTGGATGTGGCACGGCATCATTTGGCGGAGGTGCCGGTGTTGGTGCCCGTGTATGCCCACCGGTACCTGCCTGCCGGCCGGGGAAGCTTCGGGCATCCCGTGCTCTCGATGTGGCAGACCGACATCATCTATTACGGCCTTGACCTGGTCGACTACATACACCAGGAGTTCGATGAGGTGCGAGGCGAGGTCGACGAGCGCTGGAACCCTCGAGGGACGGTCCCTTTCTGGCGGGACCTTCTCTGACTCTTCGGGGAGCCCGGGCATTTGGCGGGCGCCCTCAGCCGTCCGGGCTTGGCCTGCGGCGGAGAGACGCAGACGCGTGGTAGAGGACACGCATGGATACTCTGTTGCGCCTAGGCTACGGCAGCTCGTGGCGCACCAATGCACGCGCGAACGGTTCATCGGTCTTTCGCGCGTATGCCATTCGCTCGCGCACCTCGCTGAGTGTGCGCGGACGATAGCCAGGGCCGCCACAGCAACTCTTGTGGAAGCGGACACCGGCATTCAAAAGTACCGACAGGGTCCGCCAGGCAGCGGTGTCGCGCCGCCGCGGCGGCGCGAAGGCGGAACCCACATGTATCAACGCCTCAGCACAGCGCGGGCAGAGTCGGTCGTGGTCGCCGAGGTAAGGCTGCTTGTAGGAGGCCCGACAGGGCAGGCAGACATAGGAGGTCTTCGCGTGGGCCATGCTGGCCAGAGTACGGCCCGTACGGGATGAACTCGACCAGGTTTCCGTGACATTCAGCAAGATCGAAGGGAGGTCCGCGCCTGTCTGGCCGAGCCGCCCGAGTTGCGCAAGACCGCCTCGATTGCCGAGATGCAGGACCGTCTCGCCGTCCTGACCGCTGCGTCGCACGAGGCCGCGCAGCTGGCCCTGGAGCGCCGGAACTCCCTTGACCGGGTCGCCCGGGAGCTCAACGTTCTCTTCACGGACCTCTGGGGCGTGGTCGACGAGATGCTCCAGGGCAAGTTCTTCTACTCCGAGGCGCAGCCCGAGCCGAGCGACGCGACGCATCTGCTGCCGAGGCTGATGCCCCCGTGGGGATATCAACGCGGCGCACAGTTCACCTCGCCGGACCAGATCGGCAAGGCCGCGGTGAAGTTCTCGTTCGTGGTGCGCCTGGTCGACAAGCTCGACGACGCGGCAGAGATCGCCTTCGACCTGCGGGTGGTCCACCGACACCACGGTCTGGAGGACTATCCCTTCGAGTTGCCGCGCACCTGGAACGCGCCCGTCGGTTCCGTCCAGTTCGCCCGGATCCTGGACGAGATCCGTGCCGTCGCCTCCAACGCGGTGCCGGACATGCTTCCACTGATCCTCCGCATCGTGGCCCTGGACGACGGCCACGTCCCGGACTGGTACACCAAGGCCCGCGCGGGCGACATCTGACCCGTCGCGACGCCGAGGGAGACCCGGGAGGGAACCATCTCCGGGTCGCCCTCGCGGTCTCGCCGGGCCGCGGCCTCCCTGACGGACCGCCGTGCGGCACGCTCAGCTCGCCGCTTCAACCGCTCATCCGCCAAGTGAAGCGCTCAGTCACAACTGTGCCGAAGCACGATAGTTGTCACCACCGGCATCGGCTGTTTGCGGCTTCAGTGGGACAAAGCATGGTGGTTGTCACCGATGCGGTGCGCTACCTGTCACCAGCTGCAGGCGAAGCAGGGGCGATGTCACCGCGTTCGGCTTCTGGTGGGCAGCAGGGTGCCGGGCGGCGGCCCTTGGCGATCACGGGCCATATTTCCTGCGCCCTACGCGAACCCCGCCCCTACGATCACCTGGTACGACTGCTGGAGGGGCGGGAATGCTTGAGGACATCGAGGACGGGATAGCGGCAGCGACGCGGCTTGCGGGAGGCGCGCAGCTTCAAAGCACGCTTGATGTCGCCGACCCCGCAGACTGGCTCGTGCTGGACGCAGGAGTGCGTGAGGTGGCCTGGCACCGGCCGCAGTTCCCGACGGGGTGGCAACACCCTGCCCCACAGCCCGCCGACCTGACTCAGCTCAGCGAGTCTCGGCTCGCACTCGCTTTCTGTCACCGCGACGGGCGGATCCGTCAGGAGGCGCTGCGCCAGTCGGTCCGATACCCCGGTCTGCTGCCGTTGGTCGTGATTCGCTGCGCCGATTGGGTCGGCCCAGTACGCGAGCAGGCCCGGCAGTTGCTGCGCGAGGCCATGAACGTGGACTCTGCCCGCGACCTCGCGCCGCTCATCCTCCGCGTCGGCCGCCGCGACAGAGGCGCCTTCGGCGTCGATCTGCTCGGCCAGGTCCTGCGCCAGGCATCCCACGGGCAGCTCGCTGTTCTCTTCGCTGACCCCGACCGCATCGTCCGGCGGTTCGCGTACCGGCTGGCCATCGAGGGCCGACTGCTCCGTCCCGCTGAGCTGGCCCGCGCGGCCGCCGGGGACCAGGACACCGTGGTCCAGGACCTGTGTGCCACAGCGGCGCTCACGGCCCTGGGGGATGAGGATGCCTTCGGGGGTGTGCTGCCTCCACTGCTGTCCGCACGCAACCCGCGTGTCCGTTCGGCCGGCGTCACCGCGCTGAGACGGGCGGGGCGGTCAGAGCAGGCAAAGCCGTTTCTCAGCGACCGTTCCGCGCTCGTTCGTGCTTGCGCCCGGTACGTCATAAGACAGCAGGGAGGTGACCCGGCGGCCTGGTACCGGGAGCGGTGCACGACACCAGACGACCCCGAGTTGCCGCCCGGTGCGGTCATCGGGCTGGCCGAGTGCGGAAACCGCGCGGACGCCGGGCTGCTGCGGCCTCTGCTCGTGCACCCGGCGGCCGGGGTGCGGGCGGGAGCGGTGGCAGGGCTGCGGGCACTGGACTGCGCGGATGCGAAACAGTTGCGGCCGCTCCTCGACGACCCTGCCTCCGGTGTCGTCCGCGAGACCGCCACCGCCCTGCTGCCCTCGGCCAAGGAACTGCCCGCCGACTGGCTATTGGAGCGCACCAGCTCCGAGCGGCCGCGGCACGTCCGCGTCGGCGCATTCCGGCTGCTCGACGCACGCGGCGGCATCGTGGCGCTACGGGCGGCGGTCGGCCTGTTCGAAGACCCGGATGTGAAGCTGCGCACCTGGGCCGCGCAATCAGTGCAGCGCTGGCATCCGTCGCCGGACGGACAGCGAGGCGGCGCCGAGGTGGGTGAACTGCTCGACCGGAGCCGACACCTCTTCAGCGACCATGTGCTGCGCCGACGCAAGTGGGAAGCCGGGCTGGACAGCTGAGACTGCACCGCGGTCCAGAACGCTGCCCAGCACTCGCCGTCCGGTGGCTCTGGTGACAGCACGCCTGCCTTGGTCACAACTACCGTGCCTCGGCGCAGACGAGCAGGTGCTGGGCCTGCGGTCGTTGTCGGGGTCAGTAGTCGAGGTCGAGGTGGTCGATGTCGTTGAGGGTGACGTCGGAGAGTCCCAGAGCGCGGGCTCCGCCGTCTTGGAAGTAGATCTCTTTGAATCCTTCGGCGATGATCTGGCGCATCTGCTGGTCGCTGACTCCGGCGTCACGGGCGTGGAACAGGCGCTGTGCGTAGGTGGGGGGCAGGTGGACGGTGAGCCGTCGGAAGCGTCCGTCGTCGGTCGTGCCGACGGGTGCCGTGTAGCCGAACCTGGCCCTCGTCTCCACCGTGATGCCGCGCGTGGTGGCGGCCTGTTTCTGGCGGCGTTTGCGGACCTGGGGCTGCCACCGGGACCGCACAGCCGCGTCGATCTTGTCGGCGATGGCTTTGGGTGGGTGTTTGCGTTCGCCTTTGCGGTAGCGCTCCACCGACCGTTGGCTGACCCCGATCTCCGCCGCGACAGCGCGGGTCGTCTTGAGCTGCTTGATCAGGAAGTTGATGCGTGCCTGGAGTGTCTTGGGCGGCTGGCGGGTGAAGCCCTCCCGGTCGGCGCGTTCGATGGCGTCGTCGATCTCTCCGGCCACGGCCTACTCTCCTTCGTCGAGGACGGCGTCGCCGCCCTTGATGTGCCGGGCGGGGTTGTAGCCCTGTTCCATGAGGTCGACCGCCCACAGCATCGACTGGACGCCTTCCAGCTTGGCCAGGCCCGGGGTGGGTCCGAGGCGGAAGCCGCCGGGCTGCGGCTTGCCGGACGCGGCATACGGGAGGAAGTCCAGCGGGCTCGCGCCCGGTGAGGGGTAGACGACGCAGTCGGAGAGTACGGCGAGTGGGTACAGGCCCGTCATCGCCGCCATGTTGCGCATCTTGCGGTGCATGTTGACGCGGGCCTTGGAGATGACGGCGGCACGGATGTCGGGCCGCCAGGTGGGGCGCTGGAGGGCCGGCCACCGCTCGCCCTCCTTGTACTTCTTGCCCTGGGGGCGCTCACGCAGTTTCCCGATGCCGCCCTTGACGGTGGCCTTGATGGCCGCGAGGACGGCCGCCATCGCCGGGTCGGCGTCCTTGTGCCGCTCCATGGCGGCGAGGAAGGCCCGGTCGTCCAGGTCCCGGGTGACGCCGAGGTCGGCGAGGGTGTCGACGTACGCGTTCTTCAGGCGGTCGTGCCACGGGTCCAGGTACGCGCCGGTCTCCCGGCGCAGGTATGCCTCGATCGGGGCGACGTTGTAGCCGAGTTCCTGGGCGTAGGCGACGGTGTGCGTCTGGTACCAGGCCGGGCCCGCCGGACGGGTGCCGTCCGGGGTGAAGGGCGAGGGCAGGCGCGGGTCCACCTCGACGTGGGACAGGTCGACCAGCCAGGAGCCGGGGATCTTCGGGTTGAACGTCGGGGCGTGGAAGTGGTCCGGGGCGGACAGGCCGACGACCAGGCGGGCCGCGGCGGCGAGGAACGCCGTGTTCAGGTCCAGTCCGACCGCGTACGGCAGCGTGCACTCCTCGTCCGTCAGCAGGCTGACATTGCGCACCCACTGGTACGCCTCCTCGTTCAGGAACCCGCCGCTCCAGCCGGAGTTCAAGACGACGGGGTGCTCAGCGGTGGCCTCCGGCGGCGCCGGGTCCATCGGCTCTGTCCCCAGGCTGCCGGGGTTGTAGGCAGACACCCAGTTCCCGCTCGCTTCGTCGCGCACCGCACGTGTGGGCGGGCGCAGCGCCGTCATCAGCTCCAGCCCCGACACGGCCGTCGAGCCGCGCGGCGTGATGACCCGCCGGGCGTACACGCCCAGGACGCGGGCGACGTCAGCCGGCTCCATCTCCGCAACGCCAGGCCAGGACCGCTCATCGAGGGCGTCCCACGACACGATCCCGACCTCACCGCGCTGCGCGTCGAACTCGCGCGCCCGCGGGGCGAGCGCGGCTGGACCTTCGACGAACTCGCCGACCGCAGCGGCCTGGCCCGCCGCACCCTGATCGACCTGGAACACGGCCGCACCACCGGCAGCGTCACCACCTGGCACGCTCTCGCCCACGCCTTCGACGTCCCCATCGAGCACCTCCTGGGAACCCTCTGCGACGACCACACCCCGCCCGGGGCGAAGGGCTCCTGACCCCGCCGAGCCCCGTTCATGAATCACCCGAACCGGCGAGCAGGCACCGAACAGTCAAGCGGCAACTCGCATGCAGGTTCGCCCCGGATGGGCTGCCCGGGGGAAGCTCCCCCGACGCCCCCGACGCCCCCGACGCCCCCGACGCCCCCGACGCCCCCGACGCCCCCGACGCCCCCGACGCTTCGGCGCGCCACCTGGCACGGTCCGGGCCATGCGCCCCAACACCGCCTCCACCGGCCGCCACTGGGACGGCAACCCCCGCACCACCCGCGCCCGCCGCCTGCTGCGGGTGGCCGCCACCAGCCCCAGCCCCAGCCGCCTGCTGCGCTGCGGGCAGAGCGGTCGCTGCCGCCTGTGCGGCAACCGCATCGAGGTCTATCTTTGCAGCGACCAGCGGCCCGTCGCCCTGCACCCCGACGAACTGGCCACCGCTCAGATCCCCGAGTCCTGCCGCTGGCACCTGAGCTGCGGCATCGCCCACCCCCACGCAGACGGCAGCGCCTGGTGCCGCATCCCGCACACCGTGTTGTGCCCCGGCCGCACCCCACCCGCAATCGTTCAGCTGAGCCCGCACATCGAGGCGGTGCGCCGCCAGCTCGCCGTCCGCTCCCGCCGCCTAATCGACACCGGCGCCTTCACCCTGCCGGCCCCGTCCGACCCCGCCTGCGAGGAGCAGACCGCCGACGCCCGCCGTCCCGCCCGGCCGGTCGTGCAACTCCTGCTGGGCCGCTATCTCGCCGACCGGCCGCTGGAGGAGATCCGGTGCGTGGCCCAGACACGCCAGCGCCGCCGCTGCCCCCAGGCCGTGCTCGCTGCTCACGCGGCCGCAGGCCGCTGGACCCTGCTGCCCGCCGGCCCGCAGCGCGGCGCGTGGAAGGCGTCGGCGGCGGCGCTCGGAGCAGTCGTCCTCGACCCAGGGCTGACCACCCTCGGGGCAGCCATCGCCGCCGAGCAGCACCGCCTCACCGACCACCGCTGGCGGGTCACTCTGCAGTACAACCCGAGCAACTGGGGCGGCGGCATCACCGGCATCACCGCTCCTCATGACTAAAACCGTCCCGTGGCAGTGGCCCCCGACCACCCATCCCTCACCTCCGCACACCGGCTGAAGGGCAGCCGCCCCTGTTCCGCCACCCGGGACCAATCGTCCGGGCGCCCCGTCACCAGACGACACCTCAACCCACCCGGCCCCGTGGCCGAAATGCACTGCATCCGGCCCGGGCCATCCAAATCCCTTCAACAACAACAGAATCATGAGACTCGAAATTCACGGAGATCGCAGTACTGGGTGGCGGAAAACTCCTGCGAGATTGTCATTCCGTTTACGGATGCCGGGAACAGTCCGCCTGACACTCAGGGCGTGGGGACGCTTTGTTAATGCGACTTCATCTGCTGCGCTGCATTCTCGATCCCGTCACGAGCTGGCGAGCTCTTCGGCGGTCCATGAGGAGCAGTGAGACGACGTCATTCGACGTGGCCTACAGGCAAGCCCGAGTGGAACGATTCCCCGAAGAAGCCCCCTACCGGCAGCACGGGCACGCGCCCCTGGCCGCACCGGACCAGCGTGAAAGGGACCCCCACTGACCGGACATCTGGCCGAATATATAGTCGTCGAAATCTAGCCGAACAGGCGGAAGGGGCAAGTGGGGAGTGCCTTTTTGCCGTCTTCCCGAAAGGCCCCTCGGTCTTGCCCGGTGTCGGAAAGAATCGGACGGTCCTTCATTCTGAAGCCCGGGGGAGTTCAGCATGCCGGATCCGGCTGAGATCGCTGTGATCAGTTCCGTCCTGCCCGCCACCTTGACGTTCCTCTTCCAGCGCCTGGACCGTCTGCTCACCTCACGCGGATCTGAGCCCGAGACGGACGTCATCATGCCCGCCGGCCTTGTGGGAACGCTTCAACTGCCGCTGGAGCCGTCCGAAGACGTGCTGCAGGCCCGGCGAGGCGAACTGGAACTGCTGCAAGAAGCCCTCGCCGACTACGCCGACGGCACCGTCCCGGTGCGCCCCTCCGACCACAAGCTCTTGCGGAACCTGGCCCGCGCCCGCACCGCTCTGGAGGACATCTACCGCCAGCACCTGACCTTCGAGGGCGAAGACCGGCCCGCCTCCGGCCCGTTCGTCCACCAGACAGTCAAGACCGTCACTGGCGAGGCCACGGGCATGGACAGCGACGTCATCGCAGGGAACTCCCGCGTCATCCAGGACGTGGACACGGTCGAGGCCGGAGGCAAGCTCATCGGTATGAGGGGCAGGCGGATCACCCGGCAGTAACACGGCAACCGCCCAGCCAACATGTGCCTGCGCGTCCGTGCCGCGGCACACCCGATCGCTTTGAAGGGCTGATCCGTGCCAGTACCCGAACTTGCCGAACAGGACGCCGCGCCGACCATCTCCGCGCCCCACGACGCTTCCGAGCTCGCCTCAGCCATCCAGCCGTCTCCCGGTCACGAAGCACACCCGGAGCCCCAGAGCGGGAGCCAGCCGTCCGCCCATGCTCCCGTCACTGACGGCCGGCCACAGACCCCCGACTCTCCAGACAGCACCTCACCCGCCGCCACGCCGCCCGGACTGGTCAGCCCCACCACTGACGTTCCCGCCCTGCACACGACGCCACCCGGCACAGTCCCGGACGACGGCGCGAGCACCGTGCAGAACGTCGGCAACAACTACGGGACAGCCGTCGCAGTCCAGAACATCAATGAGATCCAACGCCTTCGGGGAACACCTCTGCCCGACGACTGGATCAAGGCCCGCCTCCACCCCTACCTGCCTGACGACCAGACGACGAAAGCCATCGACGCACTCCTCGATGTACACCGGGCCGCCGTCATCCACAGCACCGCCGGTACCGGCCGCTACACCACCGCCCTGCACACACTCACCCACCAGCGGGTCAAAGACATCCGGCAAGTCCGCCGCGAACCCAATGAGCGGGTCGAACTCGAAGGCCTCAAAGACGAGGACACCGGCTGGATCCTGGATCTGAGAGACGAAGAAGAAACACTGCGCCCAGGATTCGGGCTCCACTTGCGTGAAGCGGCCGACCACCTGCGCGCCATGCGGTCCTACGTCGTCGTGGTCACCCACACCGACACCTGGATGACGGTCGCGGGCGAAGCCACCGAACTGGCCCACCTCCTTGCCCCGCCCCCCGCTCTCGACGTGCTCCACACCCACCTGGAACGACACCGGCCGCCCGTCCGCGACCTGGAGAAGTGGTGTGCCGACGAGGCCATCACCAGACAGCTCCACCAAGCCACACCAGCCGAGGCCGCACGACTCGCCCGCATCATCATCACCGCGGTCAGCCTCGACGACTCCACCGGCGAGCCCAAACCCTTCAAGGAGCTTGTCGAAACCGTCATCCAATCCACCCACAACTGGCGCACCGTACTGCGCACCTGGCACACCGACCATCCCAACAGCGCCCACCGCAACTACCTGCTTGCCGCGGCTGCCCTCGATGGCGCGCCTGCCGAGGCCATCTACGAAGCCCAGACCACACTCGGCGGGGCACTCGACGACACCCCAACTGCCGTCTGCGGACAGCAGGGCCCCGGCATCATCGAACTCACTCACACCATCGGCGCGGAACTCGGCGACGACGACCGCATCCACTTCCTCAAACCCGGCTACGCCGAGGCAGTCGTCGACTATTTCTGGGTCGACCGCCCCCACCACGTGGCCGCGTTCACCCGCTGGACCGCCGAACAGGCCGCATCACTGCCACCCGACCTCGGCATTCCCCTGGCCGAGCGCGTCGCCCAATGGGCCACCCGCTACACCCTTGCCAAGCAGAGCTTCACCGTCCTGCGCGCAATCGCCACCCACTGGGCCAAGACCCGCAACCTGCGCGGCAAGGCCACGGACCTGCTGGTTGCCGCAGCCATCGACCCCACCGCCGGCAAACGCGCCCGCGCCCAGTACCTCGCCTGGGCCAAGGCCCCCGACACGGACGAACCCATGCACCGGGGCAGCACCCCCACCGTCCTCAAACAGGCCCTCGCCGACGCCCTGGCCCAACTCGGCCACGCCTACCCCCAGATCGCCCTCAAACGACTGGCCGAACTCGCTGCCCACACCACTCACCAAGCCGTCACGGACGCCGTCGGAGACGCCCTGACGGAACTGTGGGACCAGCCCGCCCACCAGGACACCATCCGAACCACCCTCACCACCTGGTTCGCCGCCTCCCAACTCCACTACACCGCAGCCGCTCGCCGCGCATTCCTCCACCTCGCCGGCCGCACCACCACGGACGGCACTCCCCTCCTCCTGGCCCGAGCCAGCAGCGAAACCGGCCTGTTCGCCCTCACTGGATGGCGCTGCGCCCTGGACAAGGAAGCCGACCCCGACCTGCAACGCGCAGTCAGTACCTGGCTCGACAGTGCCCTGACCCACGACCAGCTACGACCCGTCATTCTGCAGACCTTTACCGAAGCCGTCTTCCGCTCCGACACCGACCGCACCTACCTCGCATCGCGCTTCCTCACTCTCAACCACATGGCTTACGGATGGGAACCCGCATACTCCGGCACACAGCCCACCGCACGCACCCGCCTGCGCGATGTACTCGTCATCGCCCTGCGAGAAGCCGACCCGACAGCACCAGCAACGTTGCACCATGCGCCGGCCACGTCGTAGACACGGCGGCTGGCCCACACCCCGAGCAGGCACCCTCGACCTGACCTGCCCGGCACCCACCGCCCTGCCTGGCCACCCCTTCACCCTCACTCTCACCGGCGCCTGGGAAGAACTCCCCTCACCCCGCCCGCACCACAGCCCTCACGCGGCCGCCGCCGACCACGCCCTGGAAATCGCCCGCACCATCACCGCCGACTACCTCGCCACCGATGCCGTACCGGCCACCGCCCGCATCAACACCGTCCTCGGCTGCCCCACCGACCTACCCACATTGCCCATCCGACTCCTCTGGGGCCACGTCCACCTCACCGCAGAACCCGGCGCCGTCCAGGCCGCGCATAACCACCAACAACACCTGCACGACCTCCAACAGCGTCACGCCGAACACACCCGCCGCCTGGACCACGCCCATACCCTGCGCGACACCCTGATGAGCGACCCTTCACTCGCCCTTTCCTACTGGTTCGCCACCGCACCACAAACCATCGACACCAACACACTCACCCGCCTTGAGAACCTGTTCACTCAGGCAGCCGCATATGCGCCGCATGGCCAGTGGGCGCCCCTGGCACGCCTGCTTCATGCCTTCGCCGAAGGTCTGACCGACGACGCCAAGAACCACCTCATCGACACCCTGGCCACCCTCACCGACCGCTACGGCCGCCCCGACATCACCGCCGCCATCCAAACCGCGCGCATACCTCCCACCACACACTCCACCCAACCGTCTGCGCCAGACCGCACGCCTAAGCAGCAGACGGCTCCCATGACCGGCGACTCAGCGTGCCGAGTGTGAGTGCTCAGACGTCGGGTCCTTGCGCCCGGGCTTCGGGGAACAGGCGAGGCGGGTTGTGGGGGCGCTGGCGAAGGTAGAGCAGTGCGCGGGTTTCACGCCCCCTGCGCCTGTTCTCGCGGTATCGGAAAGATCTTCTTCCCTCATGGGTGTGCTGTGCCGCGGCGTGCGGGTGCAGTCACGGGCGGGCGGGACCAGGAAGGCGCGCACGCAGTCGGACATTATGTCGGGATTGTCGAGGAGGTTCCACGGCAGCCCGGGTATCACGGTGTTCAGCTGGCCGAGCATGTCCCGGATCATGAGCAGTCCAACGGCGGCCCGTGCATGGTCGGCGGGACTGGGCTGCCCCACCTTCAGCGTGGTGATGAGGAATATCCGTGTGGGCATGAGTGAGGCGCGGCACCAGGCGAGGACCGCTGGGCCGACGCGCCGGGCGGCGACTTCGGCCTCGGCCGCAGAGCAGAACTCGTGGGCCCAGGCGCGGATCTGGTCGACGCTCCGCCAGGCGTGATGCAGCAGCGGCAGGGGTGTGCCGGCCACCAGTCGGCGCAGCTCGTCGCGGATGTCGCCCTCGATGAGCACTCCGTCGAGGTCTTGCACGGCCAGGCCTTCGTCGTCCACGTCGAGGTGCTCGATGAGTGACGCGATGGGGTTCGCGGCGTGGGATGGAGACAGGGCGCGGAAGAAGTCGCCGATGGCCTGGTTGTGGACCGCGCTGCGGCCGGTCCGGATGATCTCCATGGCCGTGGTCAGCAGATCGGCCGTGCGTGCCGGCTCCAGCATGCCCGCGCCGTGGTCCAGCACGGCGAGTTGCGGCGCCGACCAGTCCACACCCAGGTTCCGGATCGCGTCGTCGAGGCGGCGTATCCGAGCGGGTACGAGCGTGGCCAGGTGGCCGGTCGCGTCGAGGTGCTGCGCGAGGACTTCCGCTTGCTGCTGTGGATCCTCGATCCCGGCCAGCTCGCCGGACTGCTCCGCCTGCGTCATGAGGCGGTCGACGGCCGCGCGGAACGCTGCGCGAACGGCGGCCTCCGGTACGGGCATCCTGTCCGCGAACGCCCGCAGGGCCAGATCGTCCGGCCGGCCGCCCGGCTTGGCGTTGCGGGCCAGCCAGAGCACCATCTCCTTGGCTCCGTCGGCGGGCCGGGAGGCGGTGCCGCGACCACGGCCGAGACGGCGCACGACATTGCGCTCCACTAGCCCGCGCGCACGCCAGCTCCGCAGCCGCTTGGGCGTCACGATCCCGCCGTGAGCCGCCGCGTAACCGATCAGCTCCTGGTCTGCGGGGCTGAGGGCATCAGGTGAAGGCACCCTCACACGCTAGCCCCGCCATACGCCCGGGCGGGTGTCGTCTTACAGACCGCCCACCTTCGATGAAGGCCCAACCCTGGCGGGAGCTTTCCTGGCGTCGGTGCCGGGCAGCGGGTCCGGCGCCGCAGCCCATGGAGGTGCTCCGCGGTGGTCACTGCCCCGTCCCTCATCTCGCTCGCCGTCCAGACAAGTGCCGGCGCCGGACTTTGGAGAGACCTTGCCGTCCTGGCCCTGCCCCGCCTCGTCCTCGCCGTCACGCACCTGCTGACCGTCGTCGTTGCCTTGTCCCACCGAAACAGTGCTCGCCGACGCGAGGCCCGGCAGATTCTCTTCCGGCACCCCTTGATGCGGCACGCACCCGCTCGCGCCCAACACCCGGACGGGGGCCCTCCCGACGGTAGCTCTCCCAACTTCCCGCCCCTCGGCGGCATGCAGTGATGCTGGCGCTGCGAGCGATACCGGCTGCACCCGGGGCAGGCGGAGGTGCGCCTGTTCACCAAGCAGGAGCTCGGACAGTTCGGTCCCGGCAGTCGAGCCCTGGTACGACCCGCGCCCCGGCGGTCTGGCCGGTGGAACTGGAGCGGCGGCAGCCATAGACGGCCTGCCTCTCGGTCGGGTGAAGGTACTGCCGTGGCGGAACTCTTCCCGGGCGCCCGGGAAGAGTTCCGTACATGAACCCGATCAACGAGGTGCACGTGAGTGAGCCGGGCCTGGTTGTCGTCGACGTCGCGGCCGTCGACGACGCCACCGCCCTGACCTTCCAGCAGCTGCTCGCCGACCGGTGGGCGACGGCTGCGCTGCTACCTGGACCTGAGGCAGCCGGTCGGCTCGGATGATTTGGCCCCCCCGTGCCGCCGCAGGTCTTCACAGAGGTACAGCGATGACGATCTGCTGTCACGTAGTGCGGTCCCCGGATGGTCGTCGCTGTGCGGCGCGTTCCACGAACGGCTCCAGGCCGCTCTCCGGGTGCAGGTACACGTAGCGGTGGGCGGCCTGGACCTGCACGGCGTTGAGGCGGTCGACGAACGTCTGGGGGACAGTGAGGATGACGTCCTCGGTGCCCAGGGACAGCAGGTGCTTTGGGCCGATGGGAAGTAGGAGGGTCTGGGCGTCACCGAACGCCATGCCGTAGAGGGTGCGGCTTTCCTTCACGCACACGGTCAGGGCCGGGTTGTCGCCGATGAGGAACTGGCCCGTCTCGGGCGTGATTACCTCCAGCCGCCGCGTCGACGCCAGGTCCCGCATTTTGTGGAAGGTGTCCTCGATGCTGGTGCGGAAGAGCTTGCCGGTCTCGCGGTCGCGCATGATCGTGGACCGTTCGATGAGGCGTTCGGCGAAGGCGCCCAGGGCAGCCGGGCCGGACAGATACAGGCCCGTCTCGCGCAGTGCCTCGAGGCGCAGTTGCTCCGGGTACTGGGTGATCACTTTGGCGAGCAGGCGTGTGCGGGCTCGCTCGACCGAGTCGGTGTGCACGTCGCGGTAGTGGAGCGACCGGACGTAGTGGAGCACGACCAGGTCGCGCAGCACGTCCACGTGAAGAGGGTTGGCGAACGGAGTGCCGGCGTGCACAGCGGCGAGCGCCGCAGGCACGCGCCTTTCCACGTCACCCCAGAGCGCTTCAACGGATGGGGAGTCGACGGCGACGAAGTTCTCGACCCAGCCGCATCGACTGGTGGGCATCCGCTTGCGCACGCGTCCGGGATTGTGCAGGTCGAACGGGAGCAACTGCCGGCTGCCGCCCTTCGGCTCGGGCATCGTGAACTCTTTGAGCAGGACCTGGGATACAAGGTGCTGCCGCGACGTCTGCTGTGCTGTTCCCACACGCCGAATTGTGCCAAGTACCCCTCGCCACCCGCCAAGAGTTTCCCGGCCGCCGATCTCAAGGTTACCGGTCAGCGCAGCCGGACCACGGTGACGACCGCATACCGGGTCGTGCCCGACACGACCTGCACCACCACCTCGCTAGTGGCGGGCGTGTAGGGGCCGCTGACTTCGTGAACGCCCGCCCGGACTGAGGGACCAGGTGCGGGACCACGACCGAGGACAGGGCGTTGTCAGCCGTTTGGCAGTGCCACCCACTCGTCGGGCAACTGCACGGCGAGCGCCTTCGGGTGCCGGGCACTGTCGGTGAACCCGACCACCGCCGCGTCGACAAGGAACCGGAAGACGTACTTAGGGCAGTTCTTTGGCCCAGGTCAGGGCGTCGGGGCATCCTGCTTTTGCAGCGCCCTCGCAGGCTTTGCGGAGGTCGGGACTGAGTTCGGGGTCGCCGGTGGCGGTGAGGGTATGCAGGATCGAGCCGATCTCCTCGCATATCGCGACCGGGCCGTTGAGGTGCGTCAGGACGTGGGCGGCGAGCTGGGCGGTTTCGGCGGGGTGTTCGGCCAGGACCGGTGAGTCTTTGAGGCTGTGGAAGAAGAGGAAGGCTCCGGGGAAGCGCGAGGGCGATTTGACGAGAAGGCCGACTGCTTCGGGGAAGAGGTCCCCGGCTGGGAGAACCCAGTCGAGCATCTGCCCGCTCTCGTCGGCAGTGAGTCGGATGGGGCGGTTGTCCAGGCGCCGGGCCCAGTAGTCACGGATCCAGCGTTCCCAGTTGCCCTGGGCTTCGGCGGGTTGCAGTTTGTTGAGTCGCCAGCCGATGTGCTGGGCCCACAGTTTGCGGTCGGTGTCGTTTGAGGAGCTGAGGAAGGGGGTGAGGATCCCGTGTTCCGGGTGGGCGGCGGTGGCACTGTACAGGCACAGGTCGGCGACATGGGTGACCAGCGTCGGCCGCAGCTGCGCGTCGTGGATGTGGATGAAGCTCTGCAGGAGCGATGGACGCAGCAGTTCCAGGACGCGCTCGTTCCAGTACGGGGCGGCCAAGTAACCGGTCCATGCGGCCCGCGCCCTGGCGGTGTCGGTGCCCCAGTCGAAGGCGGGGAGCAGGTGCGTGGTCATCCAGTTCTCGTCGATTGCGACCAGTGCCGGAAGGTTCTGGGCGAGGGTGGCGACGGCAGTGAGTGTGCGCGGATGCCGTCCGTGGACCAGCGAGGTCAGCGCAGCTCGGCTTGTTTCGGGCAGGCCGGTCCGGCGGTCCCCGTCCGTGGCGTTCCAGCGTCGGACTGCCTCCTGCACCCAGAACGCGGTCAGGCCGTAGGACCAGTCGTTGAACAGATCCGCGGCCGCGGGGGCCGGTCCTTCCTGCTCGGCTTGTTCGACCAGGGCGTCGCCGAGGGCCTCGCAGGCGGCCAGCACCCGCTCGCTCGAGGCGGCTGCCAGGGCCCGTAGGAACCGTACTGTCGCCGCATGCACCTCCCCAGTGACCTCCTCCTGGTTGAGGCGGGCGAGGATTTCGAGTACGTCGAGGGCCTGTTCCTCGTCCAGCCGGGGGGCGGTCTGCGTCCACGCTTCGAGCAGGCAGGGCCACAGATCGGTCTGCCATTCGCTTCTGGTCACCAGTGCGGTGGCGATCCGAATGCCCCATGCGGGGGTGGCGGCCGCGGCTTCGGTCACCTTGGGCAGCATCGCCTGGCGGTCGGCGATGACGTCGGGGCGCAGCTCGCCCTGATAGGTGAGCAGCCGGTCGATGTCCTCGTCGGAGACCATCGACGACAATTCCTCTGTGGTGACTGGGCTTCGCGTCACGATCGCCTGGAAGGTGATGTTGAGATCCGGGAACTTTCTGGCGGTGAAGTTCGGGTGGGCCTGCTGGAGTTCATTCAGCGCCTGCTGGGCCTGGGTGAACGAGGGGTCGTGCTGGCAGGTCCAGGTGAGCAGGTTGTAGACCTCATAGGCGCGCAGCTCGGCACGGCGCGGTTCGCCATCGTCGGTGTCGGGGCCGGCCAGGATTCGGGTGAGTAGGTCGCTGCGGACGTCTTCGGCTTCGGGCAGCGCATTGGCGATGAGCCGGAAAACCTCGTGCTTGGTCGCCGTTGCATACAGCAAGTCGTGTTTCAGCAGCCAGCGGAGCTTGTCGTCCGCGCCGATGTCGGTGCGGGCGTTCCATCCGTGGACCGCCAGGCGCTGCAGGAGCGCGACGTCGCTGGCGGCCCACGATTCGAAGAGCGAGACCACGAGCTCGGGTGTGACCTTGGCCAGGTGCTCTGAGCAGTCGCGTGCGATGTCGATGACCAGGTCGAACCCGGTCGGGGGAGTGTCCTGCGGGTGCGGCTCGATCGCGGAGCGCTGAAAGCTGCGGAGGTCGAACCCGCTGGTGTCGCGGTTGGCTGAGCAGGCCGTCTGCGCGTTGCGCAAGTGCCGCTCCATGCCTGCCAGCATCCTGTGGGAGATCTCGTCCAAGTGCGAGCCGCGCAGCCGTTCCCAGGCCTCGCGCAGGCTGTATTCGTCGCCGGTGACCGTGTCGACGTCGAACCGCACCGCGCCCGGTGCAGTGAATGAAGGCACCATCTGGGGTTGAGGCGCGATCAGGTGATCGAGCAGCAGCAGGATGGAGTCCCGGTGCTCGGGCCAGGTCAGGGAAGACAGGAGCCAGCTCAAGGCCAAGCCGGAGGCCTGGCTCCGGATCAGCACCGGCACCCATCCGCCGATGGCCTGGGCATCGGGCTGCGTAGTGCGCAAGGAGGCAGCGACATCCTCCGCCGTGGTCGGGTGTAGCACTCCGCGGCGCTGGTGGACGACCGCCATGGCGTCCGCGGGAAACCTGGCAGCGAAGCTGTGGGCGAACCACCAAGACAGGGCTCTGCCCACACGGTCGAGGGCAGGACCCCATTGGAACAGCGGCGCGAACGCGGGCTGGGCACTGGCCCAGTCAAGCCAGACCGGGTCCTGCGCGTGACGCGTGAACAGGGACACGGTCTCCTCTTGGGAGATGACCGACTCCAGATAGGAGAGCCGCGCCGGGTCCTGCGGCACCGACGCCCGGGCCGAGCCGTCCGGCTCCTGCGTGGGTGCCACCAAGTCCATGATCTGCTGCTCCTGTTCGAGCAGCCCCCAGCCGGACAATTCGGCCCACCGCTCAAGTCCCTCGGTGAGCGCGGCATGACGATGCGCGCTCGGGTACGTCACCGCGGTGATCCCCATGGCCAACCAGTCGCGGTTGGGCGGCGCCTCATCGCTGATGAGCCCGAAGCGCTCCGTTCCCGGCGGCAGACCTCTGCCGAGGTATTGCATGATCAGGTCGTTGTGGCTGTAGCCCACGAACAGCACGCAGTACGTGCGGAACATGTCCTGCAGGAACCGCGCCGCCCACGCATCAGTCAGATAGGCCCGTCCGAAGTCTGCGAAGGTCGCTACCAGATCCTGCGGGCGCTGGTCCACGCAGCCGTGCAGGTGCACGATCCCGGTGAAATCCCGGCCCAACGGAAGCGCTGGGGCCCGGTATACCGCGGGCGGTTCCCCGAAGAATGAGGCGGCGGCGGTAGTGAGGTGCCGGTCGTAGTTGGTGGTAACGATCCGCAGGTCACCTGCCGACGGGAACAGGCGTACCAGGGCGGAGTGCACCGCGTTGGGCTGCTCGGACGCTTCCACGAGCCGCTGGATCCGCTCGTGGACAGGCAAGTCCCGTTCCGCCAGACGGGTCAGAAACAGATCGGGGGCGCTCGTGGCCTCCAGTGTCACTTCGACGCCGACCTCCCCGGCGACCTGGGCAGCAAGTTGCGCGAAGGTCGGCAGGGAAGAGGGAGGAGACATTGATGCTCCCGCCCCCACGAACAGCACCAAGCGCCCACGGCGCTGCGCCTGCAACACCGGCTCAGGGATACTGAACTGCCCGGTCAACCACACGCCGCGACCTCCCGCGTCGACTCCAAGCCTGAAGCCTAGAGCGCTCCTGGGCAGAAGCCGCCCAAAGGCGAGAAGCCCGTTCGTGCCAGGTACGTATGTGGAAGCAGGTTGCTCGTGTCTTTAGCTGGTCCTCCGAAGTCCTTCGTGGAACGGTTGAATGTCTTCGTCGCTGATCCTCAGGCCGTCGTGGATCTGCGGCGTTACTTCGGTATCGGTCTGCCGCCTGGCACGGTGCCGTTCACCGGTAGCCGGTTCGAGCATCTGGCCGATGGAGGAGACCGGCCGGACATCGCCGATCGGATCACGGCGGAGGACCTGATCGCGGTGCAGACCTTGTCGGTCACCGTTCCGGCGCGTGTCGCGCTGGACATTCTGGAGGGCCGACTCGGCACACAGCTGTCTGGCCTGCTGCAGGCCATTCCCAGGAAAATCGACATGGTCGATGCCGAAGTGTCGCACTTGGCCGACGGCTCGCCGGCGGACCAGGCCTGGAGTCTGCTCTGTGACCAGCACGGAGTTGACTGGGTTATCGCCGGGAAGCTCTTGGCTCGTAAGCGTCCGCGGCTGCTGCCGGTCTACGACAAGGTAGTGCGCTGCGCTCTGGGCCGCCCGCGCCCCTCGTTCTGGCTTGCGTTGCATGCCGCGCTGCGCGAGGACGACCGTGCCCTGCACCGCGAGTTGCTCGCGCTACGGCAAGTCGCGGGAGTGCCGGAGACGGTGAGTGCGCTGCGGATTTGCGATGTGATGGTGTGGATGGGGCACCTCCATTTGGGGCATGCCTGTCCTCGCTGACCTCGGCAGCGAAGCTGCTCCTACGGCGTTCTGGCGTGTGAACCGTGCACCACCACCGAGGTCGGAGACGGCGGGGCGGTGGTCGTCGTCGGCGATGTCGTAGGTGATCAGGTAGTTGTAGGGCACGGGCCACCTCCAGTTGGTGGCGAGGTGGCGACCTGGACCGTGAGGGGGCGGTGCGGTGGCCAGCGTTCGGGTTGCGCTGGATGTTGAGCCATGGTGAAGAGAGAAGGGGTGGGGGGCTGGGTGTGGTTTGCGCGTCGGCCGGTCGGCCTCCGCGCTGTGGTGGCTTGTGGCCCGGGGGAGGAAGGCGGCACGGGAGGGTGCCTGACGGACTCTCAGGCGTGTTGTCTCGTCTCTGGGGAGGGTTCGGGCCCGTGGTGCTGCCGGAGGCAGCTGGGGGCCCGTCACCCGCGTATCGGCCAGCAGGGGCCCGGAGGGGCCCGGCTGGTCTTTTCTCGGTATTTCGTGGTGTACTGTTTTCCACGGAATACCCGTCAGTTCTCTTTGCCTGTAAGGGAATCGGAGATTCCCCGGAATCTGCTCCTTTCAGGGAATCGGAGATTCCCGGGAATAATCCCCGAAACCGTCACCTCAAAATCCGTGCTGAATATCGGATATGACGGTCAATCAACTCAATTCAAAAAACAGTCACCACCAAAACAAGCCAGCTTCTTTTCGTGCCGGAGGCACGCCGTTATGGAATAAGGCCGGAGGCCTTATTCCATAACTCCCGCCGGAGGCGGGGCAATTCGCGCGGGGACGCGCGAAACGAGCGAAGCGAGTATTCGGCTGCCGGAGGCAGAGCGAAGCGG
>NZ_JBIWPO010000041.1:0-74718 GCF_044768275.1 Streptomyces sp. NPDC101152 | reverse complement strand
CCCAGAGATGGGCACGGCGGGTTCGGGAGGAGGCTCGGGGAAACCCACCGACGGCAACGTCGGCAGGGCGCCCCGGGCCGACCTCACTACCCCACGGACGAGCAGGCAGTTGAGCTGTCGCGCACGTTCGGCTGCGTCCGCCGATCGCCAACCCCCGGCACGAGCGCCGGGATCGCGCCCGTCTCGCCAAGGCGCAGCGGGAGCTGTCGCGCAAGGCGAAGGGCTCGGCGAACCGGGCCAAGGCCCGACGCAGGGCGGCCAAGGTCCATGCGCGGATCGCCGACCGGCGCCGGGACTTCCTGCACAAGCTGTCGACTCGTCTCGTCCGTGAGAACCAAACGGTCGTGATCGAGGACCTCACCGTCCGCAACCTGCTGAAGAACGGCAAGCTCGCGCGCGCCATCTCGGATGCGGCCTGGACGGACCTGCGTTCCATGCTGGAGTACAAGTGCGCCTGGTTCGGGCGCGAACTCGTCGTGATCGACCGGTGGTTCCCCAGCTCGAAGCTGTGCGGGGCCTGCGGCACGGTCGCGGCGAAGATGCCGCTCCACGTCCCCGAGTGGACGTGCGACGAATGCGGCGCCGTACACGACCGCGACGTGAACGCGGCACGCAACATCCTGGCCGCCGGGCTGGCGGCAGCAGCCTGTGGAGACGGCGTAAGACCTCAACGGGAGTCCTCCCGGACGGGGCGGTCGTCGGTGAAGCAGGAAACCCAGCGGGCGACCGCTGGCATCCCCCGCCTTGAGACGGGGGAGGAAGTCAAGGAACGTCTTGGCCGTCGGCGGTGAGCCGCTGTTCCAGTTGGCCGAGCAAGCGGGTGCACTGCCGGACCGTGTCCAGGTCGTCGCCAAGGATGGCGGCGAGTTCCTGTGCCCAGGCGGCGCGCAGCACCCTGAGGTTGGCCGCCGCGCGCTCGGTCGGGTGCACCTCGACGCCTCGGCCGTCGGTGGCGGCGCGAGAGACCATCCCCTTGCCCTCGAGGCTGCGCAGCGCCGTGCTGACGTTGGTGCGCTGCAGCCGGGTGCGGCGGGCGATCTCGCTCGGCGCGGCCCCGGGGTACAGGTCGACGACCCGCATCACCTGCCGCTCGGTTTCGGTCAGTGTCACCGCGTGCGGGCCTTCCGGAGTACGGGCACGCACCAGCCGGCCGACGTTGAGGATCAGGTCGGCGAGGTCGGCGAGCGGGCCATCGGCGTCCACACCGTTTTCTGTGTCGCGGGGCATGGCACCACCCTACTGAGTTATGGCAACATAATTATATGTCCATAACTTCCGAGAGTACGGGTGCGCCCGATCGGCAGACGGCCTCCACGGCCATGAACCCCGACGTCACTCAGTCGATGAACCCGGGGCACCGAGCGCGGCTGGCCCTGCTGCTCGGCTCGTTGAGCGCCTTCGGGGCGCTCACGATCGACATGTATCTCCCCGCCATGCCGAGCATGGCCCGGCACCTGCACTCCAGCGCGCCACTGGTCCAGGCGACCCTGACGGCGTTCGTCGTCGGCCTGGCCCTCTTCCAAGTCCTCGTCGGGCCGCTGTCGGACACGTGGGGCCGCCGTCGTCCGCTGGTCGCCGGTATGACGCTGTATGTGGCGGGATCATTGTGGTGCGCGTCGGCGCCCACCGTCGGCTGGCTCATTGCGGGTCGGATTCTCCAGTCGGTCGGTGCGGCCGCGGGCACGGTCCTGGCTCGCGCGATCGTGCGGGACCTGTTCTCGGGCACCGCCATGACCCGGTTCTTCTCCACCCTCATGGTCGTCAACGGCGTAGCCCCGGTCATGGCACCCGTCATCGGCGGCCAGCTGCTGACACTCACCAACTGGCGCGCCGTGTTCCTCGTCCTCGCCGCTCTCGGCGCTGCCCTGCTGCTCGCGGTCGTCTTCGCGCTGCCCGAGTCACTGCCGGGGGCCGAACGGGCGCCGGCCCACCTCCGCTCGACTCTACGCACCTTCCGGACCCTGGTCACCGACCGCCACTACTTGCGGTACGTGCTCGCCGCGGCGCTGATGTTCGCCGCAGTGTTCGCCTACATCTCCGGATCGTCGTTCGTCCTGCAGGACACGTACGGGCTCACAGCCCAGCAGTTCAGCCTCGTGTTCGGCGCCAACGGTGTGGGCATCGTGCTGCTCGGGCAGGTCAACGGCAGGCTCGTCGGCCGCGTTGCCGACGAGCACACCCTGCTGCGCGCCGGCGTGACCGTGGCAGCGCTCGGTTCCGTCGGCGTCCTGACCAGTGCCGTACTCGACCTCCCGCTGCCGCTGCTGTTGATCTGCCTGTTCTCGGTCGTGTCCATGATCGGCATCGTTCTGGCGAACGCGACATCCCTGGCACTGGGTGGGCACGGCTCGGCCGCCGGAGCCGCCTCGTCCCTGCAAGGGCTGCTGCAATTCCTTGTCGGCGGGCTTGCCGCCTCCGCGATGAGCCTGCCCGGCCAGGTCACCGCGGTCTCCATGGCCACCACCATGGCCATCTGCGCGGCAGCCGCGCTGGCCGTTCTCCATACTCGCCGTACGTGAAACGCCACTCCCCCGGCGGGCCGGCCCGGCTTCGGACCGCTGGGCGGGCACGACTCGCTTGGTGAGGGCGGCCTGCGCTGCCGCGAGGGACGCGAAGGGCCATCAGGCGTCGAGTAGTTCTCTGCGCAGGGTCCGGTGCCAGCGTTCGATCTTGGCGGTGGTAGTCGGGAAGTACGGCTTGGTCAGCTTGACGCCGATCCCGTGCTCCCGGCAGCCCCACTCGAACAGCACCTCTGCGGGCCGAGGCCGCGTGTAGCGGCAGGTGAACGGCTCGGTGCGGGTCAGGACCCGGTGGGCGGTGGGCCGCGACGGGGCGGACTCGATACCGGTCCGCGTGTTCTCGTAGGCGGTCCGTCGGGCTCCCCGCGCGGATGGGACCGGCGCATCTCGCAGACCAGGGCCTCCACGTCGGCCGACAGTCGCGTCGGACTCGTCCGAGGCCGACGCGATGCCTCCCGCAAACCTTCGAGGCCACCCGCGGCGTACTTCGCCTTCCACGTATAGACCGACTGCCGGGAGATCCCGTAGCGCTGGGCGACCGCCGTGATCGGCGAGCCATCGAGCGATTCCGGCACCGCCCGGTACCTCTGCTCGACCAACCAGTCGCCCTGCTGCTGGCTCTCCGCCTCCTGGGTCACACGCGTAGCATCTGAGAATTCATGGGCGTCACTCGTCGTTCACCCAGCGCATGAGCCGCTGCAGCGGGTAGAAGCCGTCGTGGGAGAGGCCCGGTGGCATACCGCCCGCTCCACCGAGGGAGACCACGCGTTGGACGCCGGCGCAGGCGAGGGCGTCGCGCAGCCCCTCCTTGCGGGCGGCGGGGTACACGCCGACCGTCTGTGTGGCGACGCCGGCATGTGCGACGGCATCGGTCAGCGCGGCCACCGGGACGACGTCGACGATCTTTCCGTCCGGGTGGAAGTCCACCGGTTCCGGGGAGCGGATGACCAGGCCGGTGCCGTCGTAACCGCCCCACACGCGGTAGTCGGGCGCGAGGGAGCGCAGGACGTCGATCTCCTCGCGCAGTTCGGAGGCGACCCGCGGGCCGCGCTGCGAGCTGAACTCCCTTGCCACGCCGAGGCGTTCGCACAGCAGGGCGGCATAGCGGTCGGCGTCCTCGGGTGTGCCCTCGACGAACTGGAAGCGGCTGGCCACGCACGCCTGCTGGTTGAAGAAGGTGGCGTCGGCCGCTCCCGCCTCCGCCGCCTCGGCCAGGGTCTCGGAGGACGCGAAGGCCTCGCGGCCGATCAGCGAGATGGAGGTCTTCGGGTCGAAGGAGACCAGCTCGAATCCCGGGCCGACGTAGCGCAGCGCGCCTCGGATCGTTGCCTCGCCGCCCCAGGCGACCAGTTTGTCGAAGAACTGGGGACGGAACAGCACGCTCTCCACCGCCTCGTCGCCGCCACGCCAGTAGGCGGCGGAGAACGAGCGCACGACGGGGTGGCCGGGTGCGACGGAGGCCATCGTGCGCAGGATCGCGGTCGCCGTGAACAGGTCGTTCGAGGGCAGCTTCAGCAGGTTGACGCCCTTGGTGAGGGCGCCGCGCACCACGGACATCGCGGCGACGCCGGGGGCGTTGCCGGCGATGATGTGCACCAGTCGCGGCGGGTAGGCGCGGGTGGCCGCGACGCGGCCCTCGGGCAGGCGTACCTCGCGCCAGCCGTCGAGCACGTCCGCGCCGCCGAGTTCGTGGTCGATCTGGGCCTGCAGGGCGGGGCGCCGGAAGCTGCGCCACAGCACGGCGTAGGCGCGTTCGAGGACCTCGGCGGGCAGGGGGCTGACGGCCGTCATGCGGTCGAGGGCTTCGGCGAGCAGGCCGTCCCGGTCGGCTCTCAGCGCGTCCCCGGTCGCCACGAGCAGGTCGACGATCTCGGCGGTGGGTGTCTGGAAGGCCGGCCCGGGTTCGGTGCGGGGCCACACCAGGCGGTCCAGGTCGAGGGCCGGCGCGGTGAAGGCGGCGCCGGGGCGGCCATGGCCGACGTGCGGGCCCTCGTCGACCTCGCCGCGGATGACGTGGACCACGGCCACCGGAGCTGCCGCTGTGCTGTCGACGGTCGTGCCGCTCATCCGTGGATCATCCCTCGCACATAGGAGTCGAGTGTCGCCGCGCAGGTGATCTTGTCGTCGCCGCCGAGGTCGCCGTAGCGCTGGATGTCCGGCAGGACGGCCGGTCCTGGCCGGCCGCAGTCGCAGGGAGAGAAGTCGACGAAGACCCGGTCGCCGCTGATGAGTCCGCCCCAGCGGCCTTCGAGGGAGACGTCCAGGAAGGCGAACCGGCCCTCCACGACACCGTGTTCGAGGTTGAGCAGGGTTTCGCCCTCCTGGTCGAGGACCAGCGGGATCACCCACGGCGGCATGTGGTAGTGGCCCTTCTCGCAGGCGAGGCAGGAGCCCTGGAGTTCCGTCATGCCGTAGCTGCGCACCCGTCGTACGCCGTCGTAGAAGGCGGCGAACTGCCGTGCGTAGTCCTCGGGCAGGGCGCGGCCCTTGTTGCCGCCGCCGCTGAGCACCAGCGTGTCCGGGTGGAGGCCGCCGTCCGGGACCCCACGGGCGCGCAGGGCCTGGATCAGGGCGAACTGCTGGTTGTTCATCCCGGCGATGAGCAGCGGTTCGTCGCGGTGGGCGGCGATGTCGTCGACGATGCCGCTCAGGGCCGCGTCCATCTCCGCCTCGCGGGCCTCGGAGGCGGTCTCGTGGGCGCTGATCTCCTGCGGGGTGGCGGTGCCCTCCGCGATCCTGCGGCGCAGCAACGCGCTGCTCATCAGTTCCGAAACCCGCAGCGGGTCGTCGGTCAGCAGGCGGGTCTCGCCTGGGCGCGCGAAGACCTCCGCGTGCCAGCGGAAGCCGTCGATGGAGCGCATCGGGCCGCTCGCGGGGGCGAGCAGGTAGCCGCGGCGGGTGGGCTTCGGCGGCAGCGGGTCGGGCCAGCAGGTGAGGTGCTCCAGGATGTCGTGCAGGAAACTCAGGTCGCTCGCCGAGCAGTTGAGGAAGGAGACCTTTCCGGAGGTGCCGCTGGTGATGTAGGGGCGGTGACCGGCGGCCGTGATGCGGTCGGTCCACTCGTCGATGTCGCGCACACCGTCCACGTCGACGTCCCCGGGTTCGACCGTGGAGACGGTCGTGTACCAGCGCAGCAGCCGGTCCCAGCGGCCGGCGGCGATGAGGGAGACGGGGTACGACTTGTAGCTGGTGTGCGAGAAGAGGAGCGGGACGAGGTCGTCGAGGGCCGTGACCTCGCGGACGCCGGTCTCCTCCGCGCGGGTGCGCAGCAGCGGGACACGTTCGCGGTGGGCGGCGAAGGCCTCCCGTGCGGCTTCGAGCTGCACCTCCCGCAGGTCTTCGGTCGGTTGGTCGAAGGTGTCGCCGGACAGGACCAGGGATCGGATCTGCGCGCGTGCGCCGGACACAGCATCCACCTCAATCGGTTGCGTAGGTTGTCTTTTCCGCGGTCGTCCCCGCGGTGAGGTACGACGACTCGATGGCGTCGAGGTCGCCGCGGAGTTCCTTCGGGGTGCCGGTCATGGCGACGCGGCCGCGGTGCAGGACGTACACGCGGTCGGCGATGTCCAGCACCCTGCGCACGTGCTGTTCCACCAGCAGCGCCCCGAGACCCTGGTCGGCGGCCCGGCGCACGGCGCGCAGCAGACGGTCGACGACGAGGGGGGCGAGGCCGAGGGACAGTTCGTCCGCGAGCAGCAGCTTGGGCGACCGGCTGAGCGCGCGGGCCAGCGACAGCATCTGCTGCTCGCCGCCCGAGAGCATGCCGGCGCCCGTCTTCAGGCGTTTCTCCAGTTCGGGGAAGAGTTCCAGCGCCTGCTGGGGGGTGACCCGGCCGACCCGGAGGTTGTCCGCGGTGTCGAGGCCGGTGAAGACCGCCCGTTCACCGACGTGGGCCAGGCCCTGGCGGGCGCGGCGATGCAGCGGTGCGCGGGCGGTGTCGCCCAGCCAGCGCAGCTCGCCGCCCATCGGGGGCAGTTCCCCCGACAGCGCCCGCAGGGTGGTGGTCTTGCCCGCGCCGTTGGGCCCGAGCAGGGCGACGACCTCGCCGGGGCGGACCTGCAGGTCGAGGTCGCGCAGGACGGGTTGGCTGCCGTATCCGGCGCTCAGGGATCGGGCTTCGATCAAGGGCTCGGTGTCGTGCACGGACGTTCCCCTTCGGTCAGCCGGCCGGGGTGGCCGTCAGCACCTTCCGGACGTCGACGAAGGTCGACCCCGCCTTGGCCCACTCGATCTTCCCGTTGCGGATGGCCAGTTCGGTGGCGGTCGAGTTGTGGATGCGGTCGAGGCCCTTGATCGGCAGGGCGGTCGAGGCCGTCCAGGTGAGTGCGGGGGTCAGTCCGCCGGTGTCGATCCCGGAGGTGGTGTTCAGCTCCTGCACGAGAGCCTGCGCCGAGATCGTCGGCAGCTGTTTGGCCGCCTCGGTGAAGACCTTGAAGGCCACCCAGGTCGTCTCGTTAGCGCCGTTGGTGGTGTCGATGTCCTTGTTCCCCTTGGCGGCGGCGAGGAAGTCCTTCCAGGCGGGGTCGGAGGTCGGCGGGTAGTAGCCGGTGATCGCGGCCCCTTCGAGCGGGCCGCTGCTTCCGCCGGTGCTCGCGGCCAGTTGCGGGGTGAGGTTGCCGACGACGCTGCCGAGTTTGGTCTTGGCGCCGGACTGGACGTACGACTTCACGAACAGGCCCGAGGCGGTGCCGAGGATGACGCTGACGCAGTCGCTGCCCTTGGTGGCGGCGGCGACCTGCGGGGCGAGGTCGGTGGCGGTGAGCGGTACCTTGATGTCCTTGGGCACGGCGCCTCCGGCGGATGTCGCCCCCAGGGTGAGGAACTGCGAGACGATCGCGGCGGCCGCCAGGTCATAGCGGACTCCGGCGATCTTCTTGCAGCCGTCCTGTACCAGTTGCCGGCCGTGCGCCGCGAACACCGTCGGGGTGCCGCCGTTGACCGGGAAGGACAGCGGGTTGGAGAACTCCGCGGCCGAGACGCCGGTGCCGCCGAGGTAGGGGATGCCGGCCTTCTGCAGGATGGGCATGTAGCGGTCGCCCGCGAGGCTGTACGATCCCACGACCGCGACCACCTTCTCGGCGACCGCCTGCTGGGCGCACTTCTCGGCCTCGTTGGGGTCGTTCTTCTCGTTGCAGGTGAGCACCTTCAGCGGGCCGCCCTTGATGCCGCCGTTGGCGTTGATCCACTTCTCGTAGGCCTGGGCGGTGAGCCGCACCCCGGGCTGGGCGCTGCCCTGGGTGTCCTCCGGGTTCCAGACCATCACCTTGACGGGCGTGCCCTTCAGGGAGGTCTGCGTCGAACTGCCGGACGTCTTGCCTCCGCAACCGGCGGCGAGCAGGGCTGCGGTCACCGCGAGACAGGTCGCGGCAGCACTTCTGCGTCGGTGTGAGTCGTTCATGGCCCCTCCGCGGGCTCGTCGTCGAGATGGCGAACAGCATGGGGTGCGTTTTGAAGTTAGTGAAGTACTCTCGGCACAATTATTTAAATAAATGTGCTGTCTGGCTGACTCTCGGGAGGCTCCCCGATGGACGACATCCTGCGTTTCGCCCTGCTCGGCCTGGGGCTCGGCGCTCTCTACGCACTCACCGCACACGGCATCGTGCTGGTCTACCGGGGCTCCGGTGTCCTGAACCTCGCGCACGGCGCGATCGGGATGGCCGGCGCCTACGTGCAGTGGGAGCTCACCACGAACCACGGCATGCCGTACTGGCCTTCCGTCGCCTGCGGGGTGCTCACCTCCACGCTGCTCGGCGCCCTCACCCATCTGCTGGTGCTACGGCCCCTGCGCCGGGCGTCCACCCTCGCCCGGCTGGTCGGCACGCTCGCGGTGTTCATCGTGCTCACCGCCGTCGCCGTCAAACGCTACGGCGACAGCCTCCAGCTGGTGCCCGGCAAGCTGCCCACCCGACTCCTGACCATCGCCGGTGCCACGATCTCCGAGGACCGCGTCTGGCTGCTCGGCATCGCGGTCGCCGCAACCGCCCTCCTCCATCTCCTCTACCGGCGCACCCTGTTCGGCCTGGGCACCACCGCCGTCGCCGAGAACGAACACGCCGCCGCCTGCCTCGGCTGGTCCCCCGACGTGATCGCCACCGGCAACTGGGCCCTCGGCTCGGCGCTCGCGGGCCTCACCGGCATCCTCATCGTGCCGGTCATCGGCCTGTCGGTCTCCGGGCTGACCACCCTCCTGCTGAGCGCGCTGGCCGCCGCCCTGGTCGGCCGGTTCTCCTCGTTCCCCGTCACCCTGGCCGGCGGCCTGGTCATCGGCGTCGTGCAGTCCGAGCTCACCCGTTTCGGCTCCGGCGTCACGGGACTCGCCTCGTCGGTGCCGTTCCTGTTCATCGCCCTCGTGCTGGTGGCACGCGGCCGTGCGCTGCCCCTGCGCGGCACCTTCCTGGACCGGCTGCCCGCACTCGGCAGCGGCAAGGTGCGCCCCCTCCCGCTCGCCGTCGCCTCCGTGATCGGGCTGGTTCTGGTGAACGTGTCCACGCCGCTGTGGGCCGACGCGATCACCAGCACCCTGGTGATCGCACTGATCATCCTGTCGATCGTCGTGGTCACCGGGTACGCGGGGCAGGTCTCCCTGGCCGCCTACGCCCTCGCCGGCACCGGCGCCTTCATCGCCGGACACGCGGCGGCGGACTGGGGCTGGCCGTTCGAACTGGCCGTGCTGGCAGGCGTGTTGGGCACCGTCCCGATCGGCCTTTTGTTCGCCCTCCCAGCGGTCCGCACCCGCGGCGTCAACCTGGCGATCATCACGCTCGGGCTCGGCACGACGCTGGAAGCGATGGTCTTCCAGAACACAGGTCTGTCCACGACCACCGGCAGCGACGGCATCGCGGTGGGCCACCAGACCCTCTTCGGGATCAGTATCTCGGGGGTCGACCACCCGCAGCGCTACGCCGCCGTGGTGCTCGTGCTGTTCGTCGCCGCCACGCTCGTGGTCGCCAACGTACGGCGCGGCAGGACCGGCCGCCGGCTCGTCGCCGTACGGGCCAACGAGCGGGCCGCCGCCGCGCTCGGCATCGACGTCCGCGCGGCCAAGCTCCACGCCTTCGGGCTGTCCGCGGCCATCGCCGCCCTCGCCGGTGTGCTCACCGGGTTCCGCTCCACCTCCGTGGTCTTCTCCGACTTCGCCAGCTTCAACTCCATCACCGCGCTCGGACTCGCCGTCATCGGCGGCGTCGGCTTCATCGTCGGGCCGCTGTTCGGGGCCATGTTCGCCGTGGGCACGGTCGGCGCGCGCTTCGGGGACTGGGTGCTGCCGGGGCTGAGCGCGTGGATGCCGCTGATCGGCGGGGTCGTCCTGGTCCTCACGCTGGTGGGCAACCAGGACGGCATCGGCAAGGACGCCGGCAGACCGGCGAAGCGCCTGCGGCACCGGTTGTTCCCCGAGCGCAAGGCGAAGGTGCCCGAGGGCGAGCCGGCAGCCGTGCCGGACGTCTCCCGCGCGGCGCCGCTCGCCCTCCACGTCCGGGACCTGACCGTGCGCTACGGCGGCGTGGTCGCCGTCGACGGGCTCTCGCTGGACGTCGAGCCGGGCCGGATCGTCGGGCTGATCGGGCCCAACGGCGCCGGCAAGACCTCCGCCATCGACGCCGTCACCGGCTTCACCCGGGCCGTGTCCGGCAGCGTGCGCCTCGCCGACCGGGACCTGACCCGGCTGCCGGTGCACCGGCGGGCCTCAGCCGGACTGAGCCGGTCCTTCCAGTCGCTGGAACTGTTCGAGGACATGACGGTCCGGGACAACCTCTTCGCGGCCTGCGAGCGGCCCGGCCGCTGGGCCTACCTCACGGACCTGATCCGGCCCGGCAGCCGCCCCCTCCCCGCTCATGTACTCGTCGCGGTGCGGGAGTTCGGGCTGCAGGAAAGCCTCGACCGGCCGGTGGCGGAACTGTCGTACGGCGAGCGCCGGCTGCTGGCCATCGCCCGCGCGGTGGCGGCCTCGCCGTCCGTGCTGCTCCTGGACGAACCGGCCGCCGGCCTGTCCGACGACGAGACGCGCGAACTGGCCCACCTGGTACGGCGGCTGGCCGAGGACTGGGGCATCGGGGTCCTGCTCGTCGAGCACGACGTCGACATGATCATGAGCGTCTGCGACCACGTCGTCGTGCTCGACTTCGGACGCCGGATCTGCGCCGGTACGCCTCAGGAGGTGCGCCGGGATCCGGCGGTGCGGGCGGCGTACCTGGGCGACCTGGAACCGGAGGCGCTCGCGTGAGGAGCCCCTCCGGCGGCTCGGGCGTCAGGCGTCCCGCAGGTCCGCGACGTACGGCTGGTGGGACAGCAGGCCGCCGTCCACGCGCAGGGTGTGCCCGGTGACGAAGGCGGACTCGTCCGAGGCGAGGAAGACGACCGCCGCGGCGACGTCCTCCGGCCGGCCCAGGCGCGGGGTGAGGTGGTGGCGCAGCATCGCCTCACGGATCGCGCCGTGCGCCGAACCGGCGCTCGCGGGCGTGACGATGAACCCGGGCGCGATGGCGTTGCAGCGCACGCCCTGCTTGCCGTACTGGGTGGCGACGTACTGGGTGAGGTTGATGAGCGCGGCCTTGGAGGCGCCGTATGCGGGATTGCGCAGGTCGCCCGACAGGCCGGCCCCGGAGGAGGTGTTGATGACGGAGCCGCCGCCCCGGGCGATCAGGTGCGGGACGGCAGCCTGGATCGCGACCATGGTGCCGCGCAGGTTGATCCGCATCGTGTCGTCCCAGACCGCCGGGTCGGCCTCGGCGACGGCGAGGTCACGGCGGGCGGCCAGGCGGGTGGCGGCCGCGTTGTTGTGCAGCACGTCGAGGCCGCCGTACGTCTCGACCGCCGCGGCCACCATGGCCCGTACGCTGTCGACGTCACCGAGGTCGACCGGGACCGCCGTCGCGGATCCGCCGGCGGCGCGGATCGCCTCCGTCACCGCCCGCGCCCCGTCGAGGTCCAGGTCGGCGACCACCGTGTGCGCGCCCTCGGCCGCCACCCGACGCGCCGAGGCGGCGCCGATACCCGACGCCGCCCCGGTCACGACGGCGATCTTGCCGTCGAGTCGTCCCATGTCACCAACCGCCTTTCCTGCTACGTGAGTTCACTGCCGACAATGGACACGAAGGAGACGCACTCGCCGGGTCCGCCGCCCAGGTTGTGGGTGAGGGCCAGCGAGCGCCCACGGGCCACGGACGGCACCGTCCGCTCCGCCGGTGCCTCGCCCCGCAGTTGCAGCCACGCCTCGAACATCATCCGCAGCCCCGAGGCGCCGATGGGGTGGCCGAAGGCCTTCAGGCCGCCGTCCGGGTTGACCGGCAGCGAACCGTCGAGGTCGAACGCCCCACTGGTGACGTCCTTCCAGGCCTGTCCGCGGGCGGAGAAACCGAGGTCCTCCATCAGGACCAGCTCCGTCGGCGTGAAGCAGTCGTGGACCTCGGCGAGGGCGAGTTCGGTGCGCGGGTCGCTCACGCCCGCCTGCCGGTAGGCCTCCTGGGCGGAGGCGACGACCTCGGGGAACGTGGTGAAGTCGTACTCCGGGTCGAGGAGCCCGTCCGCCGGGCCCGCGACGAAGGACAGCGCCTTCACGAAGATCGGCTTGTCGGTGTACTTGTGGGCGTCCTCGGCGCGTACGACGATCGCCGCCGCCGAACCGTCCGAGACGCCCGAGCAGTCGAACACGCCGAGCATGCCCGCGATGATCGGCGCCGAACGGATGCGTTCCAGCGGCACCTCCTTGCGGAACTGCGCGCGCGGGTTACGGGCGCCGTTGACGTGGTTCTTCCAGGCGATGCGGGTGATGACGTCCTTCAACTCCTCTTCCGCCAGGCCGTACTTGGCGGCGTAGGCGGGGGCCAGGAGGGAGAAGTTGGCGGGGGCGGTGATCTCACCGCGGCTGTCGTCGCCCGCGCCCGGGATCGCGGTACCGGACAGCCCGGACATGCCCGAGTCCTTGAGCTTCTCGACGCCGACCGCCATGGCCACGTCGTAGGCGCCGGAGGCGACGGCGTAGCAGGCGTTGCGCAGGGCCTCGGAGCCGGTGGCGCACATGTTCTCCACCCGGGTCACCGGCTTGTTCGGCAGGCGCAGCGCCCGGCTCAGGGTCAGGCCGGACACACCGGAGGCCTGGGTGCCGAACCAGAAAGCGTCGATGTCGTCGAGGGTGACGCCGGCCGAGGTCACCGCCTCCCCCACCGCGTCGACCAGCAGGTCGTCGGCCGAACGCGTCCAGTGCTCGCCGAACGGCGTGCAGCCCATGCCGACGATGGCGACCCGGTCCCGGATTCCGTGTGAGCTCATCCCTGCGTCCCCTCGGTCTCGCCGGTGCGCACCGGGCGGGCCTTCCAGAAGTAGTTGTGGATGCCGGACGCCGTGACCGTGCGCCGGAAGGTCATCTCCACCCGGGCCCCGATGACGGCGTCGGCCTCGGTGGCGTCCGTGAGCTGGCAGCGGAACCGGCCGCCGCCGTCATAGTCGACGACCACCACCAGCATCGGCGGGCTGGGCGTGTGCGCCAGCCGGTCGACGGTGAACGTGGCGACCGTGCCCCGTACGTGCGCCATCGGCTCGTCGGTCATGGCGTCGACGCTGTGGCAGGTGGCGCACACCCGGTCCGGCGGCAGCTGCCGGGTTCCGCACTTCTCGCAACGGGCGGCGACGAAGCCGTACTTCCAGGCGGTGCGTCGGTGCGCGGGCGGGGCGTAGGGCGGCTCGGGGTCCGGGCGGCGGGGTGGTTCGCGATCCAGCAGGCCGCGCCAGGACAGGTAGGTGGCGTACGGCATCGGGGCGCTGCCCGCGGCGATCTGCGCGGCGAGAGGGCGCATGCTGCGGTGGGCCGGGAGCGCGTCGGTGGTGCGCAGCAGCAGGACTCCGGCGCCGTCGCCGAGCACGACGAGGGCGATGATCTCGCCGGGCGCCGCACGGTCGAGGACGTCGGCGAGGAGCAGGCCGGGCTGGGCGGTGCCGGCGTTGCCGATGGCGTCGGCGAGGTCCGGGACCGCCGCCTCGGGGCGGGTGCCGGCGCTCCGCCGTACCGTCGCGCAGGCGCGGGCGTGCAGGCCGGAGACGATGAGGTGGTCGACGGCGTCGCGGTCGAGGCCCGCCTGGTCGAGGGCGGCGGTCAGCGCCTTGTCGGCGAGGTGGACGTAGATCTCCTCGGCGAAGCGTTCCTCCCAGACGCGGGAGGCGGGGGCGCCCGGCAGGCGCCAGCGGTCGAGGAGTTCGTCGCTGACGGTGTCGTGGGCGAGCAGCTCCGCGAGGACGGGCGCCCCGTTGCGGTGGCCGCCGAAGACGAACGCCGCCGCGCCGTCGCCGCCCATGACCTCGTCGCTGCCACCGGGCAGGCCGGTGCGCAGGTCGGACAGGACGGCCAGGGTGGGGACAGGTGAGCGGGCGGCGGTGACCAGGGCGCCGAGGCCGGAGCGGACCGAGCCGGCCATGTCGGCGGCGAGGACGTGCTCGTCGAGGCGGAGCGCGGCATGGACGGCGGTCGCGTTCGTCTTGTCGAGGTAGGCGGGTTGGGCGGTGGCGAGGAAGAGCTGGCCGATGCGGGCGCGCAGTCCGTCGCGGGCGAGGGCGGTGCGGGCCGCCTCGACGGCCATGGACGTGGTGTCCTCGTCGTAGCCCGCGACCGCGCGGGTGCCGCGGCCGGGTGCCGTCCCCAGGGTGGCGGCGACATCGGCGCGGGCCAGGCGGTGGTACGGCACATGGGCGCCGTAGGCGATCAGTCCGGCCATGTCAGCGTCCTCCAGTGGGGTTGCCGGGGCGTTCGAAGATGGCTGCGAGGCCCTGGCCGCCGCCGAGGCACATGGTCTCCAGGCCGTAGCGGGCCTGGCGGCGGTCGAGTTCGCGCAGCAGGGTGGCGAGGATGCGGCCACCGGTGGCGCCGACGGGGTGGCCGAGCGAGATGCCGGAACCGTTGACGTTGAACCGCTCGAAGTCGGCGTCGGTCAGGGCCCATTCGCGGGTGCAGGCGAGGACCTGGGCGGCGAAGGCCTCGTTGAGTTCGATCAGGTCGATGTCGGCGAGCTTGAGCCCCGCCCGCTCCAGTGCCCTGGCGGTGGCGGGTACGGGTCCGATGCCCATCGTCTCGGGTGGCACGCCGACGACGGCCCAGGAAACCAGGCGGCCCAGGGGGCGCAGGCCGAGTTCGGCGGCGCGTTCGGGGTGGGTGACCACGCAGAGTGCGGCGCCGTCGTTCTGGCCGCTGGCATTGCCGGCCGTGACGGTGGCTTCCGGGTCCTGCCGGCCGAGCACCGGTCGCAGCGCGGCGAGCCGGTCCAACGAGGAGTCGGGGCGGGGGTGTTCGTCGGTGTCGACGACTGTCTCGCCCTTGCGGGTACGTACGGTGACGGGAACGATCTCGTCGGCGAAGCGGCCCTCCCGCTGGGCCGCGACGGCCTTCTGGTGTGAGCGCAGGGCCAGTTCGTCCTGTTCCTCGCGGGGGATGCCGTACTCGCGGCGCAGGTTCTCGGCGGTCTCCAGCATGCCCCCGGGGACCGGGTGGTTGACGCCACCGGAGGTGACCCGGCCGCGGGCCAGCCGGTCGTGCAGGGTGGTGCCCGCGCCGCGCACCCCCCAGCGGACGTCGGTGGTGTAGAACTCGGCCCGACTCATGGACTCGACGCCCCCGGCGAGCACGAGGTCGCTCGCGCCCGTCTGCACCTGCATCGCGGCGGTGATGACCGCCTGGAGTCCGGAGCCGCAGCGGCGGTCGATCTGGAGCCCGGGCACCTCCACGGGGAGTCCGGCGTCCAGCGCCGCGACGCGGCCGATGGCCGGGGCCTCGCCGTTGGGGTAGCACTGGCCCAGGAGTACGTCGTCGACGGCCGTGGGCGGGATGCCGGTGCGGTCCAGGAGGGCCCGGACGACGGTGGCGGCGAGTTCGGCCGCGGTGACGTCCCGGAAGGCTCCCCCGTAGCCGCCGACCGGGGTCCGGATCGGTTCGCAGATCACCGCGTCACGCATCGGTCATGCCTTTCGTCAGCGGGTTCGGCGGGCTCACATGTACCGGCCGCCGGTCACCTCGACCACGGCCCCGGTGATGTAGCTCGCCATGTCGGAGGCGAGGAAGAGGACGGTCTGGGCGACCTCGGCGGGTTCACCGGCGCGGCCCAGGGGGATCTCGGCGAGCTTGGCGTCCCAGGCGGCCCGGGGCATCGCCTCGGTCATGGCGGTGCGGATCAGGCCGGGCTGTACGGCGTTGACCCGGACGCCCGCCTTGGCGAGTTCCTTGGCGGAGGCCTTGGTCAGGCCGACCAGGCCGGCCTTGGCGGCGCTGTAGTTGGTCTGGCCGAAGTTGCCGACCTTGCCGGCGATGGAGGAGATGTTGACGATGCTGCCGCCCCGCCCGTGTGCGCGCATGGCCTCGGCGGCGTACCGGGTGCCGTTCCAGGCGCCGGTGAGGTGGACGTCGAGGACGGCACGGAAGTCGGCGAGGGGCATCTTGCGCAGGGTCGCGTCCCGGGTGATGCCGGCATTGTTGACCATGACGCCGAGCGGGCCGAAGGTGTCGGTGCAGTGGGCCACGAGCGCGGCGACCTCGTCCTCGTCGGTGACGTCGCAGCGCAGCGAGGTGGCGGCCACGCCGTGGTCGGCGAGGCGTTTCGCGGCCTCGGCCGCGGCGTCCTCGTCGATGTCGCCGAGGACGACGCTCGCGCCCGCGCCGCCGAGGACGCCGGCGATCTCGAAGCCGATGCCCTGTGCGCCGCCGGTGATCACCGCGTTCCGGCCGTCCAGCAGTCCCATGTCAGCCCGCTTCCGACTCGAACCTCTTCGTTCTCTTCCGCGTTAAATAGATAACCTATTATGCTGAAACAATCAATACAGCGATCAGCTGTGCGGGCGGCGCCGGACGAGGAGTGCACGCAGGTGGACATCAGCTATCCCCCGGAGACGGAGACCTTCCGCGCGGAGGTCAGGGCCTTCCTCGCCGCGTCGCTGCCGGCCGGCTGGAGCGGCATCGGCGCCCTGGACGAGGAGGCCGCCTGGGCCTTCGCCCGCACCTGGCGCGGGCAGCTCGTCGAGCGCGGTTACCTGTCCCTGACCTGGCCCGAGGAGTACGGCGGCCGCGGTCTGTCCAAGCTGCACCAGGTCGTGCTGATGGAGGAACTCGCCCTGGCGGGGGTACCGTTCGGGCTGCCGCAGGACACCTTCGGCGTGAAGATGCTGGCGAACACGCTGCTGCGCTGGGGCACCGAGGAGCAGAAGAGCCGCTTCCTGCCCCGCATCCTCAGCGGCGAGGACACCTGGTGCCAGGGGTACTCCGAGCCCGACGCGGGTTCCGACCTGGCCTCCCTCAAGACCCGGGCCGTACGGGACGGCGACGCGTGGGTGATCGACGGCCAGAAGGTGTGGACCTCCGGCGCCCACCACAGCGACTGGATCTTCGTCCTGGCCCGGACGAACCCCGGGGCCTCCAAGCACCGGGGCATCTCCTTCCTCCTGGTCCCGCTGGACCAACCCGGCATCCAGGTACGGCCGTTCCGCATGATGAGCGGGCAGCTGCACTTCAACGAGGTCTTCTTCGACGGCGCTCGCACCCGCGCCGACCTCGTGGTGGGCGGCGTCGACAACGGCTGGACGGTCGCCCAGAGCCTGCTGGGCGTCGAGCGCGGGGAGGAGGCGGCGACCAACCCGATCCTCTTCCGGGCCGAGGTGGAACGCCTGATGGAACTCGCGCGCCAGTACGGCAAGGACCGGGACCCGGTCGTCCGGCAGCGCATCGCCTGGTGCTGGTCCAAGGTCGAGATCATGCGCTGCCTCGGCTACCGGATCCTCACCGGCTGGCTCAAGGGCGCGGAGCCGGGCCCCGAGTCGTCGATCGCCAAGCTGTACTGGAGCGAGTACCACACCGAGGTCACCGATCTGGCGATGGACATCATGGGCCTGCACGGCCAGGTGCCGGTCGGCCGGCCGCCCCTGCGCACGTACCGCACCGACGACCCCGGCGCGGCGAACTCCTCCGCGTCCTGGTCGACGACGTACCTGATCGCCCGCTCGGGCACGATCTACGCCGGCACCTCGCAGGTGCAGCGGAACATCCTCGCGGAGAAGGTGCTGGGGCTGCCGCGCGAGCCCCGGATCACGAATCCGTAGGCCTCTCGAAGACCGCGAGCTCCGGGACGGGACGCGGACCGGGGCCCGGCCTCCAGCCGGCGTCGATCTTGCGCAGGCCGACGCCGTCCGGCGCCCAGACGTGGCAGCTGTTCAGCACCCAGGCGGTGGCGCGCGGGTCGTGGGAGGACGGGCCGCCGGCCCGGTTGCGGGCCGAGATGGCGGCCTGGACGACGGCCGGGCCGAGCGCGCGGGTCAGTTCGTACAGGTGGGTGCAGCCGGACACCCCGCGAAACCGCTCCTGGATGGCCCGGTTGTAACCGCCGGCCACGCCGAGCCCCACCAGAGATTCGAAGGCGGGCGCGATCCGCGGGCACTCGGCGTGCGGGAAGTCCTTCATTCCGGCCTCGGCCGCCACGATCACCATGTCGGCGAGGCGGACCCGCACCGCCAGCACCATGCGGTGGACGGTGCCGCCCGGCGGCCGCTCCCAGGGGCGCTCGTCGCGCAGTTCCGCCTCGACCGAGATCTCGCCGGCGCTCTCCTCGAAGGCGGTGACGGTGATCGTACGACGGTGCAGCGGCAGTTCGGTGCGGGTCATGACGAGTTCCCCTCCAGGGCCGGCGCACCCTCTCCGAGCGCCGGGAATACCGGTGGGCGACGCTCGATGAAGCTGAGCACCCCCTCGCGGTAGTCCGCAGCGCGCTTGGCCACCGCCAGCAGGTCTGCCGCGCTCTCGCTGCTCTCGGTGAAGGTTCTCGCCTGGTCGTCGGCGAGCTGCCGTTTGATGAGGGACATCGCGTACGGACTCGCCGAGCGGGCCAGCTCGGTGGCGTAGGCGAGGGCCTCGGGGAGCAGGTCGTCCGGCTCGGCCAGGCGGTTGACCAGGCCCAGCGACAGGGCCTCCGTGCCGGTGACCCGGCGCGAGGACAGCAGCAGGTCGGCGGCGTTGCCGTACCCCACGAGCCGGGGCAGGATCCAGGAGACGCCGTCCTCGGCCACGAGTCCGCGGGCGCTGAAGGCGGCGGCGAACTTGGCGTTCGGCACGGCGAACCGGACGTCGCACATCAGCGCCTGGTTGAAGCCGATGCCCGCACAGGCGCCGTTGACGGCCGCTACCACGGGCTTGGGAAACGTCATGGGGCGGGTACGCGGGGGCAACTGCCCGGTGGGCCACGGCCGGGCACCCGAGGAGGCCCCGTCCAGCACGTTCATGTCCATGCCGGGACAGAAGCTGCGTCCGGCGCCGGTCAGCACCACCACCCGCACGCGCGGATCCGCCTCCGCCCGATCGAACAGCTCGTTGTAGAGCAGCTCCATCTCCAGCGTCCAGGCGTTGTGCCGCTCCGGCCGGTTCAGGGTGAGGATCATGACCCCGTCGTCGGTGAGTTCGGTGAGGATCACCGGGGTCGCCTTCTCGGTCATCGAGGTCACTCCCACGGGCCAGGCCCCCCTAATAGATAGATGAATCATCTATATCCCAAGGTGTGCCAACCGCGCCAGACCGGGTCCCGTGATGTCATGATCGACCATCTCTTGACCTGGTACCCTCGATGCACTAAGACGATTCATTTTGCTATATGAGGAGCGCACCGTGGCCGAGGCAGCCCGCGCAACCGAAACGGCGGCCGTGCCCGCCCCCGCCCGCAGCCGCGTCGGGCGCCAGGTGCGGGTACCGAAGACCGCCGAACTGGTCGCCGCGCACCTACGCCGCCAGATCGTACGGGGCGAACTGAAGCCGGGCGACGCGCTGCCCCCCGAGTCGGGACTGATGGAGCAGTTCGGCATCTCGCGGCCGACCCTGCGCGAGGCGTTCCGCGTCCTGGAGTCGGAGTCCCTGATCACGGTGCGCCGCGGCGCCCACGGCGGCGCCCGGGTGAGCGCGCCCGACGCGGACGTCGCCGCCCGCTTCGCCGGCCTGATCCTCGAGTACCGCGGCGCCACACTGGGCGACCTCTACCGCGCGGCGGCGCTCATCGAGCCGCCCTGCGCCCGCCAGCTCGCCACCAAGCACAGCGCGGCCGACATCACGCGGCTGCGCGAGGCGGTCGCCGCCGAGAAGGCGGCCCTGGAAGACCCCCTCGCCCTGGTCGATGCCCAGGACGCCTTCCACGCGCTACTGGTGGAGCTCACCGGCAACCAGACCCTGATCCTGCTGTGCGGCATGGTGCGCAACATCATCGACCGGGCCAACGCCTCGTACACCGCGGCCGCCACCGACGCCGAGACCCAGAAGGCACAGGCCCTCAAGGGCCACCGGGCGCACGTCCGGCTGATCGGTCTGATCGAGTCCGGCAAGGCGGACGAGGCGGAGAAGCTCTGGCAGCGGCACATCTCCAGCGCCGACGACGTGGTGAACGCGGCCGGACCGAAGACGGTCCTCGAGCTCATCGACTGACCTGCCGGGCCCTGCGCGGCGAGCCCGACCGCGAGAACCCCTTGCCTCGGAGAAACAGTTAGATAATTATAGAAGGAGCACTGAATAGGCTGCATTGAACAGAACCTGGGGTCCGGAGGCGACGGCCATGGCCGAACACCGCAAGCGCATCTTCGACTGCGACCAGCACATGTACGAGGAGCGGGACTCCTTCACCCGCTACCTCCCGAAGGAGTTCCTCGGTGCGGCGGTCGCACCGGTGACGCTGCCGGACGGCCGGGAGGTGATCCTCGCCGGGGACCGGATCGTCGTGTGTCTGGAGCCCGAGTTCGGACAGGTCTACCGTCCCGGCTCGCTGAAGGAGATGCTCAAGGCGATGGCCTCGGGCAATCCGGAGGAGACGTACCAGTTCGAGCCGATGCACGAGTCGTACCAGAACCGCGAGTCACGGCTGCGGGTCATGGACGAGCAGGGCCTGGACCAGACGATCATGTACCCGGGCGGCTGGGCGCTGGTGGCCGAGGAGTACGTCAAGGGCGTCGAGCCGCTCTACGCCAACTACCACTCCTTCAACCGCTACATGAACGAGGTGTGGGGCTTCGACCACCAGGGCCGCATCTACGCCCCGGCCCTGCTCTCCCTGCGCGATCTGCCCAGCGCGGTCAAGGAGCTGGAGTACGTCCTGGAGCAGGGGGCCCGCTTCATCCTGCTGCCCACCGGGCCCGTGTACGGCCGTTCACCGGGCGACCCGTACTTCGACCCGTTCTGGAAGCTGGTCAACGAGGCGAAGGCGAGCGTCTGCTACCACATCAGCGAGTTCTACTACAACTCGCAGGTCGCCCCCTCCTGGGGCTTCGACCCGCACCCGATCCACTTCCGGATGTCGGCCTGGCAGTGGCAGAACACCTACGGCCAGCGCCCCATCGAGGAGACGCTGTCCGCGCTGATCTTCGACAACCTCTTCGGACGCTTCCCCGACATCAACGTCCTGGTGTCCGAGTTCGGCTCCGAGTGGGTGCCGCACTTCGTCCGCCACATGGACAAGAGCCGGGGCATGGGCCGCAACGGCCCCTGGATCGGCGGGCAGTTGGACGAGCGGCCCAGCCAGGTCTTCCGCAAGCACGTCCGGGTGGTGCCCTATCCCGAGGACGACATCGTGGACGTGGTGAAGCGTCTGGGCTACCACGAGTCCATCGTCATGGGCTCCGACTTCCCGCACGCGGAGGGCCTGGCCGCCCCGGGCGACTTCCGTAAGCTGATCGCGGAACTCGACGAGTCCGCGCAGGACGACATCATGTTCAACAACGCCCAGCAGCTGATCACCCGCTGAGCCTCGCAGGCCCCGTTCGCGGCGGAGAACGGGCCCGGAACTCCGTCCGTCACCGCCCTCAGCCTCCGCCCGAACCGGGTGGGCACACCCTGACCAGGGGCGAGCAGGCTCACCTGCCTGTCCGCCACCCGGCACCGGCATCCCCTTCCTCACTGGCGGGCCCGCACCGGCGTCAGCTCGGCTTCAGCACCACCGCCTGGCCCCCGGAGGGGGCCATGGCCACACTGAGCACGGTCGCCGAGGTGAGGGTCCGGCTGCTCACCACGACGGGGGTCTGGTAGGCGGAGGTGCCGGGCGTGCCGTCGGCGTAGACCGTCGCCGTCCAGTTGCCACTGCCGAGGAAGGACAGCGGGAGCGACAGCGTCCGGGCCGACTCGTTGGTCATGGCGCCCAGATACCAGGTGGTGCCCTTGCGGCGGGCGACCGCGACGTACTGGCCGATCGAGCCGGCGAGGGTGCGGCTCTCGTCCCAGGTGGTGGGGATGGCGTCGAACCACGGCAGGCCTGGCCAGTTGGCGGTGTTGGAGTACTTCGACGGTGAGTCGTACCAGTAGAGGAAGTTCAGCGGTTGGTAGAAGACCGCGGCCATCGCCATCTGGTGGGCGTTGGTGGTCTGGTCGCGCGACTGGCCGTAGCAGATGGTGTAGTCCATCGGCCCGCCGACGTTCCGGGCGAACGGCAGGGTGACGTTGTGCGAGGCGGTCGGGAAGTGCTCGTTGCCCCGCACACCCTCCAGGCTGACCCAGTTGGGGTACGTCCGCTCGTAGCCGAACGGACGCACGTCGTCGTGCGTGTCGAGCAGCAGCCTGTACTGCGCCGCCGCCCTGGCCCAGGCGATGATCTGGTTGGTCATGGCCTGGGTGCCGTCGTTGATGAAGCCCAGCTTGACGCCGGCGATGCCCCAGCTGCGGTAAAGAGCGAACAGCGAGTCCGCGTCGGGTATGGCCAGGGGATTGACGTAGAGGATGACGCCGATGCCCTTGCTCGCGGCGTGGGAGATCACCGACGGCAGGTCGATCGCGGCGATGGGCTTGGTGGCGTCGGTCGTCGTGTGCTCCGGCCCGTACCAGCCGGAGTCGTACTCGATGTACTGCAGCCCGCGGGCGGCCGCGAAGTCGACGCCCGCCATGCCGTCGGCGGTGGTCAGCTGGCAGCGGAAGACCTTGCCGGGCCTGATCCACGAGGTGTCGGCCAGCGCGCCGGTGGGGGCCAGGTTGAGCACCAGCTCGGCGTTGTCGACGAGTTCGGCGTGGGTGGAACCGGTCACCACCGCGCGCCAGGGGGTGGCGAACGGGGTGGTCACCGTTGAGGTCGTCTGCACCGGCCCACTCCCCCGGGCGGTGTGCTCCATCAAATAGGTGGCCAGGGTGTTCGGCTGCCCGGACACCGAACTCAGCATCAGCCGTGGGTAGTTGACCCGGGACGACTCGCAGACGCAGGCGATCAGCCCGCCACTCGCATACGTCGCGGTCAGCGGCAGGTCGGTCAGCGGGCCGGTGTCGGTGCCGGAGGTCCCGGTGGACGGGATCGAGCCTGGGGCGACCGGGTTGTACGGGTCCTCGTCCCGGTAGCCGTAGACGAGTGCGCTGTCGGGGAAGACGAACGTCGTCAGCTCGTCGGCGATGGTGGCGGTGCCCTTGTCGAGCAGCGCGTACCGGAAGGCGACACCGCTGGGGTAGGCGCGGAGCTGGACGCTGAAGTTGATCAGGGTGGCGGTGTCCTGGAGGTTCCAGCGCATCTCCTGGTACCAGTCGTGGACGGTCGCGTTGCGGCCGTAGACCGGGGACCAGGTGTTGTCGACAGTCCAGTGCTGGTAGTTGGTGAGGAGCGTGCCGCCGCGGCCGAGCATCGTCCCGTCGCTCAGTTTCAGGCCGAGGGCCGAGGTGTCGACGACGGACACGCCTTTGCGCTTGGCCGACCAGCTCAGGACGCCGCCGGTCAGGGACATCGTGATCGTGGTGCTGCCGTCGGGTGCCGTCGCGGTGACCGAGGTGTCCGCCGCCGCGGCTGTACCCGTCGCACCGAGGCCGGCCGCGGCCGCACCGGCGGCGACCGCCGCGCCCTTGAGCAGTCCTCGGCGGGACACCGAACGTGCTGGTAGCTGCATGGCAGTACACCTCTCCGTGGGGTGACCGGCGTCTGTAGAGCGGGAACCGACTCAACACAACCAAACAGCAACCAACGGTTTCCCACCAACATCGGGCAGTTCTACGGCAGTACTCCGGGTAGGTCAACAGCTCGAGCAACAGCATGAACGGGCGTCAGGTTCCTACCAGACCTGCCCATCTGAGCGCTGATGTGGGCATCGGGGCGGGGTCGGCAGGTCACCACACCCGTCACCCCGGCCGGCCGTCTCCGTCCTAACAAAACAAAATCGATCGCACATCTTGACACCGAACCGAACAGGTAGCTCTCATTTCCCACTGAACGGCCGCTTCCCCACGTCGGCCGCGTTCACCGTTCTCGCGGGCCCCAGCTCTCCCATCCAGCGCGCCGCCAGGCAGCTTCGCCGGGCGGACGACGTCATGCGATTCAGGACATCGAAGGAGATGCAGAGCATGCCGAATCGAGCACTCCACAACAGAGCCCCGCGCAGCCGGTGGCGGGCAGTCGCCGCCGCGTTCCTCACCGTGCTGGGAAGTCTCACGGCACTGTTGCTGCCCGCCGTGCCCGCCAGCGCCGCCTCCGTCACGTTCACTCTGGGCGCCACCAGGACCGACCAGAACGGAAACACGCTCCAGCTGCACGGCCTGGGCATCATCAAGGTCGGCAGCACCTGGTACGGCTTCGGCGAGGACAAGACGGGTGAAACCTCGTCCAACACGTCCTTCCAGGACATCCCCTGCTACGCTTCGACCGACCTCGCCAACTGGACGTACCAGGGCGTGGCCCTGGCCAAGCAGGCCAGCGGCGACCTGGGCCCGAGCCGGGTCGTGGAGCGGCCGAAGGTCATATACAACGCGTCGACCAGCACGTACGTGATGTACATGCACATCGACAGCACCAACTACGGCGACGCGCGGGTCGGCGTGGCCACCAGCAGCACCCCCTGCGGGCCCTACACCTACCGGGGCAGCTTCCGCCCGCTGGGCAACGTGAGCCGGGACATCGGCCTGTTCCAGGACAGCGACGGCACCGGCTACCTGCTGAGCGAGGACCGCAACAACGGCCTGCACATCTACAAGCTCTCCGCCGACTACCTCTCCGTGGACAGCGGCGTGGCCCTGCTGGGCAGCGGCGGATCGGCCAACAGCTACGAGGCGCCCGCCATGGTGAAGATCAACGGCGTCTACTACCTGCTCGCCTCTCACCTGACCGGCTGGGGCGCCAACGACAACGTCTACACCACCGCCACCTCGCTGAGCGGGACCTGGGCGCCGATGCGGAACTTCGCGGCACCGGGCACCCACACGTACAACAGCCAGACGGCCAACATCATCACCGTGCAGGGCAGCGCCGGCACCACCTACATCTACGCCGGCGACCGGTGGAACGCCGGCGACCTCGGCAACTCCCAGCTGATCTGGCTGCCGATGACCATCCGCGGCACGGTGGTCAACGTCGGTCAGTACCCGAGCTGGTCGCTCGACACCGGCGCCGGCACCTGGACGCCCGACTCCGGCGTGCCCACCAACGCGGTGCACACCCTCACCAACGCGGGCAGCTCGATGCTGATGGACGTCGCGAGCGGTTCCACGACCAGCGGCGCCAAGATCATCCAGTGGCAGTCCAACGGTGGCGACAACCAGAAGTGGACGCTGAACCGGGTGGCTGACAACGTCTACACACTCGTCAGCGTCAAGAGCGGCCTGTGCCTGGACGTCCCGAGCAAGTCCGCCGCGGAAAATTTCCAACTGCAGCAGTGGACCTGCAACGGCGGCGCCAACCAGCAGTTCGCCGCCGACCTCGTCGGCAGCCTGACCGGCACCAAGTTCATGCTTGTCAACATGGGCAGCGGACTGCACATCGGTGTGGACTCCTCCTCCACCACCGCGGGTGCCGCCGTCGTCCAGCTGACCGGCACCGGCGCCACCAGCCAACAGTGGACGATGTCCTGACCATCCCGATGCTAGTGCCGCGGCACTAGGAGCCGACCAGGCCCGCCGCCAGGTTCGCGATGTCGGTGATCAGGCGGGTGCCGTGCGGGGAGTGGTCGTAGCCGGCCAGCGGATAGCCGTTGCACAGGCAGGCGAAGGACAGGCCCGACTCCGGTTCCATGAAGCCCAGTTGGTAGGCGGCTCCGGCGCTCCCGAAGAGTGCGGGCGAGCCGGTCGACGGCAGGTTGCTGCCGGCGTCGGGGCCGGCCACGGTCACGAACAGCCCCATGCTCGTACGGGGTCCACCGCCGCCCCCGTAGATCCGCTCCCCGTGCGGGCGGTCGGTGAACCGGATCCGGATGCCCTCCGCCACCGCCTCCGGCTTCCACAGGCCGGAATGGAACAGCGCCTGGAAGTACAGCGCGACATCGGCGGCCGTGGCGACCAGGGCGTGACTGGGCTCGCCGGCCGCCAGCACCTTCGGATCGGACAGGTACCACGGCCCCCACGGGTCGGGTTCCTGCGTGTCGTCCGTGCGGTCGGTGGCGAGCATCGGTGCCACGGAGCCCGGCTGCCGTTCCACGGGCACCCCCAGCTCGATCGACGACAGACCCAGCGGCGCGGTGATGCGTTCGCGCAGGTAGTCGGCGAAGGCCAGCCCCGTACGCCGTTCGGTGATCTCGGCGATCAGCCAGGCCGACGAGGTGAGGTGGAACTGGAAGCGGCTGCCCGGGGGGTAGTCGAGCCGCCAGCGTCCGAAGGCGGCCAGCCGCTGCTCCCGGTCGAGCGCCTTGGAGAGTCCGAGGGGCGCGAAAGGGAAGCCGGCGGTGTGCGTGAGCACCTGCTCGACCGTCACCGCCGCCTTCCCGTTCGGCGCGAACTCCGGGATGATCTCGGCGACCCGTTCACCCACGTCCAGTAGTCCGTCACCGATCAGCTTCCACACCGCGCCGGCGACGATCGACCGTCCCACGGACTGCAGGACGTACCGGGTGTCCGGGCGGGCGTCGCCGTAGGTCTCGCAGGCCACCAGCCGCCCGTCGTGGGCGACGGCGACCTGCGCCGACGGCAGGGGGCCGTGCTCGACCTCCCGCCGGATCAGCTCCAGGAGCGTGCCGAGGCGGGTCGAGTCGACCTGGTCAGACATGGGGTCCTCCTTCGTACGGCTCGCGCAGGGCACGGCGGACGACCTTGCCGTTGGCGTTGCGCGGCAGGTCGGCCACGAACCACCAGCGCACCGGGACCTTGAACCCGGACAGCCGGGCACGGGCATGGCTTCTGAGCGCCGTCGGTTCGGGCGGGGCGCCGGGGTCGGCCGCGACGACGAACGCGACGACCGTCTGCCCGAGCCGTTCGTCTGGTACGCCGGTCACCGCCGCGTCCGCCACGCCCGGATGCGCGGTCAGGACCGTCTCGACCTCCAGCGGATGGACGTTCTCACCGCCGCGGATGATCATGTCGGTGCGGCGGCCGAGAAGGTAGAGGTAGCCGTCGTCCGCGATCCTGCCCAGATCGCCGCTGTGCAGCCAGCCCTCGGCGTCGACGCGGAAGAAATGGCCGGCGCGGGCGTGGATCTCGCCGACGCCGTCCGGTCCGGCGTCGGCGACCCACACCTCGACGCCGGGGGCGGGCCGGCCCACCGAACGCAGCAGCTCGGCGCGTCCCGCCACCGCTTCCCGGTGGTCCTCGGGCGTGAGCACGCTGATCGGCGACCCCTCCGTCTGGCCGAACATGTTGAGCATGCGGACACCGGGCATCGCCTCGTACGTCCGCCGCAACGTGCCCGGACGCACGGGCGCGCCCCCGTACTGGAGGGTCCGCAGGGTCGGGTGCCGTGCCTCGCCTGCGGCCAGCAGGGTCTCCAGCATCGCCGGGACCATGCTGGTGTGTGTGGTGCCGAGGTCCCTCAGCAGGCTCCAGCCCTCGACGCTGAAGCGGGGCAGGCCGGTGATCAGCGCGCCCGCGGCGAGGGCGACGGCGATGTTGCCGAGGCCCGCGATGTGGTGGAAGGGCGCGCTGCCGCCGTAGAAGCTGTCGGGGTCGAGCCCGCACAGCCGCCCGTTGACGCGGGCCCGGGCGGCCAGCCGCCGCTGGCTCATGGGGACGGGTTTGGGCAGGCCGGTCGTGCCGGAGGTGTGCAGGACGGCGGCGAGTTCGTCGGGGAGGGCCGTCAATGCCCTGGCCTTGCTGGGGAGTTCGGGCACCAGGGCGATCCGCCGGCCGCACAGCTCGGCGACCTGTTCGGCGAGGTGGGCGAACTCGGGCTGCGCCAGCAGGATCCGGGCCGGCATCCCCTTGACCACGGCGGCGATCTCGTGCGCGGTCATGCGGACGCCGAGCGGCGCGAGCGGGTGGCCGGAACCGGCGCCGCCGATGACCAGCGCGAGGGCGTCGGCGGAGGTGGCGACCAGGGCCGGGGCGGGGAGGCCGGGCTCCAGGCCGAGCGTGTCCAGCCAGTCGGCGGCGCCGCCCGCCCGGTCGAGGAGTTGGCGTCCGCTCCAGACCAGGTCGCCGAAGCGGACGGCGGGACGGTCGTGGTCGTAGGCGCGGATCACCATGGCCGTCCAGGTGCCGTCGACCGGGTCGAGGGTCCGCGCCAAGCCGACCTCCGGCGCTCCGTCCGGGCGTCGCGACCCGCGCTGGAGGTCCTCCGGCAGGTTCCGCCCGACATCCTGCGCGCCGTCGCGCGTGAGCGGCCCCGCACGCCGGACGACGGGAGCACCCACCCGGGCCAGGTCGGGCAGCGACTTCGCGTCGCCCACCCGCGCCGCTTCGGCCGCCGTCACTGGCCCAACCCCTCGCGCCGGCGCTGCCTCTCGTGCCGGGCCGCCCTCGGCGGGACGCGCGGTGGTCATCGGCTCAGGGCTCCAGGCGGGCCGCCGCTGTGCCGGTGACCACCTCGACGCCGTTCTGGTTGACCGCGCGCAGCGCGAAGTGGGCGACCGGGGCGTCCGGCGTGTCCTCGATCGACTCGACGGTGGCCGTGGCGGTCAGGGTGTCGCCGGGCCAGACCTGTGCCTTGAAGCGCACGCCGTAGCGCAGCAGGGACTCGGGGCCGACCCAGTCGGTCAGGACCCGGCCGGTCATGCCCATGGTGAGCATGCCGTGGGCGAAGACGCCGGGGTAACCGGCGGCCTCGACGGCGAACCGCTCGTCGGTGTGCAGCGGGTTGAAGTCTCCTGAGGCCCCCGCGTACTGCACGATCCGGGTCCGCTTCAGATCCTCGACGAGGACGATCTCGCGCGTCTCGCCGACCTTGATGTCGCTGCTGCTCAGGCTCATCGGGCGTCCTTCGGGGTGGCGGGGCCCTCGGGCACGACGGCCACGGTCACGGCGCTGACGACCGGCCGGCCGTCGGCGTCCCGGTACTCGGTGACGCGCTCGCTGAACAGCAGCCGGCCGGTGCGGCCCTGCTTCTCCCAGCTGCGTCCCGGGACCGTGTGCGCGTACAGCGTCTCGCCGGCGCGCACCGGGCGGTGGTACTCGAAGTGCTGTTCGGCGTGCAGCCCGCCGCCGCCCTCGGCCATCACACCGGGACCCGCGCCCGACCCGAACCACTCCTCGTCCGGCTTGGGCCGCAGGTGGTAGTCGGGGTCGTAGTGCGCGCTCGCCATGGTGAAGGTGGGTGGGGCGAGGGCCGACTCGCCCTGGTACGCGGGGTGTTCGTCGCCGATGGCGCGGGCGAACATCATGATGTGCCCGGCTTCGACGGGAAACGGCTGCCCTGTCATCGTCAGGAACCTCCTCGGTCAGTACGGCAGGAACGCGTCGCGGGTGGCCTCGTCCGGGTCGAAGTCCGGCGGCAGGCCCTCGAACTTCGGCTCCCGTTTCTCCATGAAGCTCGCCACGCCCTCCCGGAAGTCGGGCGAGCCCGCGAAGTACTCCATGGCGGAGTAGGAGCGGGCCAGCGCGTCGGTGAAGGTACGGTCCAGATCGCCGTACACCTGGTGGCGTACGACGGCCATGGCGCGCGGGGAGCAGTTGCGGGCGATGTCCCGGGCGTAGGCGCGGGCGGCGTCCAGCAGGTCCTCGGGTTCGACGACCCGGCTGACGAGGCCGAGGGCCTTGGCCTCGTCGGCGTCGAAGACCCGGCCGGACAGCAGCAGGTCGAGGGCGTTCTCCAGGCCGACCACGCGCGGCAGCACGTACGGCAGGTTGTACTCGCCGGCCAGGCCGCGTCGGGTGAAGGCGGTGGTGAAGCGGGCTCCGCGGGCGGCGAAGCGGACGTCGCAGATCAGTGCCTGCACCAGGCCGATGCCCGCGCAGGCGCCGTTGACGGCGGCGATCATCGGCTTGGGCAGGGTGCGCCTGCTGTACATGGGGACGCGGGCCTGGAGGTTGAGCGACTGGCCGGGCTGGGCGTTCTGTTCCAGGCGTTGTACGTCCATGCCGGGGCAGAAGGCCTTGCCCGCGCCCGTGACGATCACGACCCGGACGGCCGGGTCCTGTGCGGCCTCGTCGAGGAGCGCGAAGAAGCGGCGCTCCATGGGGATGCTCCAGGCGTTCCTGCGCTCGGGCCGGTTGAGGGTGACGGTGGCGACACCGTCCTCGTCGACCTCGTACAGCACCAGGTCGTCCTGGGCGGGCTCGTCGGTCATGGCGCTCACTCCTCGGTCAGGGCGTCGATGGGGTCGATCGGCTCGCCGACGCCGGGCCGCTCCCCGGAGATGGTCACCACCACCTGACCCCGTGCGCACAGGCGTCCGTCGGTCAGCACGTCGACGTCGGCGAAGTGCAGCCTGCGGCCGCGCCGGACGCAGCGCGCGTGGGCGACGGCCTCCCGGCCGCGTGCGGGGGCGAGGTACTGCACGGACAGGGAAACGGTGCTCAGCCGGCTGCCGTGGGTGAAGTCGTGTCCCGCGATCACGGCGCCGGCGCCGGCGGTGTCGATGAGCGCCGAGATGACCCCGCCGTGGAAGACGTCCTCGTGGGCGGAGAGGGACTCGGCGTAGGGCAGCACGATCTCCACGGCGTCCGCGTCCCAGCGGGTCACCCGGATGCGGCAGTGCCGGTTGAAGGCGACCCCGCGCTCCCAGCGGGCCCGGAACCACACCCGGCGTTCGCGCTGTTCCTGTTCGGTGAGGGTCCTCGCCGCGACGGTCATCAGCACGCCCTCCGGTCTCGGCCGACCGGCCGATCCATATAGTTACATGATTTGAATAGTTGAGGCAATCAAGCGGCCATCGTTCCGGGTCGCCAGATGTATTATTTATATAACTGATTTGCAGCCCGTGAACAGAGGGAGACCTCGATGCCGTCGACCGCCCTGGCCGGGATCCGCGTCCTGGACCTGTCCCGCATCCTCGCCGCTCCCCTGGCCACCCAGCTGCTGGCCGACCTGGGCGCCGAGGTCATCAAGGTCGAGCGGCCCGGCACGGGCGACGACTCCCGCAGCTACGGCCCGCCGTTCGCGCCCGGCACGGACACCGCCGCCTTCTACCTCTCCTGCAACCGCAACAAGCGGTCGGTCACCGTCAACCACGCCACCGCCGAGGGCCAGGAGGTGATCCGCGCGCTCGCGGCCCGGTCCGACGTGCTGGTCGAGAACTTCCGCACGGGCACGCTGGCGAAGTACGGCCTGGGCCACGAGAGCCTGCGGGAGCTGAACCCGCGGCTGGTGTACCTCTCGGTCACAGGCTTCGGCCAGACCGGCCCCTACGCCGAACGGCCCGGCTACGACGGCATCTTCCAGGCCATGTCCGGGATGATGAGCGTCTCCGGGCACCCCCAGGAGCCGATGAAGGTCGGCGTCAGCATGGTCGACATCCTCACCGGCCTGTACGCCGCGACGGCCGTGCTGGCGGCTCTGCGCCACCGGGACGCCACCGGCGAGGGCCAGTTCATCGACCTCTCCCTGCTGGACTGCGGCCTGGCCTCGCTGTCGCACTTCGCGATGAACTACCTGGTCTCCGGTGAGGTACCGGCCCGGCGCGGCAACGGCGGATACGGCGGCATCCCCTCCCAGGCGTTCCAGTGCGCCGACAAACCGCTCTTCCTGGTCGCGGGCAACGACAAGCAGTTCGCGGCGTTCTGCGCGGCCGCCGAGCGCACCGACCTCCTCCAGGACCCCCGGTTCGCCACCACCTCCGCGCGCATCACCCACCGGGAGGAGATCCTGCCGGTGCTGGAGGCGGTCATGCGCACCCGGACCCGGGACGAGTGGCTGGCCGTGCTCGACGAGCACGACGTGCCCGCGGGGCCGTTCAACGAGATGCCGGAGGTCTTCGCCGACCCGCAGATACGGCACCGGGGGATGCTGGTCGAGGTCGAGGGCCCGGTGTCGGGGCGGCTGCCGCTGCTCGCCAATCCGATCCGGTTCGGGGCGACGCCGGTCGAGGGGTACACGCCGCCGCCGGCGTTGGGGGAGCACACCGATGAAGTGCTGGCCGAGGTGGCCGGGTTGGCGGAGGACCGGATCCGGGACCTGCGCGGTCGAGGCGTCGTCTGACGCGCGGGCTCCCTACGCGATGAGGGTCCGGCCGCCCTCCAGCATCAGCGTCGCGCCTGTCAGGTAGGCCATGTCGTCGCTGACCAGCGCCGCCACGGCCCGCCCGATGTCCGTCTCCGGGTCGCCCATCCGGCCCAGTGGGATGCCGGCCACCACCTGGTCGGCCTTGTCCGGATGGGCGGCGAAGTACGCCTGGGCCGCCGGACTCAGCGCGGCCGGGCAGACGACGTTCACCCGGATCCCGTACGGGCCCCACTCCCGCGCGGCGACGCGGGTCAGCCCCCGGACGGCCTCCTTGGCCATCGCGTAGGACGCGAACCCCGCCTCGCCCAGCACCGCGGCCGACGAACCGAGGTTCACGACGCTGCCGCGGCTCGCCCTCAGATGCGGCAGGGCCGCCAGCATCGCGTGAAAGGCGGCCAACGGGCCGCTGCGGTAGGCGAGTTCCACATCGTCGTACGACGTCTGCTCCAGGCGGCGCTGTACGGAGCTCTGCGCGTTGTTGACGAGCACGTCCAGGCCGCCGAACTCGCGGACCGTCTCCGCCACCATGCGGTCGATGTCGGCCCGTTCGCCCACGTCCCCGACCACGGTGTGCACCCGCCCGCCGCGCTCGGCGATCATCCGCGCACTCTCCTTGAGTCTTTCCTCGGTGCGGCCCGTGATCACCACGGCCGCTCCCTCGGCGGCCAGCGCGAGCGCGATGCCCCGGCCCACGCCCTGTCCGCCGCCGGTGACCAGGGCCGTCTTCCCCGCCAGCCGCCGCATCAGGTCTCCTTCCAGAAGGGTTTCCAGGAGGGGAAGGCGTCCGGCAGCGCCGGTTCTCCGGCGTTCTGCCAGCCCGCGAATCCCACCTGCTGGGGCCGTTCGGTCACGTCGGCGGCGTACCAGTGCTGCTCTCGGCGCCGGGAGAAGTACCACTCGCCGTCGACGCGCGCGTAGTCGTCGAGGTAGCGGATGGCCATGACGATCCACCGCTCCCCCACCTCGTGCTCGGCGCGGCAGTAGACGGAGCCGGTGGCCGTGTCGCGGCCGGTGAACTCGATCCGGTGGCCGCAGACCTGGTGGACGGACCGGCGAAAGCCCCTGACAAGGGGTTCGATGTAGGCCCGCAGCGCCTCCCGTCCGTGGCCGTGGCGCCCCATGTCCACGTCGGGCCGGAAGCAGCCGGTCCAGGCGTCGAGGTCGCGTGCGTCGACGGCGAGCGCGTACCGCACGGGCAGTTGCTGGATGGCGAGGTGCGACTCGACGCGGTCGAGGCGGTCCTCGAGCGGCGTCACGGCCGGGGCTCCTTCGGCAGGCCCAGGATCTGCTCGCCGATGATGTTGCGCTGGATCTCGCTGGATCCGCCGTAGATCGTCTCCGCCAGGGACAGCAGGAAGGAACGCTGCCGGGTGTCCAGGCCGTAGTCCGCGCCGACGATCTGCCCGGCGGGGCCCGCCAGCTCCTGTGCGAGATGCCCGAGTTGCTGGTGGCGTGTCGAGGCGTACAGCTTGGCCGTGGTGGCCTGGGCGCCGGGGGTGCGGCCCGCGGTGAGTTCGGCGAGGGTGCGCAGGTTGGTGGTGCGCATGACGCGGACGGAGATCCAGGCGTCGACGATCCGGCGGCGCAGCATCGGGTCGTCGAGCGCGCCGCGTTCCCGGGCCAGCTCGATCAGCGACTCGGCCTCCCGCTCGAAGGTGAGCTGCTGGGGCAGGAGCGTGGTGCCGCGCTCGATGCCGAGCGTGGTCATCGCGGTCCGCCAGCCCTGGCCGACCTCGCCGACGACCATGTCCGCGCCGGTGCGGGCGTCGGAGAGGAACACCTCGGCGAACTCGTCCTGGCCGGCGAGGTTGCGGATGGGGCGGATCTCCACGCCCGGCTGGTCCGTGGGCACGAGGAGCATGCTCAGGCCCTTGTGCCGGACGGAGTCCGGGTCGGTGCGGGTGAGGACGTAGAGCCAGTCGGCGTGCATACCGAAGGACGTCCACACCTTCTGGCCGCTGACCACCCATTCGTCGCCGTCGCGGTCGGCGCGGGTGCGCACCGAGGCCAGGTCGGAGCCGGCACCGGGCTCGCTGAAGCCCTGGCCCCACAGTTCCTCAACCGCGAGGATCGGCGGCAGAAACCGCTTCTTCTGCTCTTCGCCGCCCACCTTGAGCAGCATGGGGCCGAGCAGGTCGAGCGCGTTGCCGGTGGCCCGGTAGGGGGCCTCGGCGCGGGCGTACTCGTACTCGAAGACGATCTCCTCGAGGAGCCCGAGCCCCCTGCCGCCGTACTCCTGCGGCCAGCCCACGCCGAGCCAGCGCCCGGCGGACAGCTCGCGGTCCCAGGCCAGGCGGACCTCCCAGGCCGCGCCGTCGGTCGGACCGCCGACTCCCCGGTGCTCGGCGAACTCCCCCACCAGGTGGTCCGCCAGCCAGTCCCGCAGTTCCTCGCGGAACTCGCGCACCGCCGGTCCGAAGTCCAGCTCCATGTCTGCTTCTCCCTGTTCTGCGAGATCTCAGATACCGAGCCGGGCGGTCAGCAGTTCCCGGTGGTACGACGGTGTGCCGAGCAGCACCTCGGAGCTCTTGGCCCGCTTGAAGTACAGGTGCGCCGGGTGCTCCCAGGTGAAGCCGATGCCGCCGTGGACCTGGATGTTGTCGCCCGCCACTTTGGTGAACACCTCCGAGCAGAAGGCCTGCGCCACGGCGGCCGAGACGGCGATCTCCGTGGCGTCCCCGGCGTCCAGCGCCCACAGGCCTGCGTACGCGGCCGAGCGGGCGGACTCGATCTCCACCAGCATGTCGGCGCACTTGTGCTTGATCCCCTGGAAGGAGCCGATGGGCCGGCCGTACTGGACCCGGATGCGCGCATAGTCGACGGCAGCGTCGAGGGCGGCGGCCGCTCCGCCGACCTGTTCGGCGGCGAGCAGGACGGAGGCCGTGGCGAGGGTGCGTTCGAGGACGGGCCAGGCCGTGCCCTCGGTGCCGATCAGACGGGCGGGGGTGCCGGTGAAGTCCAGGCGGGCCTGTTTGCGGGTCTGGTCCAGGGTGGGGAGCGGGGTACGGGTCAGGCCCGCCGCGTCGGCGTCGACCGCGAAGAGGCTGATGCCCGCGGGGGTGCGGGCGGCGACCAGGAGCAGGTCGGCGAGGAGGCCGTCGGTTACGTAGGTCTTGGCGCCGGTCAGCCGCCAGCCGTCGGCGGTGTCGCGGGCGGCGAGGCGGATGCCGGGCTCGTCCCAGCGGCCACCGTCCTCGGTGAGGGCGAGGGTGGCGATCGTGGCGCCGGAGGCGATGCCCGGCAGGAGGTCGGCCCGAGCCTGTTCGTCGGCGCAGCGCAGCAGGGCCTCGGCGGCCAGGGCGACGGTGGCGAAGTACGGCTCGCACAGCAGCGCGCGGCCCGCCTCCTCGAAGACGACGCCGAGTTCGACGTAGCCGAAGCCCGAGCCGCCGTACTCCTCCGGTACGGCGAGGCCCTGCAGGCCCAGTTCACCGGCCATCCGCCGCCAGACGACGACGTCGTGGCCGCTCGGGTCGGCGGCCAGCCGGCGCACGGCCGCCTCGTCGGAGTACTTGGCCAGGAAGGACCGCACGACGGTGCGCAGTTCGTCCTGTTCCTGGCTGAAGGTGAGATCCATGCCGAGCTTCCCGTCCTCGGTGCGACGCGCAACCTGCCGAGCGCTTGCCGCTCTCCGCTCGATACAGTTAGATAATTATAGTATCCGCACTGATTCCGAAAGGAGCGCGACGTGACCGATCCCTATGCGCCGTTCACGAGCCTGACCTTCGAGCGGCCCGCGCCCGGGGTGCTGCGCGTCGTGCTCGACGCCCCGAACCTCAACGCGGTGGACCCGCGGATGCACGGCGAACTGGCCGACATCTGGCCGGTGATCGACCGGGACGAGCGGACCCGGGCGGTGCTGGTCCAGGGGGCGGGCCGGGCGTTCTCGGCGGGCGGGACCTTCGACTCCATCCAGGCCCTCACCGAAGATCACGGGGTGCGGGCCCGGGTGATGCGCGAGGCGCGGGACATGGTGTACGGGGTGCTCAACTGCTCCAAGCCGGTGGTCTCCGCGATCCACGGACCGGCCGTCGGGGCCGGTCTGGTCATCGGCATGCTGGCGGACGTCTCCGTCGCCGCCCGCACGGCGAAGATCGTCGACGGGCACACCCGCCTCGGGGTCGCGGCCGGTGATCACGCGGCCATCTGCTGGCCCCTGCTGTGCGGCATGGCCAAGGCCAAGTACTACCTGCTGACCTGCGAGGCCCTCACGGGCGAGGAGGCCGAACGGATCGGGCTGGTGTCCAAGTGCGTGGCCGACGAGGAGGTGCACGCCGAGGCGCTGCGTGTGGCGAAGGTCCTGGCCGCCGGGCCCGCGAGCGCCATCAGCTGGACCAAGCGGTCCCTCAACCACTGGTACCGCACCGCCCAGCCCATCTTCGAGGCCTCTCTCGGCCTCGAGTTCTTCGGGTTCGCGGGGCACGAGGTCGTCGAGGGCCTCGCCGCGCACCGTGACAAGCGCGCCCCCGACTTCGAGGCCGTGGCGGAAAAACACCCGCTCGACCTGTGACGACGCCACCGAGAGGACGGACACCATGACCGCGCAGGACACGACGACCGAGATCCCGCCCCTGGTACGGGGTCTGACCTACGAGGAGATGCCGGTCGGGCAGGTCTTCCGGACCGCGCGCCGGACCGTCACGGAGACCGACCTGGTCACCTTCGTCACCTGGGGCGGCTTCACCGAGCCGCTGTTCTGGGACGCCACGCACGCGGCGGAGGGCGGTTACACGGGCCGGCTGGTGCCGGGCGGCCTGACGTACTGCCTCGCCGAAGGGCTCGTGCTGCAGACGAACGTGCTGCACGGCACGGGGCTCGCCTTCCTGCACATGGAGCTGACCGTGCACGCGCCCGTGTACGTCGGCGACACGCTGTACGCCGTCGTGGAGACCACCGGCTCTCGCCCCTCCAGCAAGCCCGGCCGGGGCGTGGTGACCAGCCGGATCACCGTGCGCAACCAGCGGGACGAGGACGTGCTGGTCTACTGCCCGGTGCGGCTGATCCGCGGCCGGGACTACGAGGCGCCGGCACCCTGAGGCGGGGAGACGAGGCTCAGGCCGGTGCGCCGGCCGGTGGCGGGCGGGGCGGCGAAGGCTCCCGCGTGCACCCAGTCGGAGGGCATCGCGGGCCGTGGGGCTAGTTCGTGGTCCGGGACGGCCATGGCGTACAGGCGGGTGTAGCGGAACTTGGCCTCCAGGTTGTCCAGGACCGACCAGTACTCGTAGCCGCAGACCTCCACTCCGGCGTCCACCAGCCCCGCAAGCCAGGCGAGCCGGGCGCGCAGCAGGCAGCGGCGCCGGGTGTCGTCGCGGTGTCCGGTGTCGTCGACCAGGTCCAGGTCGCCCATGCCGTTGTCGACCACGGACAGCGGGGGCAGCAGATCGCCGTACAGGTCGCACAGGCCCGCGACGGCGTCGGCGAGCCCCTCGGGGATGATGGGCCAGCCGTAGGCGGTGGTCTCCACGTCGTCGAAGGGGACGATCGCGAAGCCGAGGCCGACGAGCAGCCGGTTGACCTCGTTGAGGGCGCTGCGGCACTTCGTGCTCGGCAGTACCCGGGGCAGGTTCTCGGGCGCCGTGACGCGGAACGGCGTGTGCCAGGACACGGCCAGCAGGTCCTGGGCCGTGGTGATGACGTCCAGGTCGCCGGGGCGTACGCAGCCGGTGGCCGCGACAGGTGCGAGGTCGTCCTCGGTCACCATGTGCTCGCCGAGCAGCAGGGGGTCGAGGAAGATGCGGTTGGTCCAGCTCTCCAGGCGCTCCAGGGCGAGCCGGTCGTAGGGGTCGTCGGTGGCCGGGTAACCGCCCACGAGGGTGACCGTGGTCCCGATCCGGCCGGCCGCACCCGTGGCTCGGAGGGCCTGGGTGGCGAGGCCGTTGGCGAGGAGGATGTGGTGGACCGCCGGGAGTCCGGCGCGGCCGGCGCCACGGCCCGGCGAGTACATGCCGGCCACGTGGTCGGCCAGGGTGGGGCCGGCCAGGTCGGTAGAAGTGATCCAGCGTTCCACCCGGTCGCCGAAGCGTCGGCCCAGCTCGGCGGCGTACGCGGCGAAGTGCTCGGCGGTGTCGCGGGCGAGCCAGCCGCCGGCGTCGTCCAGCCACGGCGGCAGTGTGCGGTCGACGAGGGTGAGAGCGGGCCGCCGCCCCTGTTCGAGCAGGGCGTCGAGCGAGCGCTCGCAGCGGTCCAGTGCCCGCCGGTCCCAGCCGCCGGGGCCGTCGGGCTGGAGCAGCGGCCAGCCGGCGACCATGCGGTGCGTGTCCGCGGTGACGCCGAGCAGCTGCCGGATGTCGTCGGTCCACTGCCCGAAGTGTCCGTCGCGCTCCGGCGGGGGTGGCGGCGGGGCCGCGACGGTTTCCGCGGTGGCGACCCCCCAGTCGACTCCGCGCAGCGATTCATGCAGGAAACCATCGCTCATGGTTACCGTCCAGGCGGTCAATGGTTTAGCGCATTCAACTGAATGTCCGCCGACCGGACGCTAACACTTCACGTACACCACGACAATGTTTCGGCCATATCTCGCCGGTATGTAAAGTCGCGGCCTCCCCCTTACTCGCCGAAGGGCCGGAACTCCTCGTCCCGCCACCAGGGGTACACGGCCGGCATGTCCTTGCTGACCAGGCCGGGGAAGGCGGGCGGCCGCTTGGCGAGGAACGACTCGACACCCTCGACGGGGTCCGGGCCGCCGCCGATCTGGCTCATGATCCGCGAGTCCAGGCGGTGGGCGGTCATGGGGTGGGGTTCGCCGAGCATGCGCCACATCATCTGGCGGGAGAGGGCGACCGAGATCGCCGAGGTGTTCTGGGCGATCTCCCGGGCCAGGGCGTACGCCGCCGGCAGCAGTTCCTCCGGCGCGTGGACGGAGCGGACCAGCCCGGCCGCCAGCGCCTCCTCGGGGCCGAAGACGCGGCCGGTCGCCACCCACTCCATGGCCCGCTGCATGCCGACCGCCCGGGGCAGGAACCAGGACGCGGCGGACTCGGGCACGATGCCGCGGCGGGCGAAGACGAAGCCGAACTTCGCGTTCGTCGACGCGAGACGGATGTCCATGGGCAGGGTCATGCTGGCGCCGACGCCCGCCGCCGGGCCGTTGATCGCCGCGATGACCGGCTTGGTGCTGGAGAAGATCCGCAGCGCGACCCGGCCGCCGGTGTCCCGGTGCCAGGCGCCCGCCCTGCGGTGGTCGAAGGAGGAGCCGCCGGAGCTGACGTCGGCTCCCGCGCAGAAGCCGCGTCCGGCGCCGGTCACCACGATCACCCGTATCCCGTCGTCCGCGTCGGCCGCGTCCAGGACGTCGAGCAGGTCCTGCATCATCCGTGGGTTGAAGGCGTTGAGCTTCTCCGGACGGTCGAGGGTGACCGTGAGGATCCGGTCGGCCACCTCGGTCCGCACGGTCTCGTACTGCTGGGGCATGCGCGTCCTCCGTCACTCCGCGACCCGGTTTCCAGAAAGCTTAATTAGTTATAGCATTCAACTCTAATGACAGGTCCCTGGACGAGGGCGGCGAAGATGACGGATCTGGTGGTGACGGCCGTCGGGGCCATCCGGCTGGTCGAGCTGAACCGGCCGGAGCAGCTGAACGCGATGAGCGACGAGCTGCACACCGGCCTCGCGTCGGTGTGGGACGCGCTCGCGGCCGATCCGGAGGCACGGGTGGTCGTCCTCACCGGGCGCGGCCGGGCCTTCAGCGCCGGCGGCAACCTCGACACGATGACCCGGGTCCAGCGTGACGCCGCTTTCCGGCGGCGCCAGGTCGACGAGGCCCGCGGGATCATCACCGGCCTGGTCCGCTGCCCGCTCCCGGTCGTCGCGGCCGTCAACGGCCCCGCCGTGGGCCTCGGGTGCAGCCTCGCCCTGCTGAGCGACCTCGTGCTGATCGCGGACGACGCCTACGTCGCCGACCCGCACGTCCAGGTCGGACTCGTCGCGGGCGACGGCGGCGCGTACGTGCTGCCGCTGCTGGTGGGCCTGACCCGGGCGAAGGAACTGCTGTTCCTCGGCGACCGGGTGAGCGCCGAGGACGCGGTGCGGCTGGGCATCGCCAACCGAGCCGTGCCGAGGGACAAGCTCATGGACGAGGCCATGGACCTGGCCGGACGGCTTGCGGCTCTGCCCGCGCAGGCGCTGCGCGAGACCAAGCGCGCCGTCAACCGGCATCTGGAGCAGGCCCTGGAGACGGTGATGGAACCGGCCCTGCTCGCCGAGCGGGACACCATGCACGCACCCGACCACATCGCCGCCGTCGAGCGGATCATCGCCGCACGTGGCCGCCGCTGAACCGGAGGAGGAGCACGGGATGGACTTCGCGTTCAGCGAGGAGCAGGAGGAACTCGGGCGCACCGTACGGGCGTTCCTGGCGGACACCTCGCCCGAGACCGAGGTGCGGCGGCTGATGGAGACCCCCGAGGGCTTCGACCGGGCGCTGTGGCGCCGGATGGGCACGGAGCTGGGCCTGCAGGGGCTCGCCGTGCCCGAGGAGTACGGCGGCGCCGGGTGCGGGCCGGTCGAGGTGGGCGTGGTGATGGAGGAGACGGGCCGTGCGCTGCTGTGCGCGCCCTTCCTGTCCTCGGCCGTGCTGGCGACGACCGTGCTGCTGCGCTGCGCCGACGAGGAGGCCCGTAAACGCCTGCTGCCGGGCCTGGCCTCCGGGGAACTCGTCGCGACCCTGGCCCTGACCGAGGATTCGGCGCGCTGGGACGCGGCGGGAGTCGCGCTCACCGCCCGTGAATCCGCCGGGAGTTGGCTGCTGACCGGGCACAAGACGTTCGTGCTCGACGGGGCTGCGGCCGATGTCGTCCTCACCGTGGCGCGCACCGCCGACGGGATCGGCGTCTTCCTGGTGGACGGTGACGCGCCCGGCCTGACGCGGGCGCCGCTGCCCACCATGGACCCGACCCGCCGGCAGGCGCGCCTGGACTACCGCGAGGTACCGGCGACCCGGCTCAGGACGCACGGCGACGGCTGGGACCTGGTCGCCCAGGTCCTCGACCGGGCCGCCGTGGCGCTGGCCGCCGAACAGGTCGGGGTGGCGTCCCGCGCACTCGACATGGCGGTCGAGTACGCCAAGATGCGCCACCAGTTCGGACGCCCCATCGGCTCCTTCCAGGCCGTCAAGCACCTGCTGGCCGACGTCCTGCTGGAGGTCGAGTCGGCGCGGGCCGCCGCGCACTACGCCCTGCTCTCCGCCGAGAACGAGGCCCCGGACCTGCCCGCCGTGGCGAGCCTGGCCAAGGCCTTCTGCTCCGACGCGTGCGTCCGGGCGGCGGCACAGAACATCCAGGTCCACGGCGGTATCGGCTTCACCTGGGAACACCCGGCCCACCTCTATCTGAAGCGGGCCAAGACGTCACAGCTGCTGTTCGGCGACCCCGCGTACCATCGCGAACTGCTCGCACAGCGCATCGGCATGGAAGCGGTCTAAGGAGCGACATGAAGGTCGACGGCAAGCTCAACGTGTGGAGCACGGCAGGGGTCGTGGAGGAGGCCCGCCACCACGAGAAGGCGGGCTACGACGGGCTGTGGGCCTCGGAGTCCAAGCACGACCCGTTCCTGCCCCTGCTGCTGACGGCCGAGCACACCGACCATCTGGAGGTCGGCACCGCGATCGCGGTGGCCTTCGCCCGCTCCCCCATGCAACTGGCGTACACCGCGCACGACCTGCAGACGTATTCGGGCGGACGGTTCTCGCTGGGCCTGGGCAGCCAGATCAAACCGCACATCGAGCGGCGCTTCGCCATGCCGTGGAGCCGGCCCGCCGCCCGCATGCGGGAGTACGTCAGCGCCCTGCGCGCCATCTGGGCCGCCTGGAACGAGGGCGAACGCCTTAACTTCCGCGGCGACTTCTACTCGCACACACTCATGTCCCCGTTCTTCTCGCCGCCGCCCGCCGTCGGCGGCGCGCCCAGGGTTTTCGTCGCCGCCGTCGGGGAGGCGATGACGCGGGTGGCCGGCGAGGTGGCCGACGGGCTGCTCGCGCACGGCTTCACCACCGAGCGGTACCTGCGCGAGGTCACCCTGCCGACCGTCGAGGCCGGCCTCGCGTCGTCGGGCCGCACCCGCGCCGACTTCTCCGTCTCCCATCTGCTGCTCACCGCGACCGGCGGGACGGAGGAGGAGATGGCCCGGGCGATCGACGGCACGCGCGGGCAGATCGCCTTCTACGGCAGCACGCCCGCCTACCGCGGGGTCCTGGAGCTGCACGGCTGGGGTGAACTCGGCGACGAGCTGCACGCGTTGTCTACGTCCCGGCGCGAGGACAAGTGGGAGGCGATGACCGGGCTCGTCGACGACGAGGTCCTCAGCACCTTCGCGGTGGTGGCGGAACCGGAGCGGGTGGCGGGCGAGATCCGGCGTCGCTACGGGGCGCTGGTCGACCGGGTGTCCTTCTACACCGCCTACGAGACCCGCGCCGAGGTGTGGGAGCCGATCGTGGCGGAACTGCGCGAGAGCTGACCGGTTCAGCCGAGCAGGTCCAGCACGGTGGTCATGGACCTGCTCTGCAGCAGGTAGTCCTCCGCCTCCTGGAGGTGGAGGTGCCACAGCTCCTCGGCGGCCTCGGCGCGGCGCGCGGCGACCAGGTCCACCAGCGCACCGTGGGCGCGGAAGCCCCGGCGGTTGGCCCGGATGTTCTCCGGGCTCCCGGCGTCGAGGTCGACGTGGGACCAGTTCGCCTGGTCGATGATGTGGCGGACCATGCCGTTGAGGACGCCGAGCGTCTCGTTGCCCGCCAGTTCGACGACCAGGGCGTGGAACTCCATGTGGGCGCGGATGAAGGCCGACGGGTCGTCCATCAGCCGCTCGGCCTCGGCGACGGCGGCCCGCAGCCTGCTCAGGTCCTCCTCGGTGCGCCGCTCGGCCAGCAGACCGGCGCACGGCGCCTCGATCACCGTACGGGCGTCGTAGACGTCCTTGAGGGTCGTCCCCCGGTACTCCAGCACCAGACCGGCGTAGCGGGCGGCGACGGTGCCCTCGGGGACCTGGACCCGGGCCCCGCCCCGGGCGCCCCGGCGCACGTCGATCAGCGACTCCGACTCCAGCACCCGGAACGCCTCGCGCAGGGTGGGCCGGGAGACGGCGAACTCCTCCATCAGGGCCGTCTCGGACGGCAGCGCGTCCCCCTCGGCGAGCTCGCCGCGCACGATCATCCGCCGCAGCCGTGCCGCGACCAGTTCGGCCATCTTCGGAACCCGAACCTGGACGCCGTTGAGCCCGCCGCCCCGTTTCCCGGTCTCACTCATCGCGGGGACCACCTCCGTCCGGCCGGCGGGCGCGCGACGCGACCCACCCGTGATCCCACTCTACAAGTAGATAACTCTTTAAACTAGGTGATCGAGTTTGTTCGGATGAGATGGTCGGCCAGCGACAGCAGCAACTCGCGGCCGACCGACCTCTCCCGCATGTCCCCCATCATCAGCGGGACCTCGGGGTCGAGATCGAGGGCCTCGCGGACCTCCCGCACGCTGCGTTCCTGGCGGCCGTGGAAGCAGTTGACGCCGACCACGAAGGGGATGCGGCGGCTCTCGAAGAAGTCGATGGAGGCGAAACTGGCCTCCAGTCTGCGGGTGTCGGCGAGGACCACCGCGCCGAGGGCGCCGTGCACGAGGTCGTTCCACATGAACCAGAAACGTTCCTGGCCCGGTGTGCCGAAGAGGTACACCACCAGACGGGGGCTGACCATGATGCGGCCGAAGTCCATGGCGACGGTGGTGGTGGTCTTGCCCTCGACGCCCTGGACGTCGTCGACGCCGACACTGGCGACGGTGAGGTACTCCTCGGTGCGCAGCGGCGCCACCTCGCTGACCGCGCCGACGAGGGTCGTCTTGCCGACGCCGAAGCCGCCGGCCACGAGGATCTTCACGGCCGCGGGGGCCGCGCCGAGGGTGCGTGGGGCGAGGTCAAAGTCTGCGGAGGCCATCCCTCACCGCCCGAAGTAGGTTCATGTCCACGGTGCTTCCTGCCGCGACTGCGAGCGGCGGACGGGTGGTCACCCTGCCGAGGGCGACCAGGTCGTCGATCAGTATCTTCGTCACCGAGATCGGCAGGTCCAGTGCGGCGGCGACCTCGGCCACCGCCGCCGGTGTGCGGCACTGCCGCAGGATGGCGCGGTGCTCGGGTTGCAGACCGCGCGAGGAACGGCCGGGAATCTCCGGCTCGACGGTCGTGACCAGCGTGATCAGGGTGAGGTCGTCACGGGCCGGGGCGGTGCGGCCCTGGGTGATGGTGTACGGCCGCACCGACGGGGTGTCGGCCTCGTCCGGCTCCCAGTCGTCCGTCCAGTGGCTCACTCACGTCCACCGCCCTCGAAGCCGGGGTGGACGACGCGTGCCTCCGCGCCGAGGCGCTGACCCACCTGCTGCATGAGGGTGTGCATGGCCACGGCCATCAGTTCCGCGTCCACCTCCTGGGAGGCCACGACGGCCAGGTGTGTGCCCCGGCCCGCGGCGGAGACGAACAACCACAGGTCGGCCAGCTCGACGATGACCTGGTGCACCGGTCCGCCGTCGAAGAGCGTCCCCACTCCGCGGGCCAGGCTCTGCTGGCCGGTGGCCACGGCGGCGAGGCGTTCGGCGTCACCGCGGGCGATGGTGCTGGACTGGCTCACCACCAGACCGTCGTCGGACAGCACGATGGCGTGCCGGGTGCCCGGGACCTGTTCGACCAGGCCGTCCAGCAGCCAGTCGAGGTCCTGATGAGTGGCGGTCGTTCGCAGTGTCATGGTCAGTCTTCCGTCGGGGAGCTTCTGCGGGTCGGCAGGGCGTCGGAGGGGCCGCGGTCCGCCGTGGGGCTGGTGCGTCGGGACATCCGGGACTGGCGCTGGAAGGCGCCGACGGTGGCGCCGGAACGGGCCGGCGTGGGCCGCGGACCGGACTCCCGCTCGTCGGGACGCGCCCGCGTGGCCACACCCGGATCGCGCAGTTCGTCGACAAGGCTGGCCTGGCGCACCCGTTTGGGCAGCGGTTGCACCGTCCCGGGGGCGGCGGTCGGTGGCTGCGCGCCGACCGCGTGCGGAGCCGGGTGGGCCGGAGGCGGGCCGAAGGGCTGGGACGGCAGACGCCGGCGCGGCGGGCGGACGACCTCCCGTCCCTCACCCGTTCCCGGTGCGCCGGATGGCGGCGGGCCGGTCCGCGGTCCGTCCCACGGGACGGCCTGGCCGGTCGGTACGTCGTCCAGGACCGGTCGGTGCGTGTCCGGGTCCGGATCGTGTGCCGTCCCCGGCCCCGCCTGCGCGGCCGGCGCGTCCGGATCGGAGCCCGGCGACCAGGAGGCGACGACCTCCTCCGCGGGCCCGGAGGCGTCGACGACGACCAGGTCGTCGGGGATGAGGACGACCACCCGGGTCCCGCCGAACGCCGAGGGCCGCAGCTCCACGTGGATGCCCAGACCCTGCGCCAGCCGGGCGACGACGTACAGTCCGAGCCTGACGTCGTCCGCCCGCGACATGACGTCCATGCGGGGAGGGTCGGCCATCAGCCGGTTGACGGCCTCGTACTGCTCGGCGGCCATGCCCACTCCCCGGTCCTCGATCTCCACCGCGAGACCGCGCCCCACCCGGGCGGCGTACACCTCCACGGGAGTGGGCGGCCGGGAGAAGCCCACCGCGTTCTCCATCAGCTCCGCCAGGACGTGGATGACGAGGCCGACGGCACGCTCGGACAGCCAGACCCGGCCCTGCACCTCGATCTGGATCCGCCGGTAGTCCTGCACCTCGCTCTGGGCGGAGCGCAGCACGTCCAGCAGCAACACCGGCTTGCGCCAGCGTCGTTGCGGCTGGCCGCCACCGAGGATGACCAGGTTCTCCTCGTAGCGGCGCAACCTGGCGGTGAGGTGGTCGAGGTCGAACAGGTCCTCGAGGACCTCGGGGTCCTCGTGCTTGCGCTCCAGTTCGCTGAGCTTCTTCATCTGCAGGCCGATGAGCAGTTGGGTGCGGCGGGCGATGCGCTGCAGGAGCTTCTCGAAGCCGTGGAGCTGGCCCACCTGTTCCACGGTGGTGTCGAGGGCGGTGTGCCGGGCGAGGTTGAGGGCCTCGCCCAACTGGCCGAGTTCGTCACCGCTGTGCTGGATCGCGGGGAGTTCGGCGTCGTGGTCGACGGCCTCGCCCCGGCGCATGCGGGCCACCACGTCCGGAAGCCGCGTCTGCAGGTCCAGGGCGGCGGTGCGCAGGGCCGAGATCCGGCGGCGCAGCACGCGGGTGAACAGGACGGTGATCAGGGCGACCACGAGGACGGCGACGGCGTTGCCGACGCTGGTGGCGATCAGCCGGGTGCGCATCGCCCGCAACTGCTGGTCCGTGGCGAGCGTCAGGGTCTTCGCGTAGGCGGCGTTGCGCTGCTGGAGTCCGGCGGTCACCTGCTGGACGCTGTCGCGCCACTCGCGCCCGAGGCGCTGGGAGAACCGGTCCGCGGCGCCGCCGGTGGCGGCATCCGCCAGCACGGCCTGGTCGACGGCCGTCTTCTCCTTCCACGCAGCGCCGGCCATGAGCGTGCGGAACTGCCGCGCCTCGTCGTCCGACAGCAGGGGGACGACCTTGTCGTCGTAGATGAAGCGCTGGGCGCCGATCCAGGCGGCGAGCTGTCCGCGGTCTGCGCCGGAGAGTTTGCCGGTGACCGATGCCCGGGTGAGCAGCGCGTCCTGACGCGAGATCATCTCCAGGCCCCAGTCCTCGTCGATGACCGGGCGGACGAGGTGGTCGATGCCGGGCAGGCCGACGGTGCTGAGGGTGTTGAACACCTTCAGGTGCCGGGAGACCAGGGCGGTGTAGCGGTCGAACGTCTGCTGCGGCGAGGCGGTCCGCTCGTCCACCGCCGCACGGTAGTCGGCCAGGTCCCGCAGGGCCCGGCCGAGGTCGACGATGTCGCCGCGGATGTCGGCCGGCGCGCTCCACCCGCTGTCGGGCAACGCCTCGACGGCCCTCACGGTGGCGTCGGTGCGGGCCCGCTGTGCGCGCAGTTGGCTCTGGTACCCGGCGGGGTCCGCCAACGCCGCTTCGCTGAGCCGGCGTTCCTCCTGCAGTGCGAAGAAGGCGCCCAGGACGGGCCGGGCGGCGCGCGTGGACACGTCGTTGCGGTCCTGCTGGCGCCGCCAGTCCGTGTAGAGCTGCGCGGAGGAGACCGCCCACAGCGCCACCAGGGTCACGATGGGCACCAGGGCCAGGACGAGCAGGACCGTCCGCAGCGACGGTTGCCGTCGTCCGGCCCGGGGTTCCCGCGGGCCCTGTCTCTTCGACGCTCTCGCATGCACGGCCACTTCAGGTCCTCAGCGATGTTCACCAGGGCGGGCCGCCCGTGTGTGGCCCGCGCGCTGCGGGAGATGCTATCGCCGGAAACCGCTAGCTGAATGCTCTGAATGTAATCAGTGTTCAAATTGTGAGGAGGTGGCGGGACTTGTGCGCCCCGCTCAGTCCTCCGGTACGAAGTACGGCAACGTGATCTCGTCGGTGAGGGTGCGGAAGTCCACGCGGACGCGCTGCCCGATGACGACGTTCCCCGGGTCGCCCGCGTCCACGTGCGTCAGCAGGGTGGCCCCGTCGTCGAGGTCGACCACGGTCAGCGCGAAGGGGGTGTCGAAGCCGGGGCCGGGCGCCCGGTGCACGACGGTCACCGAGTAGACGGTTCCCCGGCCAGCGCTGGGCGCGTACCGCCAGTCCCGTGCCATGCAGCCGGGGCAGGCGGGTTCGGGGACGAAGAAGCGCAGGTCGCAGGCCGGGCAGTGCGGGACGACCAGTTCGCCGCGCCGGGCGGCCTCCCAGAACGGCCGGGACAGCTCGCTCGGCACGGGGACGGGCCGGCTCATCGCATCCTCCCCAGCACGCTCGTCTCGTAGTGCTGCGCCCCCGAACCGGCGTTGCCGACGAGAGCCAGTTCCGCGCCCTCGACCTGGTGCACGGCCGTGCCGCGCAACTGCCGTACGCCTTCGACGACTTTCAAGGTCATCTGCTGGGTGCCGTTCCAGGCGTACGCCAGACACCCGCCGTCCGGGTTGACCGGATGCTTGCCGCCGACGGCGATGGCGCCGCTCGCCGCGAGCGGGCCGCCCTCGCCCTCGCCGCACAGCCCGAGGACCTCCAACTGGCGGATGACCTCGAAGGAGTTGGGGTCGTATAGGGAGAACACGTCCACGTCCTGCGGGCCGATGCCGGCCATCGCGTAGGCGCGTTCGGCGGCCTCCCTTCCGAGCGCGCCGACCTCCCGGTGCAGCGCCGGGTTGGCGTACGCGGCCTGGTGGTACTGCATACCGCCACCGAGGACGGCGACGGGCGGCTGCGGCAGGTCCCTGGCCCGCTCGGCGGTGGTGACGACGAGCGCCGCGCCGCCCTCCCCGACGATGCAGCAGTCCAGCAGGTGGAAGGGCGTGGCCACCATGCGGGAGGCGAGCACGTCGTCGGCGGTGTACGGGCCCCGCCCGTACATCATCGCCTCCGGGTTGGTGGTGCCGTTGTTGCGGATGGTGGCGGCGACCTCCGCGAGCTGGCGGGAGGTCGTGCCGTACTCGTGCATGTGCCGTGCGGCCACCAGGGCGAACTGGGCGACGACATAGCTTCCCCACACGTCGGCGAACTCCAGCGCCACCCCGGCTCCGACGGGACCCGTCCCGCGTGAGACCAGCTTGCAGCCGCCGACCACGACGGTCTCGGCGAACCCCGCCCGCACGGCCGCCGCAGCCTTCAACAGGCCGCGCGAGCCGGCGTTGTCCAGCATGGAGTCGCTGGTCCAGCGCAGGTCACGGCCGAGCATGCGCGCCCAGGAGCTGCCCTCGCCGGGCACCCCGCCGGGGCCGGGCCAGTCGACCTGGGCGCCGTCGATGTCCGCGGGCGTCAGCCCGGCGTCCGCGACGGCGCCACTCACCGCTTCGAGCGCGAGGTCCATGGCGTCCCGGTGCGGGAGGGACAGCGCCTGTTCGGTGGCGTACACGCCGACGACGACCGGCAGGCGGCGGTCCGCCGTGTTCATCGTCCCGCGCCGAGCGTGTCGCCGCCGGGGTAACCGCCGCCGCCGAAGCGCTCGTCGAGTGCCTGGTAGTCCTTCGCGAAGTCCTTCGTGCGGGGCAGCGCGTCGACGAACTCCACCGTCTTGGGCTTCTTGTACGAGGCGATACGTGCCCGGCAATGCTCGACGACGTCCTCGGCGGTGACCGGCCCGGCGTCCGGGTGCAGCACGACGACGGCCTTGACGTCCTGCGCCCAGCGCTCGTTGGGCACGCCGATCACGGCGGCCTCCTTCACCGCCGGATGGGACTCGATGCAGTTCTCCACCTCGGCGGGGAAGATGTTCTCGGCGGCTGACTTGAGCATGCGGGTCGTCGTGCCGAGGAAGCTGATCGTGCCGTCGGCCTCGCGGCGGCCGAGGTCGGTGGTGTGCCACCAGCCGAAGCGGAAGCGCTCCTCGTTGATCTCGGGCCGGTTCCAGTAGCCGAGGTGCACGAGTTCTCCGCGGACGCAGATCTCCCCGGCCACCCCGATCGCGCACTCCGCGCCGGCGCTGTCGAGGACGCGGACGGCGGTGAAGGGGCCGGGGCGCCCCGCGTTGCCGGCGCCGATGCCGCCGTAGGCGCCGGTGACGGCGAAGCCGGTCACCTCGGTCTGTCCGTAACCGCGGCCCTCACCTCCGCCGTTACGGGTGAAGCGGCTGGTGTCGGTCGGTACGGTGCCCTGCCACAGGGGTGCGGCGACGCTCGCCCGCAGGTGGGAGAGGTCGTGGCCGGCCTCGCGGTTGAGCGCGACGAGCTGGGCGATGGTCGGCGGCATCAGATAGGCGTGGGTGCACTTCTCGGCGGCCAGCAGCGGCAGCAGTTCCTCCGCGACGACCCGGCGCACGATGACGTTCTTGCCGCCGTGGACGAAGGCCGGGACGCCCCAGAACTGGTAGTTGCCGATGTGGAACATGGGCCCCGCGCCGAGGAAGGCGGCCTCCGTGCCGATGTCCCCCATCCAGGCGGCGCTCGCGCCCATGGCGAGGAGGTTGCGGTGCGAGAGCATCGAGCCGGACTGACGGCCGGAGATCGCCGCGGTGTAGATCACGAGCAGGGCCGCGTCGGGGTCGACCTCGACGGCCGGGTCCTCGGGCGATCCGGCGGCCAGGAAGGACTCGTAGGAGTCGGGGCCCTCGGTGTCGTGCCGCAGCCACACCGCCCGGTGGTCACTGCCGAGTTCGGCGCGTGCCTTGCTGACGGTGTCGCCGATCTCCTCGTCCTGCCAGACCACCACCCGGGGGTCGAAGTCCTCGACGGCGAAGGCCATTTCGGGGGCCGCCCAGCGCCAGTAGCCGGGGCAGACCATGGCACCGGTCTTCGCCGCGGCGCCGAGGAGCTCCCAGATCCGGAAGGAGTTCTGGCCCAGCCACAGGATGCGGTCGCCCGGCCCGACGCCCGCCTCCGTGAGAGCGTTGGCCAGGCGGTTGGTGCGCTCGTCGAGCTGCGGCCAGGTCAGCCGGACGTCGCCGTCGACGAGGGCGACGCCGTCGGGGTAGGACCTGCGGTGCTCGCGGATGAGGTCGCCGAAGGTCAGGCGGCGGGCGGGATTCACGGTGGTTCGCTCCTGAGGGATGTCAGACGCGGCCGACGCCGACGCCCTTGACGTGGATGAACTCCTCCAGCCCGGCCCTGCCGCCCTCCCGCCCGAACCCGCTGAGGCCGACGCCTCCGAAGGGCGTGGCCGGTGAGGTGATCGGGTTCGGGCCGGGGTTGACGTAGACCGTGCCGGCCTTCAGGCGCGGCACCAGGCGGTTGACGCGGGCGATGTCGCGGGACTGGACGTAGGCGGACAGGCCGTACGCGGTGTCGTTGGCGAGGGCGACGGCCTCGTCCTCGGTGTCGAAGGGAGTGAGGGCGAGGACCGGGCCGAAGATCTCCCGCTGGGCCAGGTCACTGCGGTTGTCGACGTCGGCGAAGACGGTGGGGGCCACGAAGTAGCCGTCGGCGTCGATGCGTTCACCGCCGAACACGAGCCGTCCCGCGCCGTCCTCGACCGCCTTGTCGATCACGCCCTGCACGCGGTCGCGGGCGGCTGCGCTGATGAGGGGGCCGATGTAGGTCGTCGGGTCGAGCGGGTCGCCGACGGGGAGGTGGGCGACGACGCCGGTCACCCGGGCGACCACCTCGTCGTAGATGCGGCGCTCGACCAGCAGGCGGGTGGGCAGGGCGCAGCCCTGGCCGGTGTTGCTCATCGCGAAGGCCGCGCAGTACGGCACGACGGTGTCAAGGTCGGTGTCGGCGAAGAGCAGGTTGGCGGACTTGCCGCCCAGTTCGAACACGACCGGCTTGAGGCTCAGCGCCGCGTCGGCCATGATGCGGCGCGCGGTGGCGGGGCCGCCGGTGAAGGAGATCTTGTCCACGCCGGGGTGGGTCACCAGGGCCGATCCGGCGTCGCCGAGGCCGGTGACGACGTTGATCACGCCGTCTGGGATGCCCGCCTCGCGGGCCAGGTCGGCGAAGAGCAGCGCGGAGAACGGGGTCGACTCGGCCGGTTTGATCACCACGGTGTTGCCGGCGGCGAGCGAGGGCGGGATCTTCATCGCCAGGGAGAGGGCCGGGGAGTTCCAGGTGATGATGTGGCCGATCACGCCGTACGGCTCGGCCAGGGTGTACTCGACGTTCTCGTGCGGGCTGTAGGCCGCGCCGACCATGCCCTCGATCTTGTCGGCCCAGCCGGCGTAGTACTCGGTCCACTCGGCGACGTGCGTTCCGACGTTCTCGGCCCAGCCGCCGACGCACACGCCGTTCTCCAGTGGGCAGATCGCCGCGAAGTCGGGGATGTGGTCGCGGATCAACCGGGCGAACCGGTTGAGCAGTCTGCCGCGCTCGGCCGGGCGCATGGCGCCCCACACCTCGAAGGCGCCCCGGGCCGCTGCGACGGCCTGGTCCACCTCGCCGGGGCCGGCGAGCGGGATCTCGGCCTGGACGAGGCCGGTCGCCGGGTCGATGTGCTCGTAGCGGCCGCCGCTCGTGTCGGACAGCTCTTTGCCGCCGACGACCAGGCGGGGACGCGGGAGAACCTGCTCGGCCCGCTGTCGGTGCAGTGCGACGTCGACGGTGACCACGATTGCCTCCTGTCCGTACACTTCGATTAAATAGCTAACCTATTTATCGGTAGCCGTCAATGTCGCGGTCGAAGTCACAGCCCCAGCGAGCGGCCGACGATCTCCTGCATGATCTCCGAGGTGCCGCCGAACACCCGTTGCACCCGGCTGTCCCGCCAGATGCGGGCGATCTCGTACTCGTTGACGTAGCCGTAGCCGCCGAAGAGCTGCATGCAGCGGTCGATGACCGCCCAGCCGGTCTCCGTGGTCCAGTACTTGGCCGCGGCGGCCTCCTCCGGCGTCAACTCGCCCTCGACGAGGGCCATGATGCAGCCGTCCACATAGACCCGGGCGGCGGCGAGCTTCGCCTTGAGGTCCGCGAGGGCGAACCGGTTGGCCTGGAACTCGCCGATCGGGCGGCCGAAGGCGGTGCGGTCCTTGGCGTACTCCAGGGTCACCTCGAAGGCCCGCTGCGCGGAGGCGAGGGCCGCGACCGCGATGGCGAGCCGCTCGGTGGGGAGGTTGCCCATCATGTGGTAGAAGCCGCGCCCCTCCTGCCCGATCAGGTTCTCGGCGGGCACGCGCACCTCACGGAAGAAGAGTTCCGCCGTATCCTGGGCCTTCATCCCGACCTTGTCGAGTTTGCGGCCGCGTTCGAAGCCCTCCGCGCCCCGCTCCACGACGATCAGGCTGATGCCCTTGTGCCCGGCCGCCGGGTCGGTCTTGCAGGCGACGATGACGAGGTCGGCCAGGATGCCGTTGGTGATGAACGTCTTGGAGCCGTCGATCACCCACTCCTCACCGTCCCGACGGGCGGTGGTGCGGATGCCCTTGAGGTCGGATCCGGCGGCCGGCTCGGACAGCGCGAGCGCGCAGATGGTCTCGCCGGCGATCACTCCGGGCAGCCAGCGGGCCTTCTGCTCCGGGGTGGTGAGGTTCATGAGGTAGGGCGGGATCACGTCGTTCTGCAGGCCGAGCCCGATGCCGACGGCGCCGCTGGCGGCCATCTCCTCCGCCATGACGGCGTTGTAGCGGAAGTCCCGCAGGCCCTGCCCGCCGTACTCCTCCGGGAACTCCCAGCCGATCAGTCCCGCTTTCCCCGCCGCCGCCCAGGCGGCACGGCCGACCTGCCCCTCGCGCTCCCACTCCGCGCTGTACGGGACACATTCCCGCAGGTAGTAGGAGCGGGCGGTCTCCCGGAACAGGTCGTGCTCCTCGGCGAAGATCGTACGGCGCATCTCGACTCCACTCCCGCGTCTCACATACTCTACATCTCGCTTATTTAGCTGAAGTAGTTATACGATAGCGCTGTTTTTGGTTCCGGGACAGGGAGGGCGCGTGAGCGTACGGGACAAGGTGGCGCTCGTCACCGGAGCGGGGCGCGGCATCGGCGAGTCGATCGCCGACCGGCTCGCCGACCAGGGTGCCGCGGTCGCCGTCTGCGACCTGGACCCCGAGGCCGCGGGCAAGGTGGCGGCACGGCTCACGGAGCGGTACGGGGTGCGCGCGACCGGTGTCGGCGCGGACATCTCCGACAGCGCGGCCGTGCATGCGGCCGTGGCGCGGGTGACGGCCGAACTCGGCCCGGTGCACGTGCTGGTGAACAACGCGGCCGTGGACGTCATCGGCCGGTTCGTCGACAGCGACGAGGAGACCTGGGACCGGATCATCGCGGTCAACCTGCGCGGGACGATCACCATGACCCGAGCCGTGCTCGATGCGATGATCGAGCGCGGCGGCGGCCGGATCGTGCACATCGCCTCGGACGCCGGCCGGGTCGGCTCCTCCGGCGAGGTCGTGTACTCCGCGACGAAGGGCGGCGTCATCGCCTTCGGCAAGGCCCTGGCCCGCGAGGTCGCCCGGCACGGCATCACCGTCAACAGCGTCTGCCCCGGCCCGACCGACACCGCGCTGCTCGGACAGGTCGCCGAGTACAGCCAGAAGATGTACGACGCGACCGTGCGGGCCATCCCGCTGCGCCGCGTCGCCCAGCCCACCGAGATCGCCGGTGTGGTGGCCTTCCTCGCGTCCGACGACGCCGCCTACATGACCGGGCAGACGCTCTCGGTCAGCGGCGGCCTGACGATGGTCTGAGGTGGGCACCGTGCTGCGTGTAGAACTCCGGGACAGAATCGCCGTCCTGACCCTCGACCGGCCGGAACGGCTCAACGCCGTCGGCTCAAAGACCGTGGACCGCCTCACCCGCGCGCTCGGCGAGATACGCGTCAACGACGACGTACGCGCCCTGATCGTGACCGGAGCGGGACGCGCCTTCTCGGCCGGTGCCGATCTCGGCGAGATCGAGTCGTTCACCTCCCCCGGGCAGTTCCGGGCCTTCGTGGGGCGGCTGACCGAGGCGTTCGCGCTCCTGGAGGACTTCCCCAAGCCGTCGATCGCCGCCGTCCACGGCTTCGCCTTCGGCGGCGGCCTCGAGCTGGCACTCGCCTGCGACCTCCGGGTCGCGGAGCGCGGCACGCGGCTGGGCCTGCCCGAGATGAAGCTGGGCGTCCTGCCGGGCGCGGGCGGCACGCAGCGGCTCCCTCGTCTGCTGCCACCGGCGATCGCCAAGCAGATGATCCTCACCGGGGAGCCGATCGACGCGGAGCGCGCCTGGCAGCTCGGGCTGGTCAACGAGCTGGCCGAACCCGGCGGAGCGCTCGCCGCCGCCGAGAGACTGGCCGCCGGCCTGACGGCCGGGGCACCGCTCGCGCTCGCCGCGGGCAAGCGGCTCATCGACCACGGGCGCGCCATGAGCCTCGAGACGGCGATCGCCTACGAGAGGGAGACCGTCTCGGTGCTGTTCTGCACCGAGGACCGCACCGAAGGGCTCAAGGCCTTCCGGGAGCGCCGCCCGGGCGAGTTCCGCGGCAGGTAGCGAACCGTCCCCGACACATCTGGAGGTGGGCCGTGCGGCCACTGGAAGGCTTTTCCGTCGTCGAGCTGGGCATGTGGGTGGCCGCCCCGGCCGCCGCCACCATGCTGGCCGACTGGGGCGCCGACGTGATCAAGGTGGAGGCACCCACCGGCGACCCCAACCGGTACACGCTCAGGCACGTCGGCCAGGACATCGACAGCGCGCCCCCGTTCGAGACCGACAACCGCGGCAAGCGCGGCATCGTCCTCGACCTGCGCTCCGAGGACGGCAAGCAGATCCTGGAGCGACTGCTGGAGCGAGCCGACGTCTTCGTCACCAACCTCCGGCCCGGCGCCCTGGAGCGGCTGGGGCTGGACCCGGAGGAGTTGCGGGAACGCCATCCCCGGCTGGTCGTCGGCACCCTGACGGGCTACGGCTGGGCGGGCGCCGAACGCGACCGGGCCGGTTACGACGTCTCCGCCTTCTGGGCCCGGCCCGGCATCGCCGCCATGCTCAACCCGGCCGGCGAGCCGCCGCCCGGCATCCGCCCCGGCCTCGGCGACCGTACGGCCGCCGCCAACCTGGTCGCGGGTGTGCTGGCCGCGCTGCTGCGCCGCGAACGCACCGGCGAGGGCGGCGTGGTGGACGTGTCGCTGCTCCGCTCCGGCACCTACGCCAACGGCAACGACCTCGCCCTGCAGAACTTCTTCGGCAGACGCGGCCGTACCCGCCCCCGCACCGAGCACGAGTCGCCGCTCTACAACTGCTACCGGGCCGCCGACGACCGCTGGTTCTGGCTGGTCGGCCTGGAGGGCGGCCGGCACTGGCCCGGCGTGGTCAAGGCGCTCGGCCGCGAGGACCTGTCGGACGACGAACGGTTCGCGACCGGCAAGGCCCGCCGGGGCCATGTGCGGGAGCTGATCGCCGTGTTCGACGAGGAGTTCGCCAAACGGCCGCTGGAGGAGTGGGCGGCGCGCTTCGACGCCGAGGGCGTGTGGTGGGCGCCCGTGCAGACCCTGGCGGAGGTGTCCGCCGATCCGCAGGCGGAGGCCGTGGGGGCGTTCGTCGAGCAGCCCGGCATGGGCGACGCGCCCCCGCTGCGGACCGTGGCGACCCCGGTGAGCTTCTGGGGTGTGGACGACAAGCCGCGCGCCGGCGCGCCGATGCTCGGCGAGCACACCGACGACGTACTGCGTGAACTCGACTGACCTGGGACATCTGCCATTTTCTTGGAGGTACGGCGTGGGCATCCTCGACGACAAGGTCGCCATCGTGACCGGCGGTGGCCGGGGGCTGGGCCGGGCGCACTGCCTGGCGCTCGCCGAGGCCGGGGCGACCGTGGTGGTCAACGACCTCGGCTCGGGCGTGCACGGCGAGCGGACCGGGGACTCCCCCGCCGACGACGTGGTCGCGGAGATCACCAAGCTCGGCGGCCGGGCGGTCGCCAACCACGCCTCGGTCACCGACTGGGCGGCCACCGAGGCGATGGTGGCGGACACGGTCGCGGAGTTCGGCCGGCTGGACGTCGTCGTCAACAACGCGGGCATCGTGCGCGACCGGATGCTGTTCTCGATGACCGAGGCCGAGTTCGACTCCGTGATCGCGGTGCATCTGAAGGGCAGCTTCGCGCTCACCCGGCACGCCTGCGCATACTGGCGCGAGGCGTCGAAACGCGGTGAGCGAGTCACCGGCCGGGTCATCAACACGACGTCCGGGACGGGCCTGTTCGGCAACCAGGGCCAGTCCAACTACGGCGCGGCCAAGGCCGGGATCGCCGGGCTCACCGTCCTCACGGCCCTGGAGATGCGCAAGTACGGCGTCACCGCGAACGCCATCTCCCCCATCGCGGCCACCCGCATGACGGACGGACTCGACGTCGGTGAATCCCTCAGGGCCACGGACGACTTCGACCCGCGCGACCCCGCCAACGCCTCCGGAGTCGTCGTCTACCTCGCCTCCGACAGCGCGGCCTGGCTGACCGGCCAGGTCCTGCGCATCGAGGGCGACCGGCTGAACCGGCTCCAGGGCTGGACCGTCGCCGCGGTCCACCCCAGCCGCTCGGGGAAGGCCCTCACCTACGACGAACTCGTGGAAGCGGTACCCCAGTTGTACGGTGTCGCGCCCCTGGGGCGGGCGACCGGAGCGGGCCAGTGACCGGGCACGACGCCGCCGCGCTCGTCCTGCGGGCGACCCTCGGCCCGATGCTCTTCACCCATGGCTGGAACAAGGTCGCGGGGCCGGGCGGTCTGAAGGGCACGACGGGCTGGTTCGAGGCGCTCGGCCTCCGGCCGGCCGCCGTGCACGCCCGGACGGCGGCCGGGGCCGAGATGGCGGCGGGCGCCGGCATCGCCCTCGGCGTGGCAGGCCCCCTGCCCGCGGCCGCGGCGGTCGGGCTGATGACCGTGGCGGCCCGGACCGACCACCGGGGCAAGGGCTTCTTCGTCTTCAAGGGCGGCTGGGAGTACGCCGGTGTGGTGGGTGGCGCGGCCGTCGCCCTGGCGGCACTGGGCCACGGCCGGTACTCGCTCGACGGGCTGATCGGCCGCCGACGCGCAGGCGTGGGAGCGGCGTTGCTCGCGGCGGGCCTCGGCACGGCGAGTGCGGCGGCCCTGCTGGCCGCCTGCTACCGGCCCGAGCGCAAGCCGGACGAGACACCAACGGATCACTAGGTAAGGGAGTCGACATGGACGCGGCTGACTTCAGCGCGGTGCTGTCCGAGGTCCGGCGTTTCGTCCGGGAACGCGTCGTGCCGCTCGAGGCGGAGATCGACGAGAAGGACGAGATGCCCGCGGACATCCGCGAGGCGGCGAAGAAGATGGGACTGTTCGGCTTCGCGCTGCCCGAGGAGTACGGCGGGCTGGGCCTGTCGATGCACGAAGAGGCCCGTCTGATGTTCGAACTGGGCTACACCACACCGTCGTTGCGCTCCATGTTCGGCACGAACAACGGCATCGCCGGGCACGTCCTGATGGTCGGCGGCACCGAGGAGCAGAAGGCCGAGTGGCTGCCGCGGATCGCCTCCGGTGACGTCCTCGCGTCGTTCGCGCTCACCGAACCCGAGGCCGGGTCCGACCCGTCGACGCTCACCACACGCGCCCACCTCGACGGCGACACCTGGGTGATCAACGGCGCCAAGCGGTACATCACCAACGCCCCGCTCGCCGACGTCTTCATGGTCTTCGCCCGCACCGACCCGGATGCCCCGCGCACCCGGGGCATCTCCACCTTCCTGGTCCCCGCCGGCACCCCCGGTCTGACGGTGGCGCCCCGGGACCACAAGATGGGCCAGTTCGGGGCCTGGACCGCGGACGTGTACTTCGACGACGTACGCGTCCCCGCCTCCGCGCTGGTCGGCGGCGAGGCCGGGCTCAACCGGGGGTTCTCCACGGCCATGGGCTGCATCGCGCACGGACGTGTGCACATCTCGGCGCTGATGGTCGGCATGGCCGAGCGGCTGGTGGACGAGTCGGTCGCCTACGCGAGCACCCGCAGGCAGTCCGGAAAGCTCATCGGCTCCTTCCAGCTCGTCCAGGGCCTCATCGCGGACTCGCAGACCGACTACTACGCGGGCCGGGCCACGGTCCTGGAGGCGGCACTGGCCTTCGACGCCGGAACCGACACCAAGATCGGCCCGTCCTGTGCGAAGTACTTCGCCAGCGAGATGGTCTGGCGGGTCGCCGACCGGGCCGTGCAGGTCCACGGCGGCGCGGGCTACATGCGGGGCGTCGCCGTCGAGCGCTTCTACCGCGACGCGCGTCTGTTCCGCATCTACGAGGGCACCAGCCAGATCCAGCAGGTCATCATCGCGAAGGCACTGCTCGGCGAGGCGGCACGCGGCTGAACCCGCCCTCGTGGCCCTGCGCTCACGCGGAACGGGAGAGCTGCTCGCGCACCCACGCGGGATCGGGGTTGACGTAGGACCGGCCGGCCACGACGACGGTCGGCACGGTCTCGTCACCGTCGTTGACCGCCCGCACCGCCGCCGCTCCCTCCGGGTCGCGCCAGATGTCGACCCAGTGCGCCCGGCGGGCCCTGCGGCCCAGCCGCATGCGCAGCCGGAGGCAGTACGCACAGCCCGGCCGCCAGTAGACGACCGGCCGGCCGTCGACCGCGCTGCGACGTCGTGCCTCCCCGGCGTCGATCGAACGGGGGAAGACGAGGGGCGAGTTCACCCCTGCGAGCAGCACGAACGCCAGCAGGATGACCACGGCCGTGCCGGGGCTCGCGTCCAGGAACTGCACGACCGCGAGCCCCGTGCCACAGAGCAGGAACAGGACCGGCGGGATCCAGGCGCGCGTCATGAGCACGAAGGGTATGCGACGCGCCGGACCACGCAACGGGGCGGGTCGCCGAAAGGGCCCCGGGGACGTCCGAAGCCCCGGGGCCCTCTCCACGGCCCGGCCGTCAGATGCCGAGCCGGTCCAGGAGGCGTTCGTGGTGGATCGCCGGGCCGCCGAAGAGCAGCTGGGAGGACTTGGCCCGCCGGAAGTACAGGTGCGCCGGGTGTTCCCAGGTGAAGCCGATGCCGCCGTGGATCTGGATGTTCTCCATTGCGGTGAACATGTACGCCTTCGAGCAGCTCGCGTGGGCGACCGCCGAGGCGACCGGGAAGTCCGCGGAGCCCTCGGCGGCCAGCAGCGCGGCCTCCCGTGACGCGGCCTCGGCGAGTTCGACCTGGACCAGCATGTCCGCGCACTTGTGCTTGACGGCCTGGAAGGAGCCGATCGGCCGGCCGAACTGGTGCCGGGTACGGGCGTACTCGGCGCTCATCTCCAGGCACCGCCGCGCTCCGCCCGCCTGCTCGGCGGCCAGCCCCACCGACGCCACGTCCAGGACGCGGGCCATGACGCGTCCGCCCGCGCCGTCCGTGCCGACGAGGACCGCGGGCACGGCGTCGAACGTCAGCCGGGCCATGGCCCTGGTGGCGTCCAGGGTGGTGAGCGGCTCCGCGGACAGGCCCGGCGCCGACCGGTCGACCGCGAACAGCGACGGACCGGCGACCGTGCGGGCGACGACCAGGACCAGGTCCGCCGTCGTCCCGTCGATCACGAAGCACTTGCGTCCGGTCAGCCGCCATTCGCCGTCCCCGTCAGGCCGGGCACGCGCGGTGATCAGGGCCGGGTCCCAGGAGCCGTCGTCCTCGGCGACGGCGAGGGTGGCCGTGGTGCGGCCGGCGGCGACGCCCGGCAGGTGGCGCGCGCAGGCGTCCTTGTCGCCGGAGGCCAGCAGCGCCTGGGCGGCCAGCAGGACGGTGGAGAAGAAGGGGGCGCAGAACAGGGCGCGGCCCATCTCCTCCAGCACCACGCCGAGTTCGACGAGGCCGAAGCCGTCCCCGCCGTACTCCTCGGGAACGGCCAGTCCCGCGAGCCGCAGTTGGTCGGAGGCCTGCGCCCACACCTCGGAGTCGAAGCGCGGCTCGCTGTCCATGAGCTTGCGCACGGCTTCTTCGGGTGATTTGGCGTCCATGAACTCCCGCACGGACGCTCGGAGTTCCTTCAGCTCGTTCTCGTCGGCGTTCATGGGCGTGCCTCCTTCGGCAGGCCGAGGACACGTTCCGCGAGGATGTTCTTCATGATCTCCTCGGTGCCGCCGAGGATGCGCAGCGCCGGGGTGGCCAGCAGGAGTTCGGCCCAGGAGTACGTCCCCCAGCGGCCGGTGTCGGCGATGATGCGCGGGCCGAGGCACTCCGAGACGAAGTGGGCGGCGCGGGTGAGGTTCTGACCGTACATCAGCTTGGCGACCGACCTCTCGGGGCCGGGGGCGGTGCCCGCCCGCAGGGTGCGCTGCGCGCGGGCGTTGAGGTAGCCGGTGGCCATCGCGTCGACGAGGAGTTCGGCGAGCCGTGCGCGCAGGGCGCGGTCGTCCCAGGTCCAGGTGGCGCGCATGAGTGCCGAGAGGTGGTCCGGGGACAGGGCGGCGGCCACCGGGCCCGCGCCCTCGCTGCCGACCGTGTCGCGCTCGTTCATCAGCGTGGTCAGGGCGACCGTCCAGCCGCCGTCGACCTCGCCGAGGCGGTGGTCGTCGGGGACACGGACGTCGGTGAGGAAGACCTCGTTGAAGTCGGCGCCGCCGGTCATCTGCCGCAGCGGCCGCACCTCGACGCCCGGCGCGTCCATGGGGACGAGGAAGGCCGTGATGCCACGGTGCTTGGGAGCGTCGGGGTTCGTCCGGGTCAGCGCGAGGCCGATCTGGCTGTGGTGGGCGACGGAGGTCCACACCTTCTGCCCGTTGAGCACCCACTGGTCGCCCTCGCGGACGGCCCGGGTCGCCACGCTCGCCAGGTCGGACCCGGCGCCGGGCTCGCTGAACAGCTGGCAGGCGATGGCGTCCCCGCGGTACATCGCGGGCAGCCAGCGTTCCTTGATGTGGGGTCGGGCGTGGGCGAGGATCGTCGGTCCGATCATGCCGAGTCCGACCACGCTCAGCACGCCGGTGTCCGGGACGTCGTACTCGGACTCGACGGCGGCGTAGGCCAGTTCATGGACGGGGGTCAGGCCCCGGCCGCCGTACTCGGGCGGGCCGGTGATCCAGCCGAAGCCGTTCTCGTGGCGGGTGCGCTGCCAGGCACGGGCCCGCCGCACCTGCTCCGCCTCCTGGTCGGGCGGGAGGCTGCTGAAGTAGGCCATCGAGTCGTCGCCCTCGCCCCAGGTGACGGTGGCCCGGTCGGGGGCCTTCGCCGCGTGGGAGTCCAGGAAGCGGCGCGCCTCGGCGGCGAAGTCCTGCGGGTCGTCGGATGTCATCGCTTTCGCTCCGCTGTCAGGTCGACAGGATGGTCACCGCCGACGCGCCGGGCGCGCCGTACAGGTGGGTGTAGCCGACGCGAGGGGTGCCGGGGATCTGCCGGAGCCCGGCGGCGCCACGCAGCTGGAGGACGATCTCGTGGATCTGGCGCAGTCCGGACGCGCCGATCGGTTCCCCGTTGCCGAGCAGGCCGCCGTCGGTGTTGACCGGCAGCCGGCCGCCGATCTCGGTCGCGCCCTCGGCGACGAGACGTTCCTGTTCGCCGTCCTTGCACAGGCCGTTCTCGGCCATGTGGATGATCTCCGACCCGGCGTCGGTGTCCTGGAGCTGGGCGACGTCGACGTCCTCCGGGCCGATGCCCGCCAGCTCGTAGGCCGCCCGGGAGGCGTCCACGGTCGGACTGTCGACCGGCTCACCTACCGGGAACGACGGGCTCTGCACCTCGAAGGCACCCAGCCGGCGGCTGCGCAGGGCGGTAGAACGGACCCGAACCGGCTTCCCGGTGTACTTGTGGGCCTGGTCGGCGCGGCACAGCACGAGTGCCGCCGCGCCCTCGTTCGGGCCGCAGTACATGAACTGGCGGAGCGGGTAGTTGAGGACCGGCGAGGCGAGCACCTCCTCCGGGGTGAGGGGAGTCCGACGCCAGGCCTTCTCGTTGCCGGCCGCGTTGCGGAAGTTCTTCGAGGCGACGCGGGCGAGTGTCTCGTGGGAGATGCCGTGCTCGTGCATATAGCGGTTGATCTTCATGCCGAAGAAGTGCGTGGTGAGGAAGAGCCCGGTCTGCCCGTACCAGGAGGGGATGCCGGCCACGGACGGATCGGCCGCGAAGGCGCCGCGCGGATGCTTGTCCAGGCCGATCGCGACGGTCAGGTCGTGTTCGCCGGTCTCGATGGCGCGGGCGGCCAGCGCGAGGGCCGTACCGGCGGTGGCGCACCCGTTGAACACGCCGCGCAGCGGGATGCCGGTCAGGCCGAGGCGTCCGACGATGGCGTCCGGGTTGGCGACCTCGTAGCTGCCGATGTAACCGCCCTGGATCTGCGGCCAGTCGACGCCCGCGTCAGCGAGGGCGAGTCGTACCGCGTCCGCGCCCATGTCGAGTGCCGGCTTGCCGGGGAAGCGGCCGAAGGGGTGGAGCCCGACTCCGATGATGACTGCCTCGGTCATGGTGTCTCCTCCTCGGCTGTGCCCTCCTGCGCAGGGGCGAACGCGAACGTGACGACCTCGGTGCCGTCGTCCTGCACGGTGTAGGGCACGAGCGTGAGCCGCATGGGCTGTCCGATGCGCAGCTTGCCGGGATCGGGTTCGGTCAGCCGGGCCTCGACCAGCAGTTCGCCGGGGAGTTCGACGTAACCGACCGTGTAGGGCTCGAAGGACTCGGGGCCGTCGTACGGCGGGGACGGCGGGCGGAAGTTCTGGGTGGTGTACGTCCACAGGGTGCCGCGGTCGGCGAGCAGGCGTCGCTTCGAGTCCGTGCTCGCGCACCGCACGCAGTCCGGGGCGGCCGGGAAGCTCACCAGGCCGCAGTCCGCGCACTCGGAGCCGATGAGCCGGAGCGGGTCGTCGGGGCCGGCCGGCCAGGTGAACAGGTCCTCGGCGACCGGGCATCGCGTCGTCGTCATCTCACGCCCCGTTCCGGTTGCCGAGCGCGTCGGCGTTGGGTGCGGCCTTGGCCACCAGGTTCGGCACGACGGAGGACAGCTCCTGCGGTGTCCAGCGGGTCTCGGCGCTCGCGCCGGGTCCGCCCACCCAGCCCTCGAGCACGGTGATGCGGTTGCCGACGACGCCGAAGACCCGGCCGGTGACCTCGCGCGAGGCCGCCGAGCCCAGCCACACCACGAGCGGCGAGATGGCCTCCGGGGTGAGGTCCTGGTTCCGGGCGGCCTGCCGCATCGTCTCGATGTCCTCGGTCAGCCGGGTCAGCGCGGTCGGCGCGATGGCGTTCACCGTCACGCCGTAGCGGGCGAGTTCGGCGGCGGCGATGATGGTGAGGCTCGCGATGCCCGCCTTGGCGGAGCCGTAGTTGGACTGGCCCGGGTTGCCGAAGACGCCGGACGGGGAGGTCGTGTTGATCACCCGGGCGTCGTTGGCGTGACCGGCCTTGGCACGCTCGCGCCAGTACGCGGCCGCGTGGTGCAGGGTGGCGAAGCTGCCCTTGAGGTGGACGGCGAGCACGCTGTCCCAGTCCTGCTCGGTCATCGACACGATCATCCGGTCGCGCAGGATGCCGGCGTTGTTGACCAGCACGTCCAGGCCGCCGTAGGTGTCCACGGCCTGCCGGACGAGCCTGCCGGCGCCGTCCCAGGCGGAGATGTCGTCCGTGTTGGCGACGGCCTCGCCGCCGGCCGCGACGATCTCGTCCACCACGGCCTGCGCGGGTCCGGACGAGGCGCCCCCGCCGTCGCGTCCGCCGCCCAGGTCGTTGACCACGACCTTGGCCCCGTGCGCGGCGAACGCCAGGGCGTGGGCCCGGCCGATGCCGTTGCCGGCTCCGGTGACGACCACGACACGGCCGTCGACCACTTCTTCGGACATCATCAACTCCTCGATCAGGAAGGCCGGTCGGCCTCGGCCAGCAGCACGCGCGGGTCCTCGCTGCCGCACGGGCACCGGCCGGTGAGGACGCGGCCCGCGATGCCGAGGGGGGTCTCGGGCAGGGGTGAGGTGCGCTGATCGCCGGCCGCCAGGAACAGCTCCCCGCCGCGGTCGCCGATCCGCCATTCGGCGCCGTTGACGTGGGCGCCGCCGCGCTCGGGGCACTCCAGGGCGAGGGCCGGGCCGACGGGCGAGAACACGCAGGCGGACACGCCCACCGCACGCAGCATCGGTACGGCTGCGGGCCGGGCGAGCACGACCTCGGTCGGCCGGAACATCTCGCCGATGTCGGCGCCACCGGCAAGGCCCTCCAGCGTCTGTGCGGAGAGGCCGATCACCGCGTGCGGACGCAGTTCGCGGTGGAAGACCGAGGTGCGGCGGTGGTCCCAGCCCATCGCCTCGGCGATGCCGTAGGTCACCTTCAGCGCCCGCAGTGCGCCGATCACCGCATGGCCCCAGAAACCCTCGAAGCCGGACGCGGTCAGCAGGGCCCGCTGTCCGGGCGCGAGGCCGTGCTCACGCAGGCGGGCGGTGGCCCAGTCGGTGTCCCGGGCGAGTTCGGCCCAGGTCAGCCCCGTCTCCCGGGTGCCGCCGACGGCCGGGAAGCGCACGAGGTAGGCGAGTTCGGGGCGGTCGAGTCGCCTGGCGCGGGCGAGGGTGTCGGCGCGGGCCATCAGCTCTTCACCACCCGGGGGAACTTGGCGACGCTGGTCATGGTCTTCAACAGGTCCTCCTCGGGGCGCAGGTCGAGCACCGGTTTGACTCCGGTGCGTTCGCGCACGGCCTCGCCCAGCCGGCCGGCCAGGGCCTCGACGTCGCCGGTGAGTTCGGGGTCGTAGCCGACGCGCAGCCGCAGTTCGTCGACCTCACGGCGGTCGCGGACGATCTGGAACACTCCGGCGACCGTCTCCGGCTGGTCCTCCACCACCTGCCAGATGTCCCGCAGCACCACGGATCGCCCCTGGACCAGCGTCTCGTCGCCGCGCCGGCCGGCCACCCACATGCGGGCGTGGGTGCGGCCGCAGCCGCAGGTGCCGCCGGAGAGCCGGACCAGGTCCTCGCTGCGGTAGCGGATCAGCGGTGCGGCCCGGTTGTCCAGATCGGTGGCGACCAGTTCGCCGAGGTCGCCGTCGGGGACGTCCCGCCAGCCGTCCTCCGTCACCTCGACGCACTCCGCGAAGACGGTGTCCTCCCAGAGGTGGAAGCCGTCGTGCTCACGGCACTCCCAGGCGGTGCCGGTGTCGGCGGCGCTGGTGTACTCGTAGACGTCGATGCCCCAGTCCTCACGGATGCGCTGGCGCATCTTCCGGCTCAGCGGCTGGCCGGCGCAGGAGGCGCCCTTGAGGGAGGAGAAGGCCTCCTTCAGGTCGGTCTTCTCGGCCAGGTGCTCCAGCTCCACCATCTGCGGGTACATCATCTGCAGATAGGCCGGCCGGTAGGTGCGCAGGGCCTCGACGACCTCGTGCATCTTCCCCATCCAGGTGTCCACCTCGATCACCACGGCACCGAGGGCCTGGTAGCCGGGGTCCATGAGGTTGCGGAAGGTGCCGGGCGGGCTCAGCACCCGGTCGCCGGGCCGGAGGCCGAGTTCCCACAGGTCGCGCACCTGGGCGGTGACCAGGGGCGGGGCGTCCTGCCAGATCTCGGCGAAGAACTCCGGATCGCCGGTGGTGCCCGAGCTGGAGGACACGGAGGTCAGTTCCTCGGTCGGCACGCAGAGCAGGCCGCCGAAGGGGTCGCCGGTTCGGGCCCGGTAGGCGCGCACCATGTCCTTGGTGATGAACGGGACGCGTGCCCGGAAGTCCTCCAGGGACCGGACGTCCCGCGGGCGGACCCCGTGTGCGTCCCACAGCTCGCGGTAGAAGGCGGAGTTGGCGTAGGCGTACTCGACGAGCTCGAGGACCCGTTCCTCCTGCCGCGCGCGCAGCTCCTCGCGGGGCATGGTCTCCACCTCGGGTTCGAAGTACCTGTCAGCGGTGTCCCTGTCACCCACCATGGCGCCTCCTCGCGGCTCGGTGCCCAGATCTTCCAGCCATCAGCGCAATCAGTCAACCAATTCTACGGATTCAAGACGAAGGCGGGCCCACCTTCCCTTCGGTCGACCATGGAACTAAAATCGCTAACTGATTACATCCATTGACCCGAAGGAGCGTCATGTCGAAGATCTGGGTCAACTCGGGGGACTCCCATGTGATGGAACCCGCCGACGTGTGGACCGAGCGACTGCCCGCGCGGCTCGGCGCCCGGGCTCCGCGCAGCGAGCGCGGGGAGAAGTACGAGATGCTCTACATCGACGGCGAGCGTATCGACCGCCAGCTCGGCGACTTCATGGACGCCATGCGCCCGCCGGGCGCCTGGGACCTGAAGGTCCGGCTCAAGGACCTCGACCAGGAAGGCGTGTGGTCCCAACTGGCCTTCCCCTCCATGGGGTTCTGGCTCGTGTCGATCACCGACCGGGAGCTGGCCCGGGAGACCGTGCGGGCCTGGAACGACTGGGCGTACGACGAGATCCTCAGCAAGAACAAGCGCGTGATCACCACGGCCTGCGTCTCCACGGCCGACATCGGCGACGCGGTCGCCGAACTCGAGCGCGCGGCCGAGCTCGGCTTCAAGGCGGTCTTCCTGCCGTGCTCGACCCGGGAGGGCGAGGAGTACGCCCTGGACCGCTGGGAACCGCTGTGGACCGCGGCCGAGCGGGCGGGCATGGTGCTCGGCTTCCACATCGGCACGGGCGGCCAGAACGTCGTCTTCCGCGGACCCGGCGGCGCGGTCGTCAACTACATGGAGACGACGTATCCGGGCATGCGGGTGGTGTCCCACATGGTCGCGGGCGGCGCTCTCGACCGTCACCCGGACCTGCGGATCCTCATCGCCGAGGGCGGCGCGGGCTGGGTACCGGCCATCGGCGACCGCATGGACGAGGCCTACCGTCAGCACGGCATGTTCGTCCGGCCGAAGCTGAGCCGACTGCCGAGCGAGATCATCCGCCAGCAGGTGTACGCGTCCTTCCAGCACGACAAGAGCTCGGTGGAGATCGTCGAGTCCACCGGCTACCGCAACGTGATGTGGGGCGACGACTACCCCCACCTGGAGGGCACCTACGGCCACACCCAGGCCACGCTGCACGACCTGTTCGACGGCGTGCCGGCCGACATCCGCGAACGCGTCACACGCGGCACCTTCAACGAGCTGTTCGACCTGCCGGACCAGACACCCCAGGAGGCGGCCGTCTGAGCGGCGTCGGCGACGGAACACCGGTGACCACTCCCCCCGACGCCACGTATCCGGACGACCTGGAGCGGCCAGGGCTGGTCAGGACCGGGCGGTCGACCTTCGTCCGGCCCATCCGGCCCGAGGACGCCGACCGCCTGGTCGCCTTCGTGGGCAGCCTGTCCCGGGCCACCCTGGCCTACCGCTCCCTCGGCCCGGTGGTCCGCGCCCGCGACGACGTGATCCGCCGCGGCGCCCACGTGGACTACCTCGACGAACTGGCCCTCGTCGCCCTGGCCGGCGACGAGATCGCCGGCCTGGTCCGCTACGTCCGCGACCCCGACGAACCGGAGCACGCCGAGGTCACGTTCACCATCCGCGACGACCACCAGAGCGAGGGATTCGGCCGACTGCTCCTGGAGCACATCGCGGCCGCCGCCCGCGCCCGGGGCATCCGCGTGCTGGAGGCCGACGTCCTCGCCGACAACGCCCGGATGATCAACGTCTTCCTCGGCTCCGGCTACCGGGTGGAGGCCGGGCCGCCCGGCCAGATCATCCACTTCGAGATCGCCGTCGACCCCCAGGCCCAGGCCGTCGCCCGCGCCGAGCATCGCGAGCACACCGCCGTACGCCGCTCCCTGCGGCCCCTGCTCGAACCGCGCTCGGTCGCCGTGATCGGCGCGAACCGCAGCCCCCTGACGATCGGCCACGAGATCGTGGCCAACCTGCTGCGGGGCGGCTTCGGCGGGAACGTCTTCCCGGTCAACCCGCAGGCCGAGGAGATCGCCGGGATACCCGCGTACGCCGGCGTCCGGGACCTTCCCGAGCCGCCGGACCTCGCGCTCGTGGCCGTACGCGCCGAGGCCGTGCCCGCGGTCGTACGCGAGTGTGCCGCGGCCGGTGTCAGAGCGGTGGTCGTCGTCTCGACGGGGTTCGGCGAGGCCGGCCCCGAAGGGCGGTCGGCCGAGCTGGAGCTGGCCCGCTTCGCCCGCGCGTCCGGGATGCGGCTGGTCGGCCCGAACTGCATGGGCGTGCTCAACACGACCCCCGCGGCGCGGCTGGCCGCGACGTTCTCCCCGGCCCTCCCGACGCCCGGCCGGGTGGCGATGTCCAGCCAGTCCGGGCCGCTTGGGCTCGCGGTCCTCGACTTCGCCAAGCGGCTGCGGCTCGGCTTCTCCGGCTTTGTGTCGGTGGGCCACGCCGTGGACGTCTCCACCGACGAACTGCTCCAGTGGTGGGAGGAGGATCTGGCGACCTCGGTGATCCTGCTGCACGTCGAGACGTTCGGCGACCCGCGCCGGTTCGCCCGCGTCGCCCGCCGCATCGCGCCGCGCAAGCCGATCGTCGCCGTCCACCCGGGCCCCGCGGACTCGGCGGTGAGTTCGCTGTTCGCCCAGTCCGGGGTCATCCGCACCAGCAGTCTCCAGGAACTGTTCGACGTCGCCCTGCTGCTCGCCCACCAGCCGCCCCCACCCGGAAACCGGGTCGCCGTGATCACCAACGCGGGCGGTCCGGCGGCGCTGACGGTCGGGGCGTGCGCGGCGAGCGGTCTGAGCGTGCCCGCGCTGGGCGAGCGCACCCGCCGGACGCTCCGTGCGGCCCTCGCGCCCCAGGCGGACACGGCCAACCCGATCGACCTGACCCCGATGGCCACCGCCGCGCACTACCGGCACGCTCTGGAGGCGGTTCTGGCCGACGACGGCATCGACGCGGCCGTCGTTCTGTTCATGCCACCGCTGGCGGACAAGCCCGACGAGGTGGCCGCCGCGATCCTCGACGCGGCCGCGACCGCACCGGACAAACCGGTGGTGACCAGTTTCCTGGGCGGTGCGGGCGTCGCGGACCTCCTCCACCGCGACGACCTGGTCGTGCCCACCTACACGTTCCCCGAGGCGGCGGCGACGTCACTCGGGCACGCGGCGGCCTACCAGGCCTGGCGCAGCACCCCCGCGGGCGTCGTACCGGATCTTCCGGGAGTCGACGTCGAGCGCGCCCGATCGCTGGTCGCCGGCCGCGCGCCCGGTCCGGTTCCCACGGCGGTCGTCACCGCGTTGCTGGACGCGTACGGAATCGCCGTCCGGGACACCGAACCGGGCCCGGGCCCGGACGCGTTCCTCTCCGTGGGCGCGGACCCGGTCTTCGGGCCGGTGGTCTCCTTCGGTCTCACCGGTGACTACGCCGACCTCATGGCGGACGTCGCGCACCGCGTCACCCCGCTCAGCGACCGCGACGCCCGCGAGATGGTCCGCTCGCTGCGGGCGGCTCCGCTGCTCGACGGCCGGACGGGCGGCCCCGGAGTGGATCTGGGGGCGCTGGAGGAGACCGTCCTGCGGATCGCGGCGATGCTCGACGACCTTCCCCGGATCGAGGCTCTGGAACTGCGCCCGGTGCGATTGCTGCCGCCGGGAGAAGGAGTCGCCGTCGCCCACGCGACGATGCGACTGGCGGACGACACCGCGGGAGGCGGTTGGACGTGAAGGTGGGCATCTACTTCGACCTGCGCAACCCGCCGCCGTGGCGGCAGAGTTGGTCCCGGGTCTACGGGTTCGCGCTGGAGATGTGCGAAGAGGCCGACCGGCTCGGCCTCGACTCCGTCTGGTTCTCCGAGCACCACGGCTTCGAGGACGGGTATCTTCCCCAGCCGCTGACCATGGCGGCGGCGGCCGCGGCCCGCACCCGCCGAGTCCGCCTGGGCACCGCGGTCATCCCCGCGCCCCTGCACGCGGCCGCCGACCTCGCCGAACAGGCCGCGATCGTGGACATCATCAGCGACGGCCGGCTGGACCTCGGCCTGGGCACCGGCTACCGGGTGCCCGAGTACCGCCTGTTCGGCGCCGACCTCGCCAAGCGGTACACCACGACCGACCAACGGGTGCGGGAGATCCGCGGCCTGTGGGCCGAGTCCCTGGTCACTCCCGGCCCCGTTCAGGACCCCCTGCCGATCTGGCTGGGCTATCAGGGCCCGCAGGGCGCCCGGCGGGCCGGCCGGCTCGGCACGGGACTGCTGTCCCTGAACCCCGACCTGCTGGCGCCGTACCGGGAGGGCCTCGCCGAGAGCGGGTACGACGTGGCGACGGCCCGGATGCAGGGCTCCTTCACCACCTTCGTCACCGAGGACCCCGACGGGGACTGGCCGGTGGTGCGCAAGCACCTGGCGTACCAGTGGGACAGCTACCGCCGGTACATGGTGGAGGGGACGGACCAGCCGGTCCCTCGCCCCATCGACCCCGAGAAATGGCGGGAGACGGGGCTGCAGGCGAGGGGCGTCGGACAGTTCCTCTACGGCACACCGCAGGACACGGCCGAGGCCGTCAAGGCGTACGTGGCAGGGTTGCCGGTGGAAGGGGTGTTCCTGTGGGCTTCACTGGCCGGGATGCCCGAGGAGATGGTGGCCCGACAGGTCCAGCTCATCGCCGGGAAGCTGCGCCCGCTGCTGGCCGGGTGCTGACAGGAGGAGCGCATGCGGAACACGACGGCGAACTGGGCGGGCGCGGACTTCCAGGAGCCGCCCCGCAGCCGTGGCGGGGTGGCGCTGTGCGGTGCGTGCCGGGGGTCCGGTTCCTGCCGGCTGGGCGTGCGCCACGAACGTCTCGACGACGACGGTGTGGCGTGGTTCGAACTCGCCTGCCCACGTGATCAGGAGGGCGGCCCCGACGTCGCGCACGGCGGCTGGACGGCGGCCGTGCTGGACGACTGCCTCGGTCATCTCCCGCTGCTGCACCGGGTGTTGAGCGTGACGGCGGAACTGACCGTGAGCTTCGTCAAGCCGGTGCCGGTGGAGCGTCCGCTGGAGGTACGTGCGTGGGTCGAGCGGCGGGAGGGCTCGCGGTGGTACATCCAGGGCGAGATGGTCCTGCTGCCGACCCGGGCGGTGCTGGCCCGGGCCTCGGGGATCTGGGTGACCCGGGACCGGGGCCACTTCGCACGGCACGAGGAGTGGCTGGCCGGTCAGATCGACGCCGCGGAGGGTCAGTAGGACCGCAGTCCCATGCTGCGGGCGATCCCGTTGCGCTGGATCTGGCTGGTGCCGCCGGAGATCGTGGCGACGATCGACTCCCGGTAGCGGAAGCTCATCACACTCTCCGTCGAGAAGCCGTGCCCCGCGCAGACCTGCATCCCGAGCCGGGCGGCGGCCACATAGGTCTCCGAGCCCTTCAGCTTCGCCATCGAGCCCTCGCGGGTGCACGGCTTGCCCTGGGCGAGCAGCCAGGCGGCACGGTACGCGAGGAGCCGGGCGGAGTCGATCTCGGTCTGCAGGTCGGCCATGGCGTGGGCGAGCGACTGGAAGTTGCCGATCGGCCGGCCGAAGGCCTGCCGGGTGCGCGCGTACTCCAGCATCTCGTCCAGGGTGGACTGGGCCGCCCCCAGGTATCCGCCGCTGATGATCACCTTCTCCAGCTCGATGTTGGAGAGCATGACCTTCCAGCCCTCGTCACGCGGTCCCACGAGGTTCTCCCTGGGGACCAGTACGTCGTTGAAGAAGACCTCGTTGGTGCCCAGGATGTGCCGGGCCAGCGTCGGCGTCCGGCGCACCTGCACACCGTCCGTCGCCGGGTCGACGAGCAGCAGACTGATGCCCCCGTGCTTCGGCTCGCGGGGCCCCGTGCGCACATAGGTCGCGATGGTCGTGCCCGGCAGTCCGGCGCCCGTGCACCACGCCTTCTGACCCCGGACGAGGAAATGCTCCCCATGGTCCTCGGCGGTGGTGCGCAGCGCCGCCGCGTCGGATCCGCTGTCCGGCTCGCTGAGGCCGACGGCCAGCCGGTGGCGCCCCGTCATCACCTGCTCGCGGATGAAGTCGCGCTGCGCCTCGCTGCCCCACCGGAACACGGTGATCCCGGGGATGAGCACGCCGATGTAGCACATGGCGACGTCGAAACTGGCCCGCCCCAGCTCCTCGGCGATCAGGATGAGTTCGAGCGGCCCGCCGCCGTCGCCGCCCTCCTCCTCACTGAACGGGAGAGAGAACCACCCCAGGTCGGCCATACCGCGGAACAACTCGGACGGTACGACACCCTCCTCGTCCCACTGCTTGGCCCTCTGGGCCGGACACACATCGGCGACGAACTGCCGTGCCGTCGCGCGCAACAGGTCCTGCTCGTCGGTCAGCCCGAAGTCCACGGCCACTCCTCGCCACCAGTCGCCTATTCATCTATCTAATTATTCTATGTTAGCGGATAAAGGCCGGGTCGGTCAGTACGGCCTTTCCACGGACGGCCCGCGGGACGGCGCAGCACCCAGCCGCTCCTATTGATCCGATGTATCTCCGCCACGGCCATTGACCTCTCCACCCCTCACCCCTACTTTTCCTGCATGTTATCGACGAGAAATCCGGCGCAGGCCGCGAGAGCCGGCAGGCCACTTCCCCTATTCATCGGGTCTTATCGACTCCTCGCAGCCTTGTGCTGCGCACTCCTGTCCTTCGCGGTGCTCACCTCACCCGCCCACGCCGCGGCCGCGGTCACCTACTTCGTCTCCCCCGGCGGCAGTGACAGCAACTCAGGGACCAGCGCCGACGCCCCCTTCCGTACGCTCACCAAGGCGCAGGACGCGGTCCGGTCCATCGACAGGTCGACGTCCGGTCCGGTCACGGTGACCCTGGCCGGAGGCGTCTACCGGCTGGACAAGACCCTCACCTTCACCGCCGCGGACTCCGGCGGCGGTACGGCCGGTACGGTCTGGTGGAAGGCGGCAGCCGGGCAGAACCCGGTCATCAGCGGCGGTGTCCAGGTCACCGGCTGGACCCGGACCAGCACGGACTCCGCCATCTGGTCCGCCCCGGCGCCCGGCGGCCTGGACACCCGGCAGCTCTACGTGAACGGCGTGCGCGCCCAGCGCGCCACGGGCTCCCTGCCGGTGTCGGTGAGGCAGACCGCGACCGGATACTCCACGGCGTCCGGTGATCCCATGGCAGGCTGGCGCAATCCGTCGGCGATCGAGTTCGTCTACCGGGGCGGGCTCGGACTGTGGACCGAGCCGCGCTGCCCGGTCGCCTCCGTCACCAGTACCGCCATCACCATGGCCCAGCCCTGCTGGAACAACTCGACCCAGCGCGTGATGCGCACCGACGGGTCGGGCCGCACGTACAACCTGGTCGGCCGCAAGTCGATCACCGAGGCACCGACGGCGGTGGAGAACGCCTACGAACTCCTCGACAAACCCGGCGAGTTCTACCTGGACAAGACCGAGCACCGGTTCTACTACATCCCGCGTTCCGGGGAGGACCTGACCACGGCGGACGTCGAAGCGCCCTCGCTGGACACACTGGTGGCGACCTCCGCCAACGCCTCGGACGAGCCCAGTCACATCGGCTTCCAGGGCATCCAGTTCAGCTACGCGAACTACACGACATCCAACACCGGCACCGGCTTCTCGGAGATCCAGGCGACGTACCAGGTCACCGGCGCCACGGGCTATGCCACCCAGGGACTGTGCACGTTCGTGTCGGGCGGCACCTGCCCCTACGGCAACTGGACGAAGATGCCCGGCGCGGTCCGGTTCACCTACGACAGCGGCATCCACTTCGACCACGACTACTTCGTCCACCTCGGCGCCGCCGGCCTCGACCTCGGCAACGGCTCACAGAACGACACCGTCACCGCCTGCGTGTTCACCGACATCTCCGGCAACGGACTCGACCTGGGCGGCGTGGACATCCCCCAGCCCACCAGCTCGGCCCAGCACACCAGCGGGATCACCGTCAAGGACAGCCACTTCTACGACATCGCCACCGAATACCACGGCGGGGTCGCCGTCGACGCCGGATACATCGAGACCTCGACCGTCACCCACAACCAGATCGACCACGTGCCGTACACGGCGGTCTCCATCGGCTGGGGCGGCTGGCCCGACAAGGTGAGCCTGCCCGCACAGCCGAACTACTCGAACAACAACACGATCTCCAACAACTTGATCTACGACCACATGTCGGTCCTCGGTGACGGTGGTGCCGTCTACACGAACGGCATCACCGGCACCTCGCTGGCCAACGGCGAGAAGGTCAGCGGCAACGTCGTCCACGACCAGCTCAACACCTCCGGCGGCCATGTCCTGTACACCGACAACGGCGCCACCTATGTCTCGGTCCTCGGCAACGCGGTCTGGAACATCAACGTCTCACCGTGGGGCAGCAAGCACGTGAACTACACGGCCGGCGACGGGACGTACGACCCCACGGACATCGAGGGCAACTACTGGCCGAACGGTCCGTCCGACTACGACAACAAGCAGGTGCTGATCAAGGGCAATCACGCCATCACCGGGGCGGCCCAGGTCCCGTCGAGCATCATCGCGGCCGGCGGCATCGAGTCGCCGTACCAGTCGATCCTCTCCTGGCAGCCGGCCTGACAACACCCTGATGCCTGCGGAGGGCGCGGGCCGTGGGCCCTCATCAACCCGCGCCCTCCATCGAGACAGGGCCGCGTTGCGGCCGGCGGGCCGTCAGAAGTCGTACGGCTTCTTGGCGCTCCAGTTCAGCACGTCGGCCTCGTTCCAGCTGAACTGGGGCTTCCGGTCCTTCATGACGACGGAGTAGAAGGGGCCGACGTGACCGTCCGCGC
>NZ_JBIWPO010000040.1:0-75737 GCF_044768275.1 Streptomyces sp. NPDC101152 | reverse complement strand
TCTGGACAGGCTCCACGGTCTCCAACTCCACGGCGGTATCAGTCACTTGACGTCTCTCCCATGATCGTCGGATCCGCCGTTAGATTTACACTCCCGAGCGTGCGGGATGTGACGTTCTGTCGGTCTTGTCGTCGCTCGATGATGTGACGTTGGGGCATCGTCGCCGGTCAGGCGTTCGGACCAGAGCCTCATATGGGATGTCGTTTCAACGCGAAGTCGAAGGTCATCTGGTGCGCGCCGGGTGATCCATGCCGATGAGACACAGACCGACACGGCTCCCACCATCGGTTACAAACCCAGGAGGGAGCGCGGCACGGGCCGCGCTCCCTGGTCGAGTGGTACATGGTCAGGTGGAGTTGGTCTTCGGACGGCGCTTGGGGGTACGGCTGCGTGGGCGCCGTGTGCTGGGGCTGGTCTCGGCTGCCGGTTGAGTATCCGCTTCGCCGCTGGCCTCGCCGGAGGGCTTCGGCTCCAAGGCGGAGTCCGTTTCGGGCCCGGCACTGGGGGGCTGCGTGACTTCGGTGGCGGGTTCTTCGGCGGGCGACGAGCCTTCCTCCTGAACCTCGTCAGCCGCGGGGTTGTCGGCCTGTTGGTCACCGTCGGGCGCCGGGATTGGATCTGGCTCGATCACCGGGTCGCTGTCGGCGACAGGGCCAGATTCGGTGTCGGTCGTGGGCTCGGCGTCCTCACCGACGTCGGGCGGTGTCGTGTGGGTTTCGGGGCCACAGGCGCGCAGCGAGGTGTCCGTGGCCGGCGGGGCTTCATCCATTACCTGTGAGAGCGCCTTGTCGAACAGGTCTATCCAGGGCCGGTGGCCGACGTAACGGGGCTTGTGGTCAAAGGCAGGGAGGAGGTCGTCTTCGAGGGTGCGCAGGATGATGAGTTCCGGATCTTCGTCGGTTTCGGTGACGAGGGTGGTCGCCTTGTTGTAGCGGTGCCCTTCGGGCAGGCGTGCCGTGAGTTGCGCTTCGCGGAGGGCGTGGTCGGCCAGGGTGGCGTCCTCGGGGAGCGGGGGTACGGTGCTGCCGGTGATCCAGAGTTGGACGGTGGTTCCGCCGAAGATGGGGCGGAAGCTGATGCCTCGCCCGTCGCCGTAGACGAGGTGGGCTGCGCCGTCGGCGGGCGCCGTGGTGTCGATCGCCCAGTCTCCGCCGAGGCTTTGGGCGAGGTGGGCCGCAGCTTCTCGAACTGCGGCGTCGGTAATGAGCATGTGTCTTTCTCCAAGAGGTCTGCGGGTGAAGCGGCGGGCCCGCCCCCGCGAGGGCGGGCCCGGTGCGGCTACGCGGGACGTACTTCGTCGCCGTCGTCGAGGAGCATCGAGAGGGTGGAGCCGCTGTCCCAATCCACGGAGAGGATGGAGAGGCTGCCGTCGAACCGGTGGACGGTGCCTTCGTCGCCGGGCTTGAGCCCGGTGTGCGAGTCGGTGGTGTGCACGAGGGCGATGCGGTCGCCCTTCTTGTAGGTCATCTGCGCTCCAGTCGTTATGTGTTGTGGACGTGGTGCTCGGCCGACTGCTAGGCGTCGTGGTCGCACGCCTCGGTGGGGCAGGCTCCACAGTCGAAGCAGTGGTCGCATGCACAGGCGTCGCAGCCCGGCTCCTGGCACCGGACGTCGTGGCTGCGGCAGTACGGGAATGTGAACGGCGGCCCTTCCATGACTCCCCTCCTGTTTTGGTGCTATTCTATATGCACCCAGGGGGGAGCTCAAGATCGAATAAGGCAATTTCCGCAGGTCAGGCTGCTACATCGCGTGCCAAAGCTTCGACCTTCTTGATGGCCGCGAGGAAGACCGCCTGCGAGTGCAGTCGATCGCGCCGCTCCAGGGACTCCAGCGCCTCCCGGGCGGCCCTCGCGTACACGTTGCCTTCATGCAGGGTGTCGCCGCACCCGATGAGCACGTGCGGGCCGAGGTCCCAGAGGATCGCGTTGACGGCGGCGCCCGCCGCCGCGAGGGGGTCGATATCCGTCAGCGACCATCCGAACTGGTGCGGGTCGATGCCGCGTTCGCGCATGACTTGTACGGCGGCGCGGTACATGCCACCGGTCCCGCCCGCGGGCTCGTCGAACTTCATGCCGGGCTCAAGCGGCTTGTCATCGAGCAGCATCCTGGCCATCAGGTAGGCGACGTCCGGCGGCGTGTGTATCTCCGCGAGTGCGTCGTGAGCACCCTCGGAGCGCATGACGGCAAGCAGGGCTCCGATCACGTCCGTGGTGGAGCGGAGATCAGGGTCGTTGCTGGTGGTCAGATGCAGGAGCCCGTTGGTGATCGCGGCCTCGACAACGGCTCGTACGGCGGCGGCTCGCCGAGCATCGGGTTTCTCGTCGTCGACCCACTTGTGGAGAGGTGTGGCTCGGTCGATGAGGTCGGGTCGCATGATCCACATGCGGGCCCAGCACTCACGGAAGGCGGCCAGCAGGTCGGCATCGTCGAGGCTGAGCCACCAGTCGGCGGCGAGGTACGCGTCCGGTCCGCGCAGGGGCCATAGGGCGAGCGCGGCGACCGTACCAATGGGGATTTCGATGCGGCTCCCCCCGTGCGCGTGGTGCCAGGCAGAGCTGACGGCCTCTGCCAGGTCGAAGGCGTGGGCGTGCGGGTTCCTCTGTGACGGGCGGTAGTGGCCCAGTGTTCGCTTGACTGCGGCGAGCGCGGAGCGGGGCCGGGTGGCGACCGTGACGGGCTGGGGCGCCGGCGGCAGATCGGTGAGAAATCTGAGGGGCGGTGCCGCGGGGGCGGCCTGGGCGGGCTGTTCTTCGGGGTCGCCGATGTCGGCGAACAGGTCGAGTTGGCTCATGCGGTCTCCTGGATTCGGTTCGATCGAGGCATCCCGTGGCTGCCCATGGGCCGCCACGGGGGAAGGTCAGCGCGCTGCGCGCTGCATGCGCCGGAGCGTGGCGGCAGCCTCTTCTGTGCGACCCGTCGCCGAGTGCGCGGCGTGCCGCAACAGCTCGGTCAGTTCCTCGGTGGTGACTTGGGCGAGCAGGTCTGTGAGGCTGAGGTGCTGTTGATCAGCGACGCGGTAGGGGTATCCAAGCGCCAGGGTGAGCACGACGCCGGAGACGAGATGGTCCGTGCACTCACCGCAGAGGCCGAGCTGACGGCCGATCCGGTGGATGGCGTCGATGTCGGCGAGGAGAGCCGTCTTCGGTATGGCCTCGTGGGCAAGCCTGGCAGTTTCCTGCTCCCGCTGTACGAAGGCCTCCCAGTTCAGGCGGGCGTCGGCTTCTCGGCCCTCGGCCTTGAGGGCGGCACTCGCGAGGGTGGCCTCGAAGCGGGGGGTCGAGAGGGACCGCAGGACGTACTGCTCGGGCGTGAGTCCGATGTGGGCGACGGCGGGGTTGCGGGATTCACCGCTGAAGTGGTGAAGGGTGACCAGTAGGGCGGCCTCGACCGTGGTGGGGCGGAGGCTCAAGCGGCTCACGACGCTTGCGCACAGGTCGTTCAGCATGTCGGGATTCATGTCGTTCTCCCATGAGGTTTGTTGGGCCGCCGGTTGGCGGCGAGGTAGGCCTCTGCGGCGGCATGGCGTGCCGGGTTGGTGACGAGTTCTTCGGCCCAGATCCGGCCGGCGATCTCGGCGGCGGCGTCTTGGTCGGGCGCGGCAATGACATAGGCGAGTTGGCCGGATGCCTCCAGTCCGGCGCATCGCTTGTCGTGGGCGGCGTCGTCGCTGGGAGGGAGTTCGACAGCGGTGATCGTCATCTCGATGGGGGTGGTTTCGTGGTAGATGACCCACCACTGCGGGTCGGGTGGACTGGTCACGGTTCTCCTTTGGGGCACTGCGGGCCAACAGGCTTGTCAGGCCTGGGGGTTGGGAGAGGGATAGCGGGTGTGGACTTCCGCCATCACTCCGGCGATGTAGTCCATGAGGGTTCGGATCTGCTTCCTGTCGCCGCCTAGGAACAGGGCCAGGTCGAAGACCTGGGAGGCGGCGGTGTAGTCGAGGAGCTGCCGGTACTGCTCGACGGTGAGGGTGGTCAGCCCCTCCGGGCGCAGCGCCCAGGCCGCGACGGCGGCGTTTTCGGCGAGGCGCAGGGCGGCGTGCAGCGTCTCGTCGTCCGGTGAGCGGGCGATGAGGATCAGAAACATGGCGCCGAAGTGGTGTTCGGGCGTGTTGAGTTTCGGTATCGCGGGGCGGGCGGACATGGGTACCTCCGGTTGCAGATGCGAGCCGCCCCGAATGCTTCTTTTCTATGTGCATTCTGGGTAGGGGTCGGCCACTTCTCGGACGGATAAAGGGGAGCGTCAGGTCTGAGTGACGTCCACGACGAGCGCAGTGGCGTTGTCGGGGAACCCCTCCGCGGTGGCGGCTATCGCGTCGTCGACGACCAGGGCTGCGGCGTCCTTCGCGTCGTCGGCGAGGTCGAGGATTCCGCCGACGTCTTGACCTCGTTCCTCGAGCGGCGCGTACGCGCCGTCGGTGCACAACAGCAGTCGGCGCGTGTGACCTCTCTCGGTGGTGGCCGTGCCGATGTCGCCGTTCATCAGGCAGGAGGTGATGAAGTTCCGGTCGTACGGCCCGGGGGTGCGCCCTCGTCTGCGCAAGTCCTGGGCGTAGTTGTGGTCGTCGGTAAGGAGCTGGGATATGCCGATCGGGGCCAGTCGGTAGGCCCGCGCGTCCCCGCACCAGGCGACGTGGATGAGGGGCGACCGGTGGTCGGCCACGGCAACGACGGCGACGGCGCTCGGGTCGAATTCCCACCGCAGTTCGTTGCGGGCCTGCACTCGCGCCGCCGCGAGGGCGCGGGCAGGGCTGCCGTGCCGGGCTGCTTCCCGGGCGATGAGGTGGGCGAACCTTTGGGCGAAGTGGCGGACTTGGGGCCTGTCGCCGATTCCGTCGAGGACGGCGAAGGCCCACCGGCCGGTGTTCTTGTTCCGCTTGATCGCGTAAGCGTCGCACTGGTAGTTCCGGCCGCCGCGGTGCTGGACGGCGCTCACCTTGAAGCCGATGGTCGTCGTCGCCCCGGAGAGCAGACCCGCTGCACGCTGGATTGCCTCGGCACTGAGTTCGGACAAGGGCGTGAGGTCGCCGGCATGATTGGTTGCGCCGGTGATCACGACGGGGCCTCGCAGAAGGGGCGGCCGGCTCCCCCCGGTGATGCTCATCCAGGCCTGCCGGGCGACATTGTTCACTGACTCGGCACCGTGTCCGGCGTGGACCACCGCCCGGCGGCCGAGTTGGTGTGCACGAGGGGCTTCGACGTAGAAGCCGATACAGCGGAGTTGGTCGACGTGGCGCGAGTCGAGCAGCAGTTCTTCGACCTCGCCATTCGGGGAGACGAGCAGGGCGGGTGTCGTGGCGATCACTGGAGAGGTCCAATCGTGCGCGGGGGTAGGCCCCGGGGGTTGGCGGGAAGAAGGACCGCGACGTCACGCGGGTCGGCCAGTGGGTGGACGTAGTAGTAGCCGGGCGGGTGCGTGCGCAGGTCCGCGAGCTGCGCGAGTAGGCACAGATCAGTGGTGAGCTTGTCCCAGATCGGGTCCGGCGGCTTCTGCAGGTCGAACCGGAGGAGGAGTCGTCCGTCATCGCCGTGCAGACGCCACAAGGCGTAGCCGGGGTCGTTGCGGGTGGCGACGAGAGTCCTGATGCGCGGCTCGATCGCAACCGCGGTCACGGCCATGCGTCTCAGCACGGCGAGAGCAAGGTTGCGGGTGGCCTCGCACACCCGCCGGTCCGCGAGTGGGCAGGGGTCTTGCACTTCACATACCTCCTTGGCGCAAGGCCGCCCGGCGGCCGGGATGCGGTGGTCACCGGTCGCCGGGCGGAGTCGTTGACGGCGTCAGCCGACGGGGATGGGACGGTTCTGCAGATCCAGGAAGATGCAGGTGGCTGCGGCGGGGGGCATGTAGTCGGCCACGATTTGACCGTCCTCGCCCCAGGTGAGGAGTTGGACCAGGACGTCGAGCAGCGGCTCGGGGAGCATCTGCCGCCAGTTGTCGCAGTCGGTGCCGGGGAACCACTCCTTGCAGGTCCGCTGGAGGGACTCCACGATGGCCTCGGCCAGCCGGTCCGCCTGGGCGGGGCTGATCTGCTCGGCGCTCAGGCGCCGACGGATGCCCTCGGGACTGAAGGGGTCTGTCACGGTCTCTCCTGACGGTTCGAAAAGGGGGCCGCCCCCCGGGCCTTTGTGGTTCTATTCTATATGCGCTCGAGGACGGGGTGAGATTTTCGACGGATTTTCTTGATCACCGACGGGCTTTATTTCCGCAGGCCAGCAGCCACTTCCGCAGGTGTGACGTCGCGTATGTGGAGGACGAGCCGCGCTCCCTCGACCACGTGCCCCATGCGCATGTCCGGGCCGACGACGCGCGTATGGTCGTCGTCGGCCAGGACGCCTCGGTCCACCAGTCCGTCGACGCACGCCTTGAAGCTGGGGTACCAGTTGGCCGGGTCTCTCCTCTGCCTGTCATCGGGATGCAGGACCCCGATGATGTGGGCCCGTTCCAGGTGCGGCACCGCGCGCGAGGCGGCCCAGGCCGCACGCCTCAACACCCTGGTGATCTCCGCGCGTTTGTGGTGATGGAGCCGCTGGTTGGCGTTCAGGAGCGTCAGCCGGGGCGGCAGTGCGACCCTGAACTGGCGTCCGGGCATCCCCTCGAACCAGTCCGGATTTTTCTCGCCCGGAACGCCGACCGGGTGAACTGCTGCGGGCGGTGCCGACTCTGTTGTTTCGGGGGCGTATCCGCTCCGGCGGGGCACGCCGGCGTTGGTGAAGGCCGACGCGTGCAAGGCGGAGATCAGCATGAGGCGGCGCCTCCGACCGGTCGCGGCGTCTGCGACCAGGGCGCGCATGTCCCCCGGCTTGTATTGCTCAATCCGTATGCGGATGCTGTCCCGCGGGTCGCAGGCCTCGAAGATCCGTCCCGGCTTGATATGGGTCACCTGCGGCCCCGGTCGACGAGGTCCGACAGGGTCTTCGCTGCCACCGCCGCCGGCCACGCGACGATGACCACCGCGAGGTACAAATCGACGGCGCCCGGCCGCAGTTGGCAGAGCAGCCGCAGGATCGGGTCGTGGGCGAGCAGCCTCCGGAAGGCGTGCACCAGGATCACGGCCCCCGCTACCCACGCGAGCAGGACAAGCACGGCGAGCACGCTGGTCACGACTCCACCTTTCTGGTGTCGACGCGCACCCAGACAGTGCGAAGGACACGGGCTCGGGCCAGGCGCAGGGCAAGGGAAGCGGCACGGCCGGTCCGGTGCGCGGCGAAGCCCGCGCAGATGGCAGGGGCGTCGGTGCCAAGAGTGGCGTGGCAGACGATGTGACCCTCCTGGGCGATGGCGTCGGCGACCATCTCTGCCACGCGTCCCTCTTCCAAGCACATCAGGTTGCCCGGCCGGAAGATGCACGTGCCGCATCGCCCCGCGCAGATCCGGACGCTCCATGTCGCCGGGTCGGCAACGTCGTGGCGCAGTCCGTCGGACGAGTACGTGGCAGAACTGGTCATCGGTCGGCCCCCGGAGTCGCGGCGCGTACTGCCTCACCGGTGGCCGCCAACAGCATCTCGAGGCAGTGGGAGAACAGTTCGGGGTCCGGCGCAGTGAAGGCGGCCCCGTAGAGGGCGAGCGTGGTGGCGGTGTCCCCGTTGGCGAACGCGGTGATGAAGCGGGCTGCGAAGAGGTGTGGCTGCGGAAGGATGTCCTCGGGACTGCTGCCGTCGGAAGTGAGAATGATCCAGGACGCTGTGTCGGCATCGAGTCCCTGCGTCTTCGCCAAGGCCGCCTTCGCCATGACTGCGAGTCCCGTCGCGACGCCGTACATCAGCGAGGGTGTCCCGTTCCGCGCGAGGTCCGCCAGGACTTCCTGGGCCTGGTCGTGGCGTCCCTCCATCCAGTGAGAGACCGCTTCGACGAGGCGCTCGGTGATCATGGGGTGCGTCTCTGGGGTGCCTCCGTTCGTCGGCATGACCGGCACGGACCAGGTTTCGGGTTGGCCCGGGACCTCTCTCCAGCCGTTCACTGCGTTCGGGGTTCGGGCGTCGGGTCGGATCATGTAGCCGTGCTCGATCAGCCGGTGACCGGCGCTGGCCGGGCGGAAGCTGTCCCAGTCGAAGAAGAGGTGTACCAAGTAGACGCCGTAGTCCTCGTCCAGAACTCGAATCCGGTAGCCGTCCGGCGTGCTGGTGCATGTGGCGGTCAGGTGCTTCACTGCGATTCCTCTCGATTGGTCAGGGAACGTCGGGGAGCTTGAGCTGCTGCGCGGCCTGTTCCTCCGCGTCCAGTGGGTTCGGACCGGGGCGGTAGTAGGGCAGGCACCGGGGGCATTGCTGCTCTACGGCCCGGCGGTGAGCGCGCGAACCGGCAGCCGTGCCGCACGATTTGCGGATGACCGGGACTGGCAGCTCGGTGGGGTCGGTGTCCGGCAGCTCGTGGATGATCACGCCGTTGAGCCAGATCCGGCCGCCGCAGATTCCGGTGAACAGGCTTTTGGCTGGGACGACTTGCCGGATGCAGGCGGCTCGGTAGGGACAGCCGCCGCAGACGTAGAGGACGGGTTCGCAGATGGCGACCAGCTCGATGCCGTTCTTCCATCTGTCGTCGGCAACCGCGAAGTCCTCATCGCCGAAGCATGGGGCGTGGGAGGTTACGTGGGTGCCGATCAGGGTTCGTGATCCGGTCACAGGACGGGCTCCAATCGCTGGCCGATCCACCGGGCGACGTTCACCGAGACCGCGTTGCCTGCCTGTGCGGTCTGCTCGGCCTGGTTGCCGTAGACGACGTACTTCTTGGGGAACCGCTGCCCTTCGAGCTGTTCGCGCGGCTTGAGCATCCGGAAGTAGCAGTCGTTGATGTCCGGGGCGTTTTGCACCAGAGCGGCTGAGTCGCGGGTGGAGAGGGTGTGGACGGGTTCGGCGGCCGTCTTCACCGCGGCCTTGCGGTACGGCACGACGAGGGTGTTCCGCGCATGCTCGGGGGTTGTGCCGGCGTGCGTGACGAGGCCGTGGTGGTTGCCCTGGGCGGTGACGACGCTGAGCGGGTCGCTCGCGGGGCTGGCGGTGGCGTGGTTGCGGTACTCGATGATGAACGGATCCATCGTCAGCAGGGCTTCGCTCTCGCGGGTGGTGCGAGTACGCATCGGCACGTCGAGGGGGACGGCGTCGGTGTTCCAGGAGCCGCCGGTCGGCACCAGCAGCGCGTCGCCCTGCTTCACCGTCCGGACGGGCATAGGCCGGTCCTCCACGGCGTACGCCCTGTCCCCGCCGTCCTTGCCATGGGTGAGCGAGATCGAGTACGGGCGCCAGGGGAACTTGCTGCGGCCCGCGCGGATTCGGTCCATGGTGGTGTCCGCGAGGGGCTTCTTGCGGTCGCCGATCCGCTTCCCGAGGTCGCTGAAGTCGATGATGTTGCTGGCCGGGCGGACGTACGGCTCGACCATGGCGTGGCGGCAGCGGGAGTTGGGGCAGCGGTAGATGTAGTCGCGCCGGTACTTCCCGATACGCAGGCCCTCGGTCCTGGTCCACGACTGGACCGCGTGAACGTCCTCGCCGCAGTCGACGCAAGGAGCAAGCGGCCTGGGCTCCAGGTCGGGCTTGCGCATGGTCTTGAGGGTGAAGACGGTGTTATCTGGACAGTCCACTCTTCCTGGTGACTGTGTGTGCTGCCGACTGTGCATAGGGTTCCGGCCGTGCGTGTCATCAAGGTGGTCGATCCGAAACCCGGCCAGCCGCAGGTGCGTCTGGTCGATGCGTCCGGCGAGCCCGTGAACGAGGTCAACGAGTTCCTGCGGTTGCTCGCGGTCCGCGCGTACTCGCCCAACACGGTGCGGGCGTACGCGCACGACCTGCAGAAGCTGTTCCTGTTCCTCACCGAAATAGGGCTTACGGCCTCGGAGTTCACGCCGTCGCGGGCCATGGAGTTTCTGCAGTGGCTGCGACTGGCCTCCTCCTCGCGCCGGGCCCAGCGTCTGGAACTGGGGCTCGCGACCACCGCAGGCAGGGTGCTGTCGGCGAAGACCTGCAACCGGATCATGGCGGCGGTGTCCTCGTTCTACGAGTTCCTGATCGCCAGCGAGCAGTACACGGGCCGGGACAACCCCATCGTCAAGGTCGTCGACCAAGCAGCAGCCCGGGTCCCGGGACGGTACCGGCCGCCGCTGGCCAACGCGGCGCAACAGCGCCCGGTGCGCCGGGTGTTGCGGGTGAAGACGGTCGAGGCGATGCCGCGGCCCATGACCGCCGAGGTCTACGCCGCTCTCCTCACCGCCCTGCGCACCCGCCGTGACCGGGCTCTGCTGGAGGTGATGTGGGAGGGCGGGCTGCGGCCCGGCGAGGTACTCGGGCTGCGGCTGGAGGACATCTCCTACGGCCGGCGCCGGATCACCGTCCGCAAGCGGGACGACCATCCGCGGGGAGTGCAGCAGAAGTCGCGCCGGGACCGCGTCGTGGACCTGCTGGAGGACCGGGCCCTGCCCGCGCTGAACGACTACGTGCTGCGCGAGCGGCCCACCGACACCGACATCACCTGGGTCTTCCTGGTCGGCGGCCGGGGCAAACGCCGCACGGAGCCGCTGAGTTACGACGGGATGGTGCGGATGTTCGCCAGGGCCGCCACGCGCGCGGGAGTCCGCGACGCCTGGCTGACGCCCCACAGCCTGCGGCACACCCACGCCACGCGGATGTTCGAGGGCGGGATGCGGGAGCTGACCTTGATGACCCGGCTGGGCCATGCGACTCCGGACTCGATGAAGGTCTACACCCGCGTCAGCGACCCGGACGTCATCAAGGACTACCGCCAGGCGATCGGGGAGCAGACGCCGTGAACCAGCACCCGTCGCTGAGGGCCTCATCGCCGGCCCCCGATCCCCAGACTCCGCGCCACTGCCCCATGGCGGAGTACACGGCCTTCATCACCCGGCTGGACGTCAGCGCCCAGTGGCGCACCAAGCACGCCGCCTACCACCGGCGCTTCGTGCGCACCTACCCCGAGCTGACCGCCTGGTTCGCCCTGCCGCTGCGGCAACGCCTGGGCTGGCGCACCGGAGAAGAACAGAGCCAGCGCAGCGGCCCCGCGGACGGCTTCGATCAGACCGTCGGCTGGATCAACTTCAACGCCCGCCACTACCTGATCTACCTGGCACTGACCGGACGGCTGCGCCTGGACTGGGGATGGCTGCTGGGTATCGGCGTGCTCAAACCGTTCCTCATCGCCGACCAGTTGGGGCTGCCGCTGCGCCAGCAGGTCGACGCGATGCGGGAGTGCTTGATCTCCCTCGGACACGCCCGCCGGGAGGAGAACTTCCGCCTGCCCTGGGCCCTGATCCGGCTCGTCCTGCACCGCGGCGACCCGGACCTCGGCGCGATCACCACCGACGACGTGGAGGAAATGCGTCGGGCCATCAGGAATCTCGACCAGATCCCGGACATCGACCAGGTCATCGCCCCCGAGCGTCTGTCCACCATCAAGGGGGCCTGGGGCACCAGCGCCTTTCGAGCTGGCATGGCACTGTTCCACGCCGGCATCATCGGCACCCGCCCGCCCCGGCTGGAGGCCGTCCCGCCGCCCTCGCTGAGCGGCAAGCCGCGGATCAACGCCGTCATGGAACGCTTCCTGACCGAACGCGCCCTGGTCCTGCGGCCCGAGTCCATGAGCAGTACCCGCGGCGGACTGCGGCGCTTCGGCCTCTGGCTGGACACCGAGCGCCCGCACATCGACAGCCTCGACCAGCTACACCGTGCAGACCTGGTCGCCTTCATGGAGTCGGTCAACCGCCTGCGGAAGATCAAGCACCCCGACGAGCCGCTGAGCCCGGCCTACCGCGCCGGCATCATCTCGACCGTCGCCGTCTTCTTCCGCCATGCCGCCCTCGGCGAGTGGGACGACGTCCCGGCCCGCCCGCTGATCACCCACGCGGACATGCCGCGCCGCATCGAGAAGGTCCCGCGCTTCATCCCGGAGCATCAGCTCGAACCCGTGATGGAGCAGGTCCGGGCGCTTCAATGTCCGCTGCAGCGGTGCGCGTTGCTCGTCGCACGGTGGAGCGGCGCCCGCCGCACCGAGATCCGCAAACTGCACCTCGACTGCCTGGACGCCTACCCGGACGACACCCCTCGCCTGCGGCTGGCGGCCGGCAAGGCCCTCAAAGAGCGCACCGTCCCCCTGCACGAGGAGGCGGCCGAGGCCATCCGCGCCCTCGTCGCCCTGCGCGAGCCCCAGCCCGACCGGGGCATCCACGACCCCGACCTGGGCCGACCGGTGCGCTACCTGTTCCTGCGCAACGGCGGACTCGCCCACCCCGACTACCTGTTCGCCAACCCACTCGGCGAGATCTGCCAGCAGCTCGGGATCTTCAACGGGGAAGGAAAACCGGCGATCCACCCGCACCGTTTCCGGCACACCCTGGGCACCCAACTCGCCGAGAAGGGCGCCCGCATGCAGACCATCATGAAGGTCCTCGGGCACAAGAGCCCGGGCATGTCGATGACCTACACCCACATCTCGGACCCCACGGTCCTGGCCGACTACCAGGCCGTCCTGCAGCCCGGTGCGGTCATCGCCGGCCCGCTCGCCGACACCCTGCGCGCCGGACGCCTCGACCAGGACGCCCTGGACTGGCTCAAGAGCAACTTCTACAAGACCGAGCTGGAGCTCGGCCGCTGCCTGCGCCTGCCCCAGGAAGGCCCCTGCGAGTGCGAGCTCTACCTGACCTGCGCGAAGTTCATCACCACCCCGCAATACGCGCCACGGTTGCGTGATCGCCTCTGCGTCGAGCGACAGCTGGTCGCCGACGCGGAAGCCCGCGGCTGGGACCGCGAGGTCGAACGCCACCAGCGGACCGCCGACCGCATCGCCGGTCTGCTGGATGACCTGGGCGAGCCACACCAGGCCGCGGACGAAGACCACTGACACCGCAAACGCATGGACCATCAGCAGCAGCCCCATGAGAATGCGGTCATGCGATACCCCAGGGAAGACGACCCCGAGTTGATGGAGGCCATCCGCCGCTACGTCACCCCCGGAGAGCGGGCCAACCGGCGCTACCTGAAACTGCTGGGCGGACAATTCGCTCGGCACGACGTGCCAGACAAGGCCACCTTCCTGCGCGCGCTCGTCGAGGACGCGCACCAGATCACCGACCACGAGCTGGGCGTCCTGCTCGACTGCGAGTGGCGATCGCGCATTACCGCGGCCTGGCTGATCGGAATCAGCCGCCGCGACCAGTTTCGCGAGCGCCTCGGAACGATGCTGCTGGCAAGCGAGCTGGTCTACGCCGGACAGGGCTACTGCTTCGCGCTCGCCCGTCTTGGCACCGAACAGGACGCCGAGATCCTCACCGCCTATCTGGACCACTACCTGCCACGGGACGACTGCCAGTACGACCAGCCCTGGGCACTCGGCGCCCTCCTGCGCATCGATGAACTTCGGGGCGCCAACCACGCCGGCCGGTTTCTGCAACCTGACGGCCTCTGGCAGCAGTGGGCCAAGGGGCGATTCGATGCCGCAACTCAGAAGAAACGCATCGACGAGCTCAGCTCCTACGTCGACAAGGACCCTGACCTCGCCTGATCGAGTGACACACGCCCGAGGGAAAAGACCCCTGAACAACCTCGAACTGTCCAGATAAACGACGTACATCCGATCACGCCACTGCGGAGCGCGCAGGTTGACCTCGTCACCGACGTGGGCGCTGCTGACGCACACGATCTGGTACTGGTATCCGAGCAGCTCCATCGCTTGGAGCCAGGTCGCGAACAGGACCCAGTCCAGGCCGAATTCGATGACGTTCTCGACGACGATGGCCTTGAACCGCTTCGCCTCAGCGGCTCGCACCACGCACCAGGCGGTAACCCGGGTCGCCTCGAAGGCGTCCTTGGTCAAGGACTCCCACTCGTCGCGTTCTTCCTCGAGCAGGTCGAGAAGATCAAGTTGGTTGGTTTCCCGGGGCTTGCCGCCCGCGGGGCTGATCTCGGTGCAGATGACGGATGCCCACAGGGCGTCGGCCTTGGGCAGCATGCGCATGGGGAAGCCGTCGCTGAGCGTCATGACGGCGTGCTCGCAGTTGGGGTGGTTGGCGGCGTGCGTCTCGATCGCGAGCCGCCAGTGGTTGATGCCGAGCAACAGCTCGTGCCCGGCTTCGACAAGTCCAGTGCTGCTGCCGCCCGCGCCACACAAAAGGTCAATCCAGGTGGCCATATGGGTAGTTGTTCTCCATGAGGTCCTGCGCGCCCGGCCCTACGTCGCGGGGCCGGGCGTCAGCCGAGATCAGTAAGTGCGGAGGCCGCCGTGTGCCTGCGCACGGCGCAGGAAGGTGATCCAGTGCCCCCACACCGGGTCGCCCACGGGCATCCCTGCGATGGCCACGCCTGGGTGGGCGTCATAGGCGGTGAGGGCGGCGGTGATCTCAGCGACCGTCACGAGGAAGGCGTCGTTGTAGAAGAGCTTGTACCTGGGTATTCCGGTCGGCACAGGCTCCGAAGCGTCCTTGACTGCCTGGTACGCGGTCCGGAACTCGGCGATGCGGTTCGCCGTGCTCTCGTCGATCTTGGTGCCGGGCCGGTGGTCCACTCCCTCCAGCCCGTATTCGGTCAGCTGGGGGTATGACGGCATGGGCAGCTCGACGAGCATCCCGAAATTGTTCATTGCGTCGAGCGTGCGCGGCATCGCCGTGTAGGCGAACCGAAAGTAGTTCTGGTCACCTTCGGCGGGCTTACCGTCGGAGGTTTGGATGTAGATGTCGTATCCCACGGGGGCGTTCTCCAAGAGGTCTACGGCTGCCCGGCCCAGAGTCGGGCCGGGCAGCGCGTTCAGCGGTGGGCGGCGTGGCGGCGGTGGACTTCGCCGTGCGTCGTGCGGCGCGGGTCCCGGCTGCGGGCCTCCCAGCGGAGCTCTGCGATGACGATCACGGTGAGGCCGGCACCGACACCGAGGGCGAGCACGAGCAGTGCGTACAGCGCGTGCAGTTCGGTCACCGCGCCACCACCTCGTAGCGAGCCGGGCAGGGCTGAAGGAGCTGCATGCACGCGACGAGCACCCCGTGGGCGTCGTTGGTCGCGAGTCCGTTGTCCAACGCGGCCTGGGCTCGGGCTTGTTCGGCCTCGTCCTGCGGGTGGGCGATGACGCAGGCGCAGGGGCGCTTGCCTGTCTCCTCCGCCGGATTCTGCGGGATCGCTTCGGTGTCCGCCATCAGACGATCACCTGTCCGGTGGACGCGAGGTAGAGGATGCCGACCTCGTCGTTCAGCTCCCACACGGTGAGCGGCCAGTCCGTCCCGCCTTGCGCGTGGACGCACGTCCAGCCCTTCGCCGCCATGGCGCGCACGACGTTGGCGTACTCAATGAGGGCCGTGCTGGTGTCGGTGAGAGGGCCGTGGAGCAGCTTGGACACCGGCAGGCGCTGCGCCGACACACCCCGGAGCCGGACGGAGATCAGGTCGATGACGCGTGGCGCGAGGCGCCGCTCGGTGACGAAGGCCGTGATGGCCTGGATGAGCGGGACGGTGTTGTTGCCGTGTTCCGACTGCTCTCCGCTGTCGGTGGAGTCGTAGAACACCTCGTCGACGTTCGGGTTGTCGTCGTGGAGCCGCTTGACCTGGAAGCCCTCCAGCGCGGCCGGGTCCATGGGCAGGTCCTCGACCGAGGAGATCCACAGATACGAGCCGTCGGTGAGCTCGGCGGTGATGGCGAACATGTTCCCGGACTCGACGTTGGTCACGAGCGGGATGCGGCGCAGCGCGGTGATGACCGGCTCGTAGGCGCTCCACACGGCCAGCCAGAGCGGGTCTTCGGTGTTGTTGTGCACGGGCATCGGGGCCAGCGGCGCCAGTTCGTTGCTCACAGTTCCTTCTCCAAGAGGTCGTGGCCAGCCAACAGTACAGAGTTGGGATCTATCTCAGGCCAAAATTGATACACATGGACGTGCTCACCGCGGGCGGGTGACGAACACCAGGCGGGGGGTCTTGCGCCGTTCCTCGCGCGCTTGACGGGCGCGGGCGGCCGAAGCTTCCAGCTCGTCGGCGCGCTGGCCGGCGACATCGGCGATGTCCAGCGCCTGGTGAGCGAGGTCGCGGGCCTGCATGAGCGCCTGATGGTTCACGCGGTGGTCGAAGTGGATCTCGGCGCCGCCGACGTCGTCGAGGAGTTCGCCGACGATCTCGTCCCTCACGAGCTTGGCGCGGCCGAGCCCGCCGAGGTGGCGCTCACAGTCGACCAGGTCTTTCAGGTCGGCGATCTGGATGAGCATGTCGCCGACACCCTCGGGGTCTTGGCGGTAGCGGTCGGCGAGACCGTGAATCCGCTCACGGGCGGCAGCCCCGTTGTCGAGCACGAGCGCACCCTTGCGACAGCGGCGAAGGATGGGCAGGTAGTTCATGTCGTCCTTCCGGTCGAAAAGGGGGCCCCTCCCCCTCCATCTGGTTCTATTCTATATGCATTCCTGGAGGTGTCCATATTCCTGGTGAAATTTTCTTTCGGGTGCCTAAGTCTTTCGCTGGCTGCCGCCCTTCCGTGCTCGTACGGCCTCGCGCGCAGCTCTGCGTGCCTCTTCGGTCGCGTCCGGGTTCTCCTCGACCCGTAGGCGGCGCCTGGCGGCCTCCTCGTGCCACTCGACCCAGAAGCGCCCGTGCTCACGGTGTTCCTCGTCCTTGGCCTCCTCCTGCTCCCTCCGGCGCCCTGCGCGCGGGTTGGTGCCGCACCCACGGCAGGAGGCAGCGGGGCGCCCCCGGTGCTTCGAGCAACCCTCAGGCGGCTCCCCGCGCTCCTGGGCGGAGTCATCTGGTGGAGCGGACACGGCCTCCCCCGCGGCGTCAGCCGTGGGGGTAGGGGGGGAAGGAAGGACAGAGGAAGAAGCAGGAAAGGAAGGGGTTCCACCGCTGGAACCCAGTGGGTTCCCCCCGTGAAACTCACCGGGTTCCACGGGTGGAACCCTGCTGTCCTGCCCGTCTGGGTTCCACCCGTGGAACCCTGCCTCCTCGCCGGGGTTCCCCCCGTGGAACCCAGCTTCGGCCTGCGGCGATTCGGCCTTCTCTCGACGAGCAGCCTCGCGGTCTTCGACGTCCTGATAGGTCATCGCAGGCTTCGCAGGGGCCGAACGCGCAACTCCGGAGCGGGCCTTGTTGGTGTTCTTCGGGGCAGCCTTGCGGGCCTCCAGGCGCTCCTTGAGCTCCGGCGTGGTCGGCGTCGGCGGTATGCCGAGTGGGAAGAGCCGGTAGACCGCCGCGCGTCCCGCCTTGCCGGTCTCCACGCGCTCGACGAGGCCCTTGGCGATCAGCTCCGTGACGATGGTGATCGCCCGTTTGTCGGTCACGCCGACCCACGCAGCGAGGCGGGTAATACCGGGCCGAGCGAGGCGAGTCTCGTCGTCGGCACTGTCCGCGATCTTCATGAGGGCGAGTTTCTGGCTCTGGGTGAGCTTCTCGGGCGGCAAGTACGCCGCAGCGATCATCAGTTGGATGGACACGGTTCCTCTTGGGGCGGTACAGCACGACGGCAGGACGGGTTGCCCCGCCCGGTCGTCCGGGCGGGGCTGCTGTGCGTGGGCTCGTGTCAGGCCGGCGTGACGTTGATGACCCTGGGAGTCTTCTTGCCGGTCTTCCTTTGAGGGACGGCCAGTCCTGCCGCCTTGAGGTTCTTGAGCATGCGGTTGGTGTCCGGCGTCATGGGAACCGGGATGCCAGCGACTTCGTGAAGGTCGACCATTGCCTCAACGTCGTCCTTCTCCTCGTCGTTGCCGCCGCGCCAGGACAGCTTGTTGGGGCCGTAGGTCCCGGCGGGAGACTGGTCGAGCTTCTTGCGCGCGAACTTCTTGATCCTGTCGCCCTCGCTGGCCAGTTCGTGTCCTCTGACGTAGTCGGCGAGGGCCTGTTCACGGTCGGCGTCGTTGTGGATGAGCGCCGTCTGCTCGGGCACCCCCGGAGCCGTGCCCGGCCAGCACAGCGACCGGAAAGGGCAGTAGTCGCAGATGGCGTCGAGACCGGGCCCGTGGAAGTCCCGAGGCATCTCGTCGGGGTCCTTGGTCTCGCGTACGCGCTCGACCCACCACTGCGCCTCTGCGGCACGCTGCGGGTCGAAGTCGATCTCCTGGACGTGCTCGGCGCCGCTGTCGCGGTTGATGAACCGGAAGCGGATGCGTCCGACGTCGAGCGGCCCCAGGCGGGCCAGGTATCGCTGGCCGGGGACGTCCTCGAACCCGACCTCGAAGAGCGCGCCCGCGTACAGATGGACCTGCCGCAGTTCGGCGGCGGTGGCGCCGTAGCGAAGGACCCGGTCCCACAGGTAAGTGGACTTGGTCTTCACGTCCTCGACGGTGAGCACGTCGGCGGGTATCTCGGGTCTGTGGCGAGCCGGTACTCGGGCTGCGGTCGCCTTGTCGAGCTGGATGACGTCGACGTGACCCTTGATCAGGTCGTCCTGGACGCTGCGCTCGACCAGCCATCCGTACTCCGTGCGTGCGGATTCCAGCAGGCCGTGGTGGATGAACGTGCCAAGGATCGCCGCCCGCTTGTCGGGGTGATCGGTCGGCGTGGCGCCGTGCAGGATGTAGGCGGCCCGACGACCGCATACGGTGTCGGACGCACCGAGTTGCGTCTGCAGGGAACGCGGTCGACGGGCGTCGACGTGGTGCGCGGCGTCCCACAGTGAGGGAGCGACGCCGTCGACGAGAGTGGCTACGGACATGGGGATTCTCCAAGAGGTCGTTGGGCCGCTCACTGCTCGGCGTCGGCGTCCTGCTCGGCGGCTTTCCGCTTGGCGGCGGCGCGGAGCTTTTCGGCATCCGACAGCGGCCCCTCCCCCATCTCCCGGCGAGGAGTGTCGAGTTCAGCGGCTCTCTGCTCGGCGGCGGCTCGGACAGTGGCGATCTCCTCCCGGCTGAGTCGGTTGGCCGGGTCCGGGACGCTGCGCCAGAGCGCGCCCAGCTGCTCCTTGTCGCCGAGCTCCGCGATGCGCGTGAGCCAGGGCTGAACGAGGTCGCCGACGAGCGCGGGCATGATGCGGGGCTGGGACTGGACGGAGCACCCCAGCCTGTTGAAGACCAGGTCCTCGATGCTGAAGTCCCGGAGCGTCAGGGGCTTGCGTTCCTCGACGCACATCCGGAGCGACCGAACCTTGATGACCTGGGGGTCGGCGTTGCGCTTCATGCGGATCCAGCACGACGAGTCGAATCCCAGATCCTTCTGGGCGGACACCTTCCACTCGTACCGGTTCGAGATCGGCTGGCCGTTGTCGTCGGTGGCGCTGACCTGCTTGCCTCGCGCGAGCACGATGGCGATGCCCGGCAGTGTGCGGAGCAGGTAGATGATTCTGTTCCACCGCTCGTTGGCGTCGTTCCACAGGTTTCGGCCGATGTCGTACGCGGCGTCCGGGTCCTCCTGGAGCAGGGCCCGGTTCTTCCGGCTTCGACGCCCTCGCTCGTATGTCCAGTTGGTGAGCATCCGCCACAACGCCGACCCCGAGTCGATGGTCAGCACGACGGGCGGCTTCCCGGCGGCTGCTGCACGCCGGGCCTCGGCTGCCACGGCTTCGACCTGTTCGAGGATGTCGCGGTAGGTCCCGTCGTGGTCGATGATCTCGTAGTTGGCGCCCTCGATCGCCGCGTACTCATCGGCTGATCCCTCGTCGAGGTCGATCCAGTACATCTGTCCGATGCGCTTGCTGCCGGAGAATTGGGCGGCCGAGTACGTCTTGCCGGCGCCCTCCTCCCCCTCGATCAGCAGAAGGGGCCAAGGGACGATCCCTGTTGGCTTGCGGGTCTTGAGCTTGACGGCGGGCGGCTTTGCGTCGCCCGCTGGTGCGTTCACGATCTGGCTCCAAGAGGTCGTGTTCAGTCCGCGCGCAGGGCCCGGACCTCGAAAAGGGATGTCCACTCCGGGTGTTCGGCCAGGAGGAGCCGCACGTACCGGGAGCGGTAGTCGTTGTTCAGCGCGAACTCGTCGCCCTTGGTCGCCGCGCCGTACTGGTAGCGCAGGAGCTCGAAGAGCATCCCGATCCCGATGCGGGTGAACCCCTTCTCCACACAGTCAGCGGTCATCCGAGTCAGCGCCCTGATGACCCAGGGGTTGAGGGCGTGGAACGCCTCGAATCGCTGCTGGATGGTCGGGTTGCCGACGACGGCGGGGTGGCGGACGGGCTGGATGGTGCCGAACAACGGCGGCTGCTCGATCAGCAAGGCTCCCCCTTAGCGACAGCACGAACACCCTGGAGTGTTGGAATCTATCTTTGCCGAGAGGGAATGTCGATCGACAACGCCGCCAACCATCCCCGGGGAGGACCTCTTCGATACCGCACGCCACCCCCGAAAGATAGAAGCGCACCCCCTGCGGGTGTGCTTCTATTCTATATGCAATTACGGGATGGATCAAGGCTTAAATAGCTTCTGAACTGGTGTTACTTCGCCTTTGCCGCCGCCCGGCCGCGGGGGATGATCTTAGACCCCGGTCCGTCGTACGTGCCGTCGCGCAGAGCCGTGAGGATCGATTCGTCTATCGCCCACTCGACTCCCCGCGCGCTGGCCTGCAAGCTGGGGGCGTCTTCGATGATCGGCTCCAGGAGCCAGATCGGGGACCCGGACAGCGTGTAATCAGCAGGCCGGAACCGGCCCGTACCCACCGCCTTACGCACCAACGCGCTGTCCTCAAGCCGGAACAGGGCTGTCACTTCAGCCTGACCAACCAGCGGCGGTAGCTGCTCCACTTCCCCGACCCAGTACCCGGGTGCCTGTTCCTCGACGAGCCGCGCCAACTCTGTTTCGTTGAGTCGCCGCGGTCGCGGTGTGGTCTCCCCGAATCGCCTGGCGAACTGGAGGAGCCAGTACGGCGAGCCGCTGATGATCTTCGCGTACCGGTAGTCCAGGGTCTGGTCACGGCTGATCCACTGGCTGACCTGGAGCCGCTTCACGTCGTAGAGTGCCGCGAACTCCGCCCCGCCGGCCAGATACGGCTTCCTCGCCGCCGGCCTGTCCTCGCGCGCCACGCCATCGCCTCCCGATCAAGCCAGTAGTGCATATAGATCGTAACCGCAGCCCAATGGTACTGAGCCCTGAGCATGAACGGGCCTCAGGACATCCTGCAATCGACGCTCTGGACAGTTGCCTATTGGGGCCGTTTCCGACTGGGTTCAACGTCCATCCGGTCCTTGCGATGGCGGACAACTCGCGTAGCCCTCGGCACAGCTGGTCGTAGTCGAACCCTTTGCCGCCGCACAGGCTAGCCATCAGCTGGAAGCGAGGCCTAGTACTACAGGGCTAGATCTTGATCATCTGGAGCCGCAGCCGCCTTCGGAAATGGTGCCGTCGCGCCTCCGCCTGATGCGCGCACCGCCATCGACCAGCGAAGTCCCTGGTCGATGGCGGTGCGAGCCAAGCCGATCAGGTTGAACAGCCGCCGGACCTCGGCGACGGTCAGGGCCGCGAGCCTCCGCGTTCGCGGCCCGCGGTCACCGCCCAGGTCGGAAGAGCCCCCTTTTGCGGGGTTCGGGCCATCGCGGCCAGGAATGCCAACGCCAGCATGGCCAGGGTGACATGGCGATGCCAGGCGTCGTATTTGCGTACCTGGTAGTTGTCCAGCCCGGCCTGCTGCTTGGCCGCCTCGAAACACTCCTCGACCGGCCAGCGCAATCCGATGACCGCCACCAGTTCCGACAGTGCTTCCCCGCGCGGGTTGTAGCAGTGGAAGTAGGCGAGCTCCCCGTCCGCGATGGTGCGGCGGACGACGTACGGGCGCCCGTCCCGTCCGGCGATTACGGCCCAGTCGTAGGTGCGGAATCCTTTTGCTCCGATCCCGCAGGCACGCCGGGAGAAGTCCCCCGGCCGCAGGTGTGATGCCAGGTTGTCCAACCGGGTCGGGGTGTCGGGATTGGTGGTGATGCCCGCGGTGTTCACGTCGGTGGATTTCGGGACAGCCATGCAGTAGAAGATGCCTTCTGCTTCCAGGTGCCTGCGCAGGATCCTGTTCTGGCCGAATTCCTCGTCCGCGACGAACCACGAAAACGGCACCCCGGCCGCCACGGCACGGTCGATCATGGCCTGGACCTGCTGCGGACGCGTGCGGAAAGTCACCTCGTCCGGGATCCCGGCCTCCCGGCGGCGTTCGAAGTCGACGGCCCAGGAATCCTTGGGCAGGTAGAGCTCCCGGTCGATCAGCACACGGTCGCCACGACGGTTGGCGTAGGCCAGGAACGTCCCGATCTGGCAATTGTCGACACGTCCGAGGGTGCCGGAATACTGCCGCTGGACCCCGGCGGATTTGACGCCCTTCTTCGCGAACCCGGTGGGGTCGGCGATCAGCACGCCCCGGGGATCCGCGAAGCGTTCCATGGCGTAGTCGCGGACCAGATCCCGCAGCAGATCCGCGCTCCACGGGGTGAGGTTCAAGAACCGCTGGAGTGCCTTGGGCTCCTTCTCGCCGGCGAACTCGGCCATGGTCCAGCCGTTCTTGCGCTGCAATGGGGAGAGGAGCCCACGCAGGTACTGAAGGGCGTGCTCTTGGGATTCCGGACGGTAGAACAGCGGGGTTGTCCGCTCGCCCAGGGCGGCGAACTCGCGGTCCCAGACGGCTAAATCGGCCGGGCTGACGGCGTCCGACGGACGATCTGGATCATGGGGCTGTGTCGTGGCCACAGCCAGAGCCTCCCATCACCCCATGATCAAGATCTAGCCCTGTAGTACTAGACCTGACAACGTCGTCTGCCTCGCCCGTGGTCTCATGACTGGAGATGTCTCAAGAGGTAGCGCGACAAGTTCAGAAGGGCAGCGGTCCGGAACTGAGTGGCTCGGTGTGGCTTTATCGGTGCCGCCGACCCACCGGAATCGGTCCGACTTGGACCCACGTAAGTGTTCGGTTCCGGCTTGAATCGGCCCCACGGGAAGCCGTTCGCCCTGTTCAGCGGCGGGGCCAGTCCTGACCGGAAGCGGTTGCGCCCGGTTTGTCCTGGAGCCGCGCCAGGCCGGAGAAGTGGGGCCAACTGCACCGATAAAGCCATCGGTGTACCCCGCGGGTCGTCCGGAGACGGCGGCGCAGATCGCATCCAAATCAGCGCGGGTCCAATTCCGGACATGAAGCCAGCTGTGGACGCCCAGGCCATCTTGGCCCAGCAGCTTGCCCGGGGCAGAGGACCAACGCACGGGGGGAGTCCTCGGGACCTGCCCACCCCGGCAGTTGAATCCGCTGAAGCTGTTCGGGGACAGCAAGCATGTCCGCAGGCAACTCGCACACGTTGTACAGCCGTCCCCCACTGCCGAACAGCGCCTCGCTCAGGACGAGATCCGGTGTGCTGCTTCACCAGCCAGTCGCCAGACGTGTGCGCGTACTTCAGCAGCCCCCCGGCGGCACCGCGAGCGCGACATCCACTCACAGTACGCAGGCTCCGGGGGAACCCTGAACTTCGGCTGCATTTAATCGGCTACTCAGGAGGTTCGATATCGGTGAAATACTGAGCCACATCAAAATTGGCGATCAAGCGAGCTAGACCAAACGGGGTCTGTCCACTCGCATTTTCAACCAAGGGGTCAGCGCCACGCTCTCGCAAGAGGGAAATAAGGTCCCCCCTACCCCGAGAGTTGAACACTGCAACGGATAGTGCGGTGTTTCCGAAGCGATTCTTCCTATCAACCTCAGCTCCACTATCCAGCAGCACCTGAGCCACACCGACGTGCCCCTCCTGCGCCGCCAGATGCAACGGGGTGAATCCGTTGCTATCCGCAGCACTGGGGTCAGCGCCAGAGGCGATCAGCTGCTCGACCTCGGATACATCACCACGCAAGGCCGCAATATGGAGCGGGGTTCGCCCCTGGCGATCACGTGCGTCACGGTTGCTCATATTGATGACTCAAATTGTTGTAGGGATCTTCGATTTGGTAGTGACTCGGATCGTTCTCATACTCTATGAACTGCTTCCGATCCCAACCTAGCAGCTGCGCCATGTCTCGATTTCGCCAGTACTCAAATCCCGGCTTGTGCCCGTAATGAAATGGCCCATGAATAGGCTGCTGCGTATTCGGATCGATGAAGTTTCCTTCCGCGTCGCGTGGCGCAGCATCCTGGATCGCTTGCTTGGTCGACGAACGGAGGGTGACGCGAGCATACGTTGTACCGGGATCCAGTCGATTGGGGATCGACTGGAAACGCCCATCCGAACCACGCGTTACCCCACAGAGGTCGCTGTTGTGCACCAGGATCGGCGTACCGCCCGCCAGCACATAGTACGTGTGGAGTTGCTGAACGGTGAGGTTCCAGCGGTTGGCAGCACCGGGAGTGTAGCGGACAGTTAGGACATAGGCGTGGTGCCCAGAGGCCGTGTTGAGCGCGTCACCATGACGGAGCTTGCCGGCGGGGACCCAGGTGTGGGCGGTTTCGTCCCAGAAGGGGTGGTTGGCAGTGGTATGAAGGACGGCAGTGTGATCACGCCTGGTGCGGATGGTCAGGTCGAGCAGATCGTGGTCGTGGTTGATCCACACATGCTGGACGGTGCGGGCACCTTGGTGTTTGCCCGTCTTAGGGTCGGCTGACTGGACTTTGTCGCCGACCTCGATCTTGCTGATTGGTTTGGTCTTGCCGTGAGCCATCAGTACTGGAGTGGCAGGCGCGAAGCTGCAAGGCCCGTCTTCCAAACCGAATGCTTCTCCGATCGCTTCACCAATTACTCCACCGATCGCGAGATTGGCGAATTGATCACCGTTATCCTCTGCGGCCTGGTAGGTGGGTGAGCCAGTGTCTGCTCCCAGGTCTTTCGCCCAGCCATTAACCGTATCTGGGTGGTAGCTACAGAAGTCTGAGAGAATCCAGCAGCCCGGATTCACAACGTCGCTTACGTGATCAAGTCCGTTGACTATGCCAGCAATATGGCCGAGGGCATCCGTCTCACCAATGCCCTTGGTCTGCTTGACCGCGCCATTCCCCCCGTTACCCCCGCCGCCTCCACTGCCGCTAGCACTGGGGAAGTCATATCGGTTGTAGTGCACGGTCCCGTCGCAGCCACTGCATCCCCATGAGGGATCGTTGAGGGGCTTGCCACCGCTGTTTCTGGTCGGGGTGTTGTCACCATACTGAGCCCCGCCTCCGCACTCGTCACGAGATTCGCAGCCCATCAGGCCGCTGGGGTCACTGTTCGTGACGGGGTTGTCGCCGGCGTAGGCGTAGCCGTTGAATTCTTGAGGACTGGTGGCTTCGAAGACGGGGTCGAGACTGACGAAGCGGCCCAGGTTGGGGTCGTATTCGCGGGCGCCGACGTCGGTCAGGCCGGTCGTGGTGTCGGTTGTTTTGTTGAGGAAGGTGCGGTTGTCGGCCCAAGTGGTTGTGGTGCCGCGAGGATTTCCGTAGGGATCGAACTGGCGCCACGTGGGGGTTTGGGCGGTGTAGTCGAGATAGAGGGTGTTCGTGCCGTGTTGGTCGGCGGCGAGTTCGAAGCCGTAGTTGGTGCCGGTGCCGGTGCGGACGACGGTGGCGCCGGGGACCGCGTAGTAGCGCACGCCGGTGGCGGTGCTGGTGGTGGTGTTGAGGGTGATCTGTTCGCTGCCGAGATACAGGGTCGTGGTAGTGGCATCGATCTGCAGCAGCAGGCTGCCGTCGGCGGCGTAGATGTAGCTGGTGGCGGTGCCGGTGGTGCTGTTGGTTACCTTCGTCAGCTGTTGGCTGTTGTTCCAGAGGAGGGTCTGGTTGCCGGTGCTGGTGTCGCGGGTCGTGGTGTTGCCGGCGCTGTCGTAGCCGTAGCTGGTCGATGCGGTAGAGCCGCCGGCGCTGGTGGTGCTGGTCAGGGTATTGGGCTGGCTGCTGGAGTAGTGGCTGGTTGTGACGGTATCGCTGCCGGTACCCGAGACGGTGTGCTGGGTTTGGGTGCCGCGGTTGCCGATGTCGTCGTAGCTCCAGCTGGTCCAGTAGGTGCCGCCCATGATGCCGTCGCCGACGGTGCTGTGGTCGCTGCTGGTGGGGGTCGCCGTGCAGGTGTCGGTGGCGGTCCAGGCCGTGGTGAGGCGGTCGAGGGTGTCGTAGGTGTAGCACTGCGTCTCGGCCGTAGTGCTGGAACCGGAGCGGGTTTCGGTCTGGTGGGTGGTGTTTCCGACCAGGTCGTGCGCGTAGGCGGTGTCGTCCACGCTTGCCGGGGTGGTGGTGGAGCGGGTGACGAGTTGGTCGGTCAGGTCGCCGGTGTGCGGGTCATAGGTGGCGGTGGCGGTGGCGTAGGAGGTGGAGGAACCGAGTTGGACCTGTGCAACTTGGTTGTATGCGCTGTAGCTGACGTTCTGCAGGTAGCTGTAGGCGCTGGTGACCAAGCCGTTTGGCTCGTTGTCGTTGTTGTAGCCGTGGGTGACGGTCTCGGCGGGCAGTCCGCCGCCGAGCGCGTAGCCGTCGGTCCACAGGAGGCCGAGGACGCTGGTGTAGGAGTGCGTGATCTTCCAGGTCTTGCCGAGGACGGTGCCCTGTGCGGCGGAGGGGATGATGGTCTCTTCGCCCAGGGATTCGCCGAAGATGTTGAAGTTGACGGCCTGCTGAACGTAGGCGTAGCCGTCGCTGTAGGCGGTCGCGGTGGTGACGTGCCCGATCGGGTAGGTCATGCCGGAGATGGCGGCGTTGGCGTTGTCGTATACCCAGGCGGCGGTCTGGTTGCCGGGTGAGCTGATGGAGGTATAGGCGACCTGGGCAGCGGTGGCGGCAGCGTATTGACCGGTTTTGCGGTCGAGGGCGTCGTACGTGTAGGAGACGTACTCGCCCCGGGAGTCCTGAGTCTGCAGCAGGTTGCCGTCCGCGTCGTAGACCATGGTGGAGGTGGCGGCCGTGGGGTCGGTCTTGGAGATCACCTCCCCGGCCAGGTCGTACGTGTTGGTCCACACGTCGCCCTTGGCGTCGGTGGTGGTGGACTGCCGGCCGTGGCCGTCGTAGCCGTACTTGGTTGCGGTGGTGGTGCCGCCGCTGAGGTAGAAGGTCCCGGTGGTGGTGTTTGACGGTGTGGTCAGTGTTGGTGTGGCGGTGTACTCGTCGAGTTCGCTGGTGCGGCCGAGCGGGTCGGTGCGGGTGGTTTTGGTTACTTCGCCCGTGGACGGGATGGCGGCGCTGGCGGAGCTCCGGGGCGGGATGACGGTGGTGGCGTCGCCGTTGTAGACCGTGGTGGTGGTCGAGACGACCGCACCGTTCTTCTCGGAGGTGTCGTAGATCTGTCGGCCCAGTCCGTCGTAGGTGTAGACGTCCTGGTCGGCGACCTGGTTGTCCGGCACCGAGTTCAGGGAGAGTGCCGGGGTGGTGGCGGAGTCCCAGTAGCCGGTGTTCTTCTTGGCCACCCAGCCGCGCGAGTCGTACAAGGTGTCGTTGATCAGGCGGCCACCCTGCGGTGTGTACGTCTGGGACTGCCGGGTCCGGCCGAACGAGTCTTCGACGGTGGCCGAGGTGAGGTAACCGCTGTTGTCGTTCAGGGTGTTGGTCACCACGCCCGACAGGGAGCTGTTGGACAGAGTGTAGGCGAAGGTCTGGTTGGCGAGCGCAGTGGTGGCGCGGGAGTCCTTCCACACCGAGGTGGCCCGCCCCAGTGCGTCGTACTGAACGGTGGTCACCACGTGGTTGGCGTCGATCGAGGTGAGGGTCAGGCCCCGCTCCGGGTCCAGGGTGGAGCTGCTGGTGCGGGCGACCCCGCCCACAGTGGGCTGGGTGACGCTCTGTCCAGTGGTCAGATAGGCCGAGTTGACCGTGTAGCTGGTTGTGGTGGTGTTGCCGTTGCCGTTCGTCGTACCTGACAACCGGTGGTAGGTGCTGTCGTAGGTGTTCTTGGCGGTAGTGCGCCAGGTGAACGCGCCGGCACCGTAGTCGGTGGCCTTGAGGGTCATCGTGACCAGACCCATGGTCGGGGCGCTGGCCTGCGGGAAGGTAGAGGAGAAACTGCTGTCGTCGTAGAACGTGCGCGTGGCGGAGACGACCTGGTCAGGCCGAGTGACGCTGGCGGGTGCGCCAAGGGTGTTCAGGCCATTGGGTACGGAGGCGACCGACCCTTCGGTGAAGCCTGAACACGCCACCGAGTCGGCTTCCGTGCCAGAGACCAGACCGACGATGTTGGCGCTGGTGTTGGCCGGGGCGTAGGTGGTGGCGGCGCAGAGGTCGTAGTGGGAGTCGGCCGGCACGGTGTGCGTGTACACGTAGGTCGGCAGGCCGAAGTCGTCGTCGGAGCGCGCGGCGTCGTATGTCGTGTCGGTCTCGGTGTAGCGCCAGCTGGTGGTGCCGCCGTCGGTGAGCCGCTGCCGCTTCCACACCTCTGCGGTGCCGGTCGCGTTGGCGGTCAAGTCGGGCAGTTTGGAGCGGGTGCGCGTCGCGGTGGCTGCCGAGATCCAGTAGGACGTGATGGTGGAGCTGTCGGCACTGCCGTCGTTGCCGAGGTAGACGGTGGACTCCAGCACTCTTCCGGCAAGTTGGTTGGAGTCGGTGTGCTTGCCGCCCTGGGAGTCGGTCAGCGACACGCTCCGAGTGGAGGTGGACGACAGCCAGTCGCCGTCCATGCCCTGGTAGTAGGAGTCCACCTGCTTGGTCTTGGCATCACCGGCGCCGTTGCCCATGGTGGTGGTCACCTGCTGGTAGCCGCGCCACTGCCCGTAAGTGCGGTACTTCGGCTTGGTGTTCTCGTCATCGTCGTAGTGCCAGGCCGCGCCGGCGTACGCGTAGTCGGTCTCCTTGGTGGCAGAGCCGCCGGTGGTGTCGGTCTCCAACACCACCTGCACCGCGTACTTGTTGAACCAGTCCAGCATCGGGCTGATGTAGCCGCTGGGAGTCCAGTACTCCGGGAAGCACGAGGCGGTGTTTGATGAGGGTGTGGCCGAGGTCGAGCAGGCAGTCGGCAGCGTGTAAGTGACGCCGATCGCCCCGCCCATCTCGTTGATGATCTTTGTGATGCGGTAGCGGAAGAGACCCGGGTAGGTGGAGGTGCTGACCCGGTTCTCCAGTGCCGATCCGTAAAACTGCACCGGCGGCATGGTGATCGAGGACGTGGAGCCGCCTGCGGACGTGTCCGCGCCGGTGCGCTGGACCGAGGACAGCCACAGCGTCGCGCTGGTCGCATCCCCCGTCGACGGCTCCGTCTGGGTCAGCGCATAGGAGTCGACGGTCACATACGCGCTGGAGGAGACCGAGTACTGCTGCGTGGTGATCGAGCTCAGGCGGACGGTGGAGAAGAACGACGGCCCGTAGGCACTGCACGTCGCTCCGGAAACACAGACGAGATCGTACGGAACGTCCGGGTAGTAGGAGGCGTTGGACGATGTCTCCGCACTGCCGCAGTTGCTGCTGGTGGAGGTGCAGCGCGCCGACGGGTTGTAGACGATCTTGTCGGGGACGGTGCCGTAGGGTCCGGTGGCGGTGGTGAAGCCGTAGTCGATGTGGGCGAGGTAGGAGTCGCGCACGTACTTGACCTCGGAGGTCCCGTTGTAGGCACCGTAGTAGTTGGTGTCCTGCGTGTAGTAGTAGGCCATCGCCGCGCCGGCTGCGTTGGTGACGTAGTCCAGGTGCCACTTGTAGGCCATGGTGCAGTAGCTGCTGGTGGCCGTGGAGTTGTAGCAGGGGTCACCGGAATGGGCGGCGTAGACCCGCTCCGAGTCCACCGAGTTGGTCGTGGCGTTTCCGGACGCCCAGCCCGGCAGCTCGTTGCGGCCGAAGTAGTACTTGGTCCCGTCCCGCTCGGTGATCAGCCAGTAGGAGGTGTCATAGGTGCCTGACCCGTTCGACGAGTTGGTCACCTTCGTGACCGTCGCGCCGTTGTCGCTGGCCAGCTTGTAGGTGGAGGTGGCCGAGTCGTAGACGATCGAGGTCGAGGATCCGTTCAGGGACATGGTCAGGACGGGACCGTCGTAGCACTCGTCCGGTGTAGTCACCGAGCCTGCGCTGCCCTCCGGAGAGTCGGCGCACGGGGTGAATTCCTGCTCGACGAAGGAGTCCTGGGTGCTCCATCCGTCGCCTACCCAGGACGACTGGGCCTGGGTGTTCGCCGTCTTCCCGTCGACAGCGCCGGAGTCGTAGGACAAGGACGGGTCCGGTACCAACGAGGTCGACGCCACCGGCGTTTGCACCTTGTAGGTGTAGGTGAAGTCACCCGACGACCCCGACTGGGCCCATGAACCGGCGGACGACAGGGTGGAGGCGTAGTTTCCGCCTGCGCCGCCCTCCTGTCCGGTGGAGTCGGTGGCTGCGATGACGGTCGCCGCACCGGAGGTCGAGGCCGTCTGCGCCGACGTCGCGGCCGAGGCCGATCCGGAGTAGACGGCCGACACGGCTGATGCGGTCGCGGTCCGCTGGGCCTTGGTGAGCCCGGCGCTCGTCACCGATGTGGTTCCGCCGAGGGTGATCTCTGCGGAAACGGCCGCCTGCTGGGGGTTGTTGAGTGAGGTCAGTGGCGTCTGCTTGCGGCAGTTGGCCAGCTGTGGGGTCGTCAGTGCGCAGGCGGGCAGTTCCACCAGCCGCAGCCGGGAAGCGTAGTTGCCACCGACTGCCTGGCGGAAGGCGCCGTAGGCCAGGCCCACTTTCACCCGGCCTGTGCCGGACACGGCAGCGGCCGACTGGCTGGAGGCGAGGGACCACACCGGGCCGGAGACACCCAACCGTGCGGACAGCGACCGAGGCCGGACCGAGACACCCAGCGTGGTGGGGCCCGTGTAGGTGCCCTTGCGGGGCGCTATTGCCTGCGCCCACACCGGGGTTCCCGCCGCAACTGCCTTGGCGCCTGCGGCAGCAGCGTGAGCGGGCGGCGTGAGCTTCAAGTTCCCCGCGTGGACGGCCGGCCAAGTGGTCTCTGTCGGCACGGCGTTGTGCCGGGTGGCAGTGGAGAGGCGCACCTGCTGGTGTGGGATGGGCTTCAGGCCCGTGACGGAACGGCCGAGGTCCGCCTTCGGCTTGACGACCGATGTGGAGGAGACGAGGGGTAGCGCACTCGCTGTGGATCCGAAGGCCAGGCTCAGACACAGGGACCAGGCCACCAGCGCGGCCCACGCCGTAAACAGCCGCCGCACGCGGCGGCGAGTCCACAGCCGAGTCGGTCCACTGTTTCCGGGCGTGCGTCTACCAGACACGGCCTTCCCCCTCGTCACGACGACATGCCGAAATTGCAGACGCTCGCGTGGGGTTCACGCATCTCTTGTAAAGGCCACGTGATCGCTCGTCCGCGCCAAGAATTACCTGAAAGCGCAATCACGAAGAAGAAGGAGCTTGGAAAGAACTCACCAAAGAAGATCGACAAACAACAACAGAAACAGACATCAAAGACATGTCCATGACGTGATCTGGATCACATAAGCCCATGTCGGACGGTAACTGCCCATACGGTGACGCGGCCTCGGCCTCACGAATCCGACACGTCGACACCACAGGTGATTACGGAGAGGCTGCCGCCACAGACCGCCAAGAAACCCTCAAATGAGCTTTACGAAGCCTTGGCCACTGTCGACGGTTCGCCATCGGGGCCCGTACATCCCTTACGGGTTTTTCCATCAGCATGAAGACTTGGGGAAAGAAAATGCAAAGGACTAAGCGGGTTCCGCTGCCCTTTTCATGGGCACGCCGCATGGTCGTCGGCGCTTCCGCCCTCGCGGTCACCGGGGCATTGCTCACCCCCGGCCTCGCCCGCGCGGCCACCACGACGACACGTACCGACACCGCCCCTCACACCTCAGCCCGACCCTCCGCCGGACTGACGGAGAGCCAGGCTCTGGCGAAGGCACGGGCCACCGGCAAACCGGTCCAGGCGACAGCCGAAACGACCGACTCCTCCACCCTGACCGCCAACTCCAACGGCACGCTGACGCTCAGACAGACCATCGCTCCCGTCCGCAGACTGGTGCACGGCAGATGGGAGAACCTCGATCCGACGCTGGTGCGTCATGCGGACGGCACGATCTCCCCCAAAGTGTCCACCAGTCCTCTGACCCTGAACAGCGGCGCAGCAGGCAAACCGCTGGCCAGCATGCGGGCTGGCAGCGGCTCCCTGGCCGTGTCCCTGCCTGCCGATTTCACCCTCACCACGCCAACCCTGTCGGGTCCCACCGCGACGTACCACGACGTGCTTCCCGGCGTAGACCTGGCGGTGACCGCACAGGACACCGGCGGGTTCAGCGAGGTCCTGGTGGTCAAGAACGCCACCGCGGCAGCCAACCCGGCCCTGGCGGACCTTGCCCTGTCCACCAAGGCCACCGGCGTGACGCTGGCCAGCGACGCGGCCGGTGACATCACCGCCAAGGATCCTCACGGAGACACCCTGTTCTCGGCCACCGCCCCCACCATGTGGGACTCCGGCCGTGCCGCCGCGAGCACTCCGAAGGCGACCAACCTGCAGACCGGCCAGAAGGTCGATACCCGCACCGGCAACCCGCTCATCTCCAGCCCTGCGTCACCCGGAACCGCCGCCCGCACCACCAGTCTGAAGGCCTCCTACCGCGCCGGGAGAATCAGGCTCTCGCCCGACCATGACCTGCTGAGGGGCAAGCACACGGTCTACCCCGTGTACATCGACCCGACCTTCGTCCCCTCGGGCCAGACCGACACCGTCCAGGCGTGGGCGTTCGTCGACAGTAAGTGGCCCAACACCTCCTACTGGGAGCCCGGCGCCTCCACACCCGGTCCCCTGCACGTCGGCTACACCGACTGGACCCCCGATATCTCCACCAACCGGGCCTACTTCCAGACCAGCATCAACAGCAAGGTCTGGAAAGCGGACGATGTGATCGACTCGCACATCTCCTTCTACGAAAACTGGTCGGCCTCCTGCACGCCCGAGCAGGTCGACCTCTACGGAACCAAAGCGATCTCGCCCAGCACCACCTGGAACAACCAGCCGGACCACCTCAATCTCGGCAAGCTCGACTCACAGACTGCCGCCAACGGCTGGTCCGCCGACTGCGGCCCCGCAGACGTCACCTTCAACATCCGCCCGCTGATGCTGCAAGCCGCCGCCAACAAGTGGTCACAGGCCACCTTCGAGCTGAAGGCCGCGGACGAGAGCAACGACTACGCCTGGAAGCAGTTCAGCAAGCAGGCCACCATCACCACCGACTACGACCACAAGCCCGACACCCCCGCCTCGCTCACCACCAGCCCGGCCACCAGCTGCACCGCCGCGACCCCGACCACGCTGGGACTGGGCGATGTCACCTTGCGCGCCAAGGTGTCCGACCCGGACGGCACGATCGACACGCTCACCGCCAACTTCACGCTCAAGAACATGGCGAACAACGTCACCTACCCCCAGTCGCATAACGCGACCAGCGGTTACCCAACCAGCGTCATCTACTCCCACACGGATAGCTCCGGGCCCTTCAAAGGACTCACGGCGAAGACTGAGTTCGCCTGGTACCTCACCGCCAGCGACCAACATCTGACCAGCGATCCGTCGACCACCTGCCACTTCTACTACGACCCCACCGTTCCCGGCGCACCGTCCGTCACACCCGTCTCCACGACGAAGACCAACCCAGACGGCACCAGCAGCCCGATCTACTGCCCCAATATCGACAGCTCGGATCCCGCTTCCTGCACGGTCGGCACATCCGCTGCCTTCACCCTGACCGACACCAACACCCTCACCGGCGCGCCGGGCAGCTACCGCTACCAGCTCAACGGCGGCAACCCGGTCAGCGTCTCCGCCTCCACCACCAGCCCCTACAGCGCGTCCATCTCGCTCAAGCCGACCACCCAAACCAATGTGCTGACAGTCACCGCAGTCTCCAGCGGCGGAAACCTCGGTGACACCTTCAACTACATCTTCATCGCCAGTGCGCCAGCCACGGCCGCGAGCGACGACCTCAACGGCGACGGCATCGCCGACCTGCTGACCGTCGGCGGCAAGAACTCCCTTCCTGCCGGGCTCTGGCAGGCCACTGGTACCAGCAGCGGCAAGGTCAACCCCATCGCCCGGAACATCGGCATCGACGGCAACGGCGTCTCCACCAATCAAACCGCCACCTCCTTCACAGGCACCCAGGCCATCACAGGCCACTTCTTCACCGGCGCCGGCTTCAATGACATCCTGGACTACAGCTACAACACCGCCACCGGGACCATTAGCGGCGAGATCCTGCGCGGCCAGGGAGACGGCACCGGTCTGCACCCCGTCGACTCCTTCCCCATCACCAATTCCCCCGGAGTCTTCGCCTTCACCGACACCACCATCAACAGCGACGGCACCACGACCAGCACCGTCACGCCAGCCACATCCATCGCCAACGGCGGCGACCTGTACAACGACGTCAACGGCAACGCCCACACGGGCTACCCCGACCTCCTGCTCGTCATCGACGGCAAGCTCTACGATGAGAACTCCACTCGGGACAAAGGCATCTACCCCGGGGCGCAGTCAGGCACAGATCTGGCGGACTACAACCCGTACTGCCTGGCCCAGAACACCAGCACCACCATCAGCACCAACTGCACCAGCGCCTGGAGCGGCTGGAACAGCTGGACCATCACCAGCACCCTCGACGCCAACGGCATGCCGGCCGTGTTCGCCCGCGACACCAGCACCGACAGCAACGACCCCTCCCGCGGCCAGCTGTGGTACATCAGCTCCGCCAACCTGAAGACACTGGCCTACGACTCCCTGTCCTCCGCCACCGACACCACACTCACCTCCGTTGAGGCCGCTAGCACCGGCTGGGATTCTGGCAACCAGCCAGTCCTCCAGGCCTCCGACATCAACAACGACGGCACACCCGACCTGTGGACCATCAGCAGCAGCGGAACCGTCACCGCCAATGAAATGACCCTATCCGGCACCACCGCCACCCTCACCACTCCCGCTGGGAGCGGGCAGGCTCTGAGCACCGACACCCACGACTGGCCGCTCAACGACTACGACACCAGCGCACTCAGCGCAGACGACGCCGCCGCCACCGCGATCACCCTCACCGGAACCGGCGGAACCAACGGCATCACCGCCCCCACCGGCGGCCTGTTCAGCCCCGACGTCCAGCTCGATGCCACCGGCCACAACTACCTGCAGGGCAGCAAGGCCCTGGACCTGACCAAGTCCTTCACCGTGTCCATCTGGGCCGACCCCACCGCGTACGGCGGCGCGGTCCTCTCCCAGAGCGGCAGCGCCGACTCCGGCATCCTGCTCGTGCCCACCTCCAGCGGCTGGCAGTTCAGCCTCAACACCGGCGCCGGTACCGCCTGGAGCTTCGACGCCGTCACCGGCGGCACCGTCCACCTCGGCACCTGGGCCCACCTGACCGCCACCTACGACAAGACCACCGGCGTCATGAACCTGTATGTCGACGACGTCTTCGTCGCCACCGGCAACCACAGCGCGCCCAGCACCGGCGCCAGCGGGAACTTCCAACTCGGCGACGACTGGCACACCAGCGCCCGAGCCGACTACTTCACCGGCGAACTCGCCCGCGCCCAAACGTGGACCGGCTCCGTCGTACCGCCGGCCCAGCCCTACACCCCGGCCAGCTACCACCAGGCCGTCACCCCCACCCGCATTCTCGATACCCGCAGCAGCAGCGGCCTGACCAACACCAGCGGAATCACCGCAGGCGCCAGCACCGTCACCGCCAACTCCATCACCAGCCTGAAAATCGCCGGGGACACCGTCACCACCCCGGTCAGCGGCGCACCCACCACCGTCCCCGCCTCGGTCACCGCCGTCGCCGTCGACGTCACCGTCACCGGCGAAACCGACACCGGCTACGTCACCACCTACGCCGACGGCACCCAACGCCCCATCACCTCATCCACCAACTTCGCCGCCAACACCACCGCAACCGGCTATCAGATCGTCCCCGTCGGCAACGACGGCAAGATCGACCTCTACACACACATCGACAGCAGCAGCGGCACCACCGCTCTGCTCGTCGACGTCACCGGCTACTTCACCAGCGAACCAGCCCTCACCGGGGACCAGACCTACACACCACTGACCAGCGCCGTCCGCGCCCTCGACACCCGCTCCAGCACCACCAACACCAACCTGACCAGCACCGGCACCGTGGCCGCCGGCAACAACTTCACCCTGCAGATCACCGGCCAGAACGGCATCCCCAGCACCGCCACCGCCGTCGCCGTCAACCTCGCCGCAGCCAACGCCACCGGCGCCGGCTACCTCCAGGCCTACGCCACCGGATACGCCCCCACTGCCGACACCAGCCTCAGCTTCAACAGCGGCAACGCCATCGCCTCACTCTCCGGCGACGTCCCCATCGGAACAGGCGGAACCATCACCATCTCCGTGCACAGCAACGCCACCGCCGTCGTCGCCGACATCTCCGGCTACTACACCACCAGCACCACCGGCCAGAAATTCCACACCCTCAACCCCACCCGCCTGGTCGACACCCGCAGCGGAATCGGCGGAAGCACCGGCGCCGTCGCCGCCCTGGGCACCTACACCCTCACCGCCAGCACCACCCAGCAAGTGACCACCGCAACCACACCCACACTCGCCGCCATGCTCACCGTCACTAACACAGCGGGCAGCGGCTACTCCACCGCCTACCCCACCAGCGTCGGCAAATCCAACCCCGCCACCAGCAACATCAACTGGGGCACCGGCGACACCCTCGCCAACCTCACCCTCACCCCAACCGACACCAGCGGCCAGATCAGCATCTACAACAACAGCTCCGGCAACGTAGACTTCATCGTCGACTGCAGCGGCTACTACAGCTGACCAGCCCATCCTGCTGATAGGGTGATTGTTCCAAGAGGTCGAAGGCCCTCGCCGAAAGGCGGGGGCCTTCTTCCATGTTGGGAACATTGCTAACGGACGGCAGGGCACCGCGTTGACCCTCGATGCGTGCGGCGGACGGGGCAGCAGCAGCTACGAGCGCGCCCTGATCAACCTCCGGCGCAGTCACGAGACCGGGAACCGCTGTTCCTAGGAGGCTATGGCGGGCTGGAATGCCGCCCACTCGAGGGCTGCCCTGCTGGTGCGCCTGACCGAGGACCAGGACGTGCCGCTGAACGGCATCCCACCCGCGGTCAAGTGGGCGGCAGCATGGGCGCCGGGGTCTGGTACTTCGGCGGTCGCGCGTAGCCCAGCAGCCAGCCGAACCGCGGCGACAGGTGCTCCTCGGCGAGACGGAACGCGCCGTAGTACGCGCAAGTGGCGACTGGCGTCAGGACTCCCGTGACCGCGGCAGCGTCGAGGTCGAGGCCATGGCGCAGTGCGACCGCGACGAGCCAGCCGACGGCGGCCGGCACACCAGTGCGTACCAGCGAGGTGAAGAGGTTGTTCATAGAGTCTTGCTCCTTGGACTGATGGGAGGGTCAGGAGAACAGCCGGTGCCAGGTTTCGGGGCCGGGGTAGCCGTCGGCGTCGGATCCGGTCCATTTCTGGGCGCGCTGAAAGGTGGCAACGTTGAGGCGGTCCGCTTCGCCCCAGTGGGGGGACGGGCCGACGCGGTAGTGCTTGCCGTAGCCCTTGTGCACGAGCTGCTGGCCCAGCAGGAGGATGGAGGCGTTCGACTTGCCGGGGCCGAAAACGCTTCGGCCAGGGAACGCCGGCGGCCTCGGCTTGGGCGTCGTCGACGTCGCGGTCGGCCACTTCGGCATCGGGCCAGGGTCGGCGTGCGTGTTCTCGGGCGTCTGACCGTGGCCGTAGTGCCCGCCCTCCGTCTCCCAGATGTGCTCGCTTCGGTTCGCCTTCCAGGTCGGGGTGCCCATCGGCCAGACGTCTGGCACGCCCCAACCCCGCGCCCAGGCCAGGATCTTGTCGAGTCCCTTGGCCGGGGAGTCCCGGACGGTCGCGTACGACTTCCCGTTCACACGGCAGTGTGGGAAGAACAGGGTCTCAACCTGCAGACACACCCTCCCGGTGCGGTTGGTCCGGGTGCCGCCGGTGGTGTCGACGACAGACTTGGACCGGCTGTCCGCCGGGTAGAACTGGGCGATCCTGCCCGTGAAGGGATCCCAGAGCAGATGCGGCGCGACTCCCTTACCGGTGCCGGTGAAGTACTGCACGAGCTTGTCGAACGCCACTAGATCGGCGGGCTTGGACGCCGTGGCGTTCTTGTCCCACGTGATGTGCCAGATGACGCGTGGGTCGTAATGCGTGTCGGTGGGTGCTGTGTCGCTGAGCGGGTGCCGCTCGGCTCCAGGCAGCCAGAGATCAGGCATGGGCGCGTTCCTTGTTCTCCCCCGCGCCTGCTGTTCCGAGCCTACAGTCCGAGCTTGCCAGTCACGATCGCGACGATCACTCCCACCGCGATCGGCGCTACGAGTGCGGTTAGAGCCAACCGCCGTACGCTGCGCGCCTCTTGGCGCTCCGTCTCGCGCTCGCGCCGTATCTGGACGATGTCGTCCTCGACAGCTTTGATCCGTACCTCGTCGGTCCGCCGGTCCCCCTCGTACTGGATCTTCGTCACCATCTCGGCGAGCCGCGCGCCAAGCGCAGCGAAGTCGGCGCGCAGGTCGTCGCGCATCTGCTGCATAGCCCGCAGCAATTCCCACGGAGTGGGGTCCTGTCCCGGCGGCGCGCTCACGGTGCTCCCTTCGGCAGCCCCGCGCCGCTGAAGATCAGTCTAGGAGAGGCGGGGCAGGCGGACCGCGCCGTTTCGGGGGACAACACTCAAGCAGCCTCACAGATCGTCAACTCATACTCGCCCCCACTGACCGGTTCACAATGGCCATCGAGTTGCAGCGAGCGGTCGTCTGCGGCTGTGTGGTCAGCCGATGTGCAGGACGGTCAGGGCAGTGGTCCAGTCGGTGACGATGGCCTTCTGCGCGGCGGCGAGGGTGACCTGGCCGGCGCAGACCGCGGTGTGCAGCTTCGTCTCCACCGGGTCCTTCTGGTTGTTCACCCCCGCGCCCTTCCTGTGGCCGGGGTCGGCGGGCTCCACCCACAAGTTGCGCGGGTCGTTGGGGTCGCCGCCGAGCTGCAGGCTGATGAGGTGGTCGTACTCGGCATCGGCCATACGTCCGGTGTACCCGTACGAGGCGGCGTTGAGCTTCTTCTCCTGACCCGTCACATAAGCGGAAGGCCGCACGCCGGAGGTGTAGCCGCCCTTACGGCAGATCGTCGACTTCAGGTTCGCCTGCGTGACGGCCGGGGAGATCGCGCCCGGCGTGCACTTCGGGTCCTCGAGCGGCTCCCCGTGCTCGGTCCGGTAGTGGCACGAACCGGCGGCCGGCTGCTGCTGCACCGTGTAAGTCTTCTGCGGGCCCGCCCCCACCGCGATCGCCCCTCCCCCACCACCGGGCACGGCTGATCCGGAGGCTCCCGCCGCCGGAGGGCGATGGGTGGACGGCGTCGACGCGCCCAGCGACCCGGATTTACAGCCCGCCAGCAGCATGCAGGCGAGCAGGATGGGCGGTAGGGCACGGCGGACAGCACGCATGGCGATCCCTCACAGGCAGACGACGGTCGAGCAGATGGTCCCCCACCACCAGCCGGTCCTACCGCGCGGGGTAGGGCGCACCGGTACACGGCCGGGGCAGCGGTTCGGAGGGCGGCATACGCCCGGGCAATTGCTGCGAGCCTCATCCCCGGTGACGGCGCGATGAAGCTCGCATCGGAGCGCCGGGCAGGCCCTGCACCCTGCTTTTCCCCACAGGAAGCGGGACGTCGTTCCTCGGACCACTAACGCAGTACGGAGCGACCGGAGTTGGGCGGCCAGCTCAAGATCCAGCGCGGTGTGAAAACTCCGCCCGACTGCCGTTCCCGGCATGCCCCAATTGGTGAAGAGAAACGGTGGTTCCTGGGCCAGGACGTCCTCTGCGCAATGACGACGGCGCGACCATCCTCGCTTGCAGCCGGACGGCGGAAGACCACGACCGCGTTCGTGACCTGATCCCAGGCGACTGGCTCAACGACGCTATACCCGGCCTGCGGAGTCGGCGGTGTGGTTCCACCGGTTGCGGCTGGCGACACGATTCCTACCTGTATGTCCGCGCGGTGGTGCGTGCGGGCGAAAGACGGCGGAGGCGCTGCTGAGACAGCGCCTCCGCGCACGCTGCGACTGGTGGGTGCGCGTCAGCCGTAATAGCCTTCCAGGTCGGCGATGACGTTGACGGAGCCGTTGGCGTTGTGGATGTGGATGTTGCCGTTTGTGTCGATGGGGACGACGGCGAGGACCGGGCGGGTCTCGCCGGTGGTCAGGTTGAGGTTGGAGACGTTGGGCATGCTGCCGTCGCCGAAGGCGGTGAGGTGGGTGGCGGTCGTCGGTCCGGTGCCGGTGAGGTTGACCAGCACTGCGCTCGCGCCGAGCGGTATCCCACCGATGCCTGCGACCTTGACCGCGAGGGTGCCGCCGGCTCCGATCGGCTTGGCGGAGGCGCCGGTGCCGTTGCGGGTGTCCAGGAAGCGGGTGGGGGCGGTGGCCACGAACGGGGTTCCCGAGGGGGCGGTGGGGTCGGCGTTGGGGTCACCGGCGAACTCGTTGGTGTACAGGCCCTGGAGGTCGGCGATCAGGTTGACGTGCCCGGCACTGTTGTAGATCTCGAACTTTCCGCCCGCGCAGACGGTCGGCACGACCAGGTTGGAGACCGTCTGTCCGGCGCGATAGTTCAGGCTGGACGACTGCGGCGGCGAGCCGAAGCCGCAGTAGACGCTGATCACGCCGTTGCTGGTGCCGCCGGTCACCGTGACGTCGAGGACGGCACCGACCGTGGCGAGCCCCCGTGCGTAGGCGGGCAGGGTGACGGTGGTGACGCTGCCGGGTCCGACCTTGGCCTTGGGGGCGCCGACACCGGAGCGGGTATCCAGTACCCGGGTCGGGGTCATCGCGGCGAGGGTGGACATGCGCTCGTCGGTGGTGCTGGACGTGGTGGTGTAGTAGCCCTCCAGGTCGGCGATGAGGTCGACGTAGCCGTGGGCGTTGTAGAGGTCGACGTAACCGTCTTTACCCACCTTGACCGTGACCAGATTGGGGTTGGTCTGCCCGGCCTGGAAGTTGAGGTCGGAGGCGGTCGGGCGGGTGGTGCCGTCGGGGTAGACGGTGACCACACTGCTCGCGGTGGCGTCGGTGTCGGTGACGTTCATGGTCACCGCGGTGACTTCGCTGGTGGGGATGCCGCTCACACCAAGGATCTTCAGGCGCAGCACAGCGCCGGGACCGACCCGCCGTTGAGCCGCACCGATGCCGTACCGGGTGTCGAGGATGCGGTTTTCGGTGCCGACAAAGGCCGCGCCGACGGTGGTCCTGGTGGTGGCGGTGGTGGTCCGCCCGCCGGAGTCGGTGATTTTCTGCGTGACGGTGTACGTGCCGGGGGCTTTGTAGGTGTGCTCCACCGTGTCGCTGAGGGCAGTGGGGGAAGCCGACGCGCCGTCACCAAAACTGATCTGGTCACTCGTGATCGTGTAGGGATCGAAGTTGATGTCGTAGGAGCAGCGGGCGGTTTCCGGCGCCGAGGGGCTGGTCGCACAGCCGACGGTCGAGGTGAGGGCCGGTAGAGGGTCGACCTGGTACGAGTCGTCGGCGGAGCCGAGGCGTGTGCCGTCGGCCTTGTGCACCACCACCGAGACGTTGTTGTAGCTGTTGCCGGTGGCCTGGGTGTAGGTGTGGGTGGCCGAGCCGCTGGTGGACGCAGCGGTGGTGCCGTCTCCGAAGTCGAAGGCGTACGTGAAGCTGTCGAGCGAGTCCGACCATGGATTGCTGATCTGTGCCGTGGCGGTGGTGGGAACACCGACGTAGCCGTTCGGGTAGCGGCCCATGTCGATCCCGCTCACCCTGAGCGGATCCTGGAACTCCGTCGCACCACGGTCGTAGGAGCTGTCACCGGTTCCGGTGTCGCCGACCAGCGGGTCGTTCACCCTGGGTCTGCCGTAGTAGTCCGTGGAGAGTTCGCCCGGGGCGCCTGCGTCGGCCGAGTCGATGAGCGGTGAGTGCTCGCTCAGCGACCCCTGCACGGGGATGGTCACATTCGTCTGGTCCAGGTCGTGGGTGCCCTGCCCGGTCCCGGCCTGGAAGGCCTGCTTGGTGGCGTAGGCGGTGCCGGCCCAGTCGTAGTCGGTTCCGGTCGACAGCGGGTTGAGCGCGTTGTAGTCGGCGGTGACGTGGGTGGCGGAGGCGGCGTCCACGGTGATCTCGGCCGGTGTGTCGGTGCGGGAGCAGGTTGTGGTCCCGGCTGGCATGACGACGGTGTTCTCCACCGACCCGGACGTGCCGCCGGTCAGGCTGATGGCGTTTCCGCACAGGGTCGAGACGGTGTCGCCGGCGAGATGGATGCCCGTGGTGCCCACGGCCGTGATGCCGCCACCCACGTCCCAGTCGAAGTGGTCGTCGGCGAGCGTGACGTCCTGCGCTCCGGGCGCACTGGCGAAGCCGAGACCCCTGGTCGTGAGGACCAGATCACGGGTGAGTGCGATGCCCGAGGAGGAACCGTCGACCGCGATCGCCGGAGTCGTCGCCGTGGTGGCGCCGGTCCTCACGGTGGCGACGCGGTAGGTGACGTGCTGCGCATCCGCGAACGCAAGGGCGGTGGCACCGCTCGATCCGGCTTCAATCCCGGCCATGTCGACGTACTGGGCGCCGGAGAAGGTGATCGCCGTCGTCTGCTGGCCCGCCACTTTGACTTCTGTTCCGGTGCCGGTTGCGGCGATGAACGTGATGGGCGCGTCCGCGGTGCCCATGGAGGCGATGGTCACCGGAGCGTAGGCGGTGTTGCTGCCCGCGATGTGAACGATGTCGCCCGGAGCCGCGGCCTGCGCGGCAGGCTGGATCTGGCAGAAGGGCTCCGCCTGCGAGCCGGGGCCGGTGTCGCTGCAGTTGGCGGCGTCGTCGACGTACAGTGCCGTGGCGGCGGCGGTGTTCGCGTGGGCGGATCCAGCCCCGAAGCAGCCGCCGAGCAGGACCGCCAGGACGGTGGACGCCACCAACGGTTGTCTGCGTCTCATATGCGCGTGCTCCCCCCGGCCGATCAGGGCGTCGGAAGTCGGCGCGCACGGCCTGTGAAATCCAACCGTGTCAGCTGGAACCGATGGGAAGACTAAGGCAGTTCGGGAGTACAGATTCGCGAATGTATGCGATTTGGGTGCCGCCATCCCGAAGGCTTGAAGTTAATTTTGATCAAACCAGAGCTTCCGCCAACCGGAGGAACAACAGAAGTTGACCACTCCGGTTCAACAGCGAGGCTGGCTCCGCCGCTTCCGCCATAGCGGCGGAGCCAGCCTCACCGATCCAGAACCGCCTCCAGGCCGGGGACAGTGCCTGCCGGAGGTCCCTACGGGCCGACATCACCGCCGGGCTGGCCCGTATCGGCCCGCAAGCCGTTCAAACCGCTATAAACTCCCGCTGCACTTCGTCACTTCAGGGGGACTCCTTTGCGTACACGACTTGCCGCCTCAGCTGTCGCCATCGCCCTGGCGGGCGTCTTCTACAGCGCGCCGGCCGCATCCGCGGCGACACCGCTGCCGTCGACCAACACGGCCCACCACTGCATCCACCACACCACCGGACAGTGCGGCTGGACGCACCACCAAAAGCCGAAGGACAAGTACGAGACGGCGAAATGCAACGACGCTTCCCTCTCGTACTCGCGGCACGCGCAGGGCACCTGCTCACACCACCGAGGCGTCCGGTACTGGTTCAAGTAGGCCACCCGGCTCCTGCGGCGCAGGGTCACCCGCCTCGTGGGTCTGCCGTCCCTCGAGTTCCCGCCGGGCGGCAAACGAGTTCGCCAGCACCACGGTTCTAAAGGGATGCGCGACGTCCAGGGCCGATGCCACCGCCACCGCCCCGCCCAACAGCGCCAGCCGCTGCTGCGGCAGCCTCCGCAGCAGCGGCGACGTGCTGGCCTAAGGCTTGTCCCGCAACGCTGAGGTGGGCGGTCGGGGGATCGAGGGGCTCGCGGCCTATCCTCGTGTTGTGCACCTGCCGCGGGATCCATCGAACGTCGACCATGTCCTGGCGGCCGCGTTTCCGACCTGGCTTGCTGGTGACATGCAGAGTGTCCTGGCGGTCATGCCGGACGCCAGGCTCGCGCCGATGGAGCCCTTCGAGGTTGAGATCCAGGGAGAGACGGTCGCCATTCCCTCGCGCATCTACAACGAGGAGCCGGGCGCCTACTTCGAGTGCTCCCTGACCGGAACCCAGCAGTTGATCTTGCATTGCCTGTACTCCCGGCACAGTGATGGCCGGGTCCGGCAGCGCCACCTCGAACAGATCGTGGCGTCAGGGGAACCATGGGTGGTCCCGTTCGTGCTGCAGTTGGCCGGCGAGTACGTGCTGGAGATCCTTGACGTGATCAGGCAGGGGCTGGCCGGGCTCACTGTCCCGAGCTCAGCCCAGCGCAGGCTCTATGGGGAGTTCATCGCCCGGAATCCAGCCTTCTTCGCGCGCACGGAGCGACGCGTGGTGAGCTACTGGTCGTGTTATTACCGCTGGGAGTACACAGTCTTCGGGACGTATCCGGGGTGCGTTCTGATGGAGGCGTTCCGAGCCGCCGCGTCGGAACACGCAGGCGTGCGATGGCCGCGCCACACGCCGCCTCCGCTGGTCGGTATGGCTGGCGAACTCGCCTGAGCTGGTCGTCGTCTCTATCCGGCGAGGGCAAGGTTGTGCAGGCGGGCGACGCCGAGCATGGCGTGGTGGACGCCGGTGCCTTTCAGGCGGCAGTCACGGAGGATCTTCCAGCTCTTCATACGGGCGAAGGCGTGTTCGACGCGGGCGCGGACTTTGCGGTGGGAGACGTTGTGTTCCTCCTTCCAGGCCGGGAGTTCAGTCTGGCCGCGTTCGCGGCGGTGTGGGATGACCAGCCCGGTGCCCCGTGTAGCCGCCGTCCGCGATGACCGTGGTCCTGCCAACGGCGTCCTTCGTGCCCGAAAGGGCCCACGCCTTGCAGTCGTTGCGGTTGCCGGGCACCGGTCGGCCGACCGCGACCACGAGCCGGGTGTCGGCATCGATGACGACTTGATGGTTCGTCGAATACCTGTAGTTCTTCGACTGCTCGGCGATCGTGTGGTCGCGCGTAGGCACGAGAGTCCCGTCCACGATGAGTACCGCGCCCTTGCCGAACCGCAGGCGGGGCCGGAGTGCGAGCAACGGCCCGAGATGATCGATGATGCGGTCAGCTGCAGACTTCGAGATACCGAACAGCGGTGCCAGCTGCCGCAGGGTCAAGTTCGTGCGCCAGTAGGTTGTCACCAGCAGCACACGGTCCTCCAAAGGCAGGCTCCAGGGGCGGCCTTTGCGTATCGGGTCCGCGCCTTCCCGTCGTAACGCAGTGATCAGCTTGTAGAAAACGCGCGGGCTCAGTCCGCTGAACGGGGCTATCCAGGAGGGCTCCGACGCCGTGATCACACCAGCCACAGCGTGATCATGGTATCACATCGGCAGGGAGAGGTGATCACCCTCTTCTCTGTGGAGACCGAGATCAAAAGGGCGGTTCGCTGCTGCAGCCGCCCGCCCACAGGTCCTCGTCCCGCGCGTCAGGCAGCAAACCTGTCCTCTCTCCCCAGGACTTGAGAGCTCGGCCGGCAATAGAGCGATACGAACGGTTGTCGCTGGAGAGCAGCACATCGCGGACCAGCGGTGTGAGAAGAGCACGCTGCTGAACGAGCTCCGGGGCGTCCAGGAGCGGAACAGCTGCAGCAATGGCCGCTTCCTGGACGGCGGGGTCCGGAGCGTGGAGGAAAGCAGTCACAGCTTGGAAGAGCCCGGGACGCAGTGCCCGGACCTGCACGGACTCGGGATGTTCCTCCAGGCAAAGCCCCACGCGTGCCATGTGCGCCTCTGCCTCGCTGCCGACCTCGGTGGCCACCGACTCGAGCCAGTTCAGCAAGGCGGCGCGCAACGGAAGGGTCCTGCCGTCATTGTCGACCACCGGGGTGTCCGTGCGCGGGTCCCTGAGGATCGCCGCCACATACGCAGCTGCAGACACGGTCGCCGAGTAGAGCGTGTTTTGGTGATGTACCGGATCGTCGAGGTGCCGCAGAGCCCTGGCCTGAGTGCCGGCGTCGTCCGCCAACAGCCCGGCCAGCAGAGCAGGCGTTCCTGCAGCCGACCCACAGGCATGTTCGAGCGAAGCCCAGTCGGTCCCCGCCAACAGATCCCACGGGTCTGGCAGTAGACCGTCAACATCCGTGATCGTCACAGGTTGAGTATGGCCGTTACTCCCACAGCCTGTACCTGCCACCTCATACGCATAGCGGGACAACCTTTAGGTAATGGCCTGGCCGATGTAGTCGTCGGCGGACCCGCAGTCCTCCACCAGCAAGTAGGCGACGTTGCTGCTGTTGGCGGCGAGCGTCCAGGTCTGTGCAACTCCGCCCTGCACTCCGGTCCAACACAACGCGGCGGTGACGTCACTGCCGGTCGTATTGGTCAGTATGGTCTGGACAGAAACGGCCGCGTTCGAAGAAGAGGCTTGCAGGTTGTTGACCCGAATCTGATCTTTGTAAATCATCCCCGCCACGGAGTTCTTTCGGATTCGGTACAGCGCGTAGCTGTCGCTCGCCGCGCTGTGCAAGGCCGAGAGGGAGACACGGTAGGCACGGCCGCTCTTGAACGTGATACCTCCGGTGGTGATGAGGGCCGTCTCCGTGCCGGAGAACGTGACGTTGCTGGTCGCGGTCTTCTGCGCTACGAATCCACGCCCTTGGGACCTCCCGTTGACGCTGAGGTCTCGGTCGATGGCGAACCCGCTGGATGTGAGCTTGGCGGTGGACTGGGCAGATGCGGACGGAGCATCGCGGACGTGCAGATAGATGGATGATCCGGCGGCCGATGTATCAGCGCCGTGCCCGTTGATGTAGGCAACCCCGTTGCCGCCCAGATCGTTTGCATAGAGGTTGAAGAGTCCTCCTGAATAGCCCGGGACATGGCTCTGCAGGGACAACCCGGTCTCTTGGCTCGAACCAGTCACCTTGGGGGCGCTGAGCGCAACGCTCGGAACTTCGTAGGTACCGGAGGAATCCGAGGCGTACGCGATGGCGGTATCGAGTTCTGCTGGAGCTGACTCGTCGGCGCTGCCGGAATAGAACTCAATCGATCCGGTCTCCGGATTGGTGTTTCCGGGGCTAATGACGACTCGCTGGCCGCTCGCGGCAGTTTGGATGGTGCTGCCGGTGAGGACGGCTCCGTTGATCGTCTTGCCGTTGACAGCGTCGGCGTCGAGCTTGTCGGCCGTGATTGCCCCGGCCTTGATATGAGTCGCTTCGATCGCACCCGCCGAGATCTTCGTTGCCGTCACGGCGTTGGCCGCGATCTTGTCCGCCGTGACGGACAGTGCGTTCAGCTTGTCCGTGGTGACAGACAATCCCGCGATCTTCTCGGCCGTGACGGCCAAGGCCGCGATCTTCCCTGCGGTTACCGCTCCGGCGACGATCTTGGGTGCAGTGACGGCGCCGTCGGCGATTTGCACGCCCGGGACCACCGGTCGGACGACGGCGTTGTCCCACAGCACGGCTCCGGCGGTCGACTGGTAGGTCTCCACCCAGACTGTCGCTGTAGTGGTGTTGGCTGGCGCCGTGACGGTGGCGGCGACGCGCTGCCACGAGCCGCGAGTTGGGACGTCGACCTGGGCGACGCCGAAGCCGACGGTGGCCCCGGTGCCGTCCTGCCACCGGGCGTAGAACTTAAGCGCGCCTCCAGCCCAGTCGGTGGAGGCGTGGGCATCGATGGCGAGGTAGAGCTGCTCTCCGCTCAGGATCGGCATCGATGTGAGATTCAGGGACCGTGTCGTGGCGGCCGTCGCCGTGGCGTCGACGCAGAGGGCCTTCGCGGAGCCGTTGCCGCCGGAGACGACGGACCATACGTTCATGGCGATCGCCGCGGTGTAGGCGCCCTCGAACGAAGGGTCGCCGAGCACGTTGGTGCCGCCCGCGACGACCAGTTTGTCAGCGGAGATCGAGGCCGCCGCGATCTCGGTCGCCGTGACCGAGTTCGCGGCGATCTCGCGGCCCGTGATCGCGTCGGCGGCGACCTTCCCGGCGATCACCGAGTCAGCCGCGAGCGCAGCGGCGGTCACCGAACCGCTCACGAGGTTGCTAGCGTCGACGATCCCAGTCTTCAGCGCCTCGATGGCAACGGCGTCGACCTGCATGACGGCCGGAGAACCGGAGACGCCCATCGAGTTGTAGTTCAGCCACAGGTAGGGGGTGATGTACCGAACGGCGTCGTGCACGGCCCCGGGCGTGCGCGGGTCGTTGTTGGGTTCGGCGGAGCCTGCGGTGGCGCGATCCTTCAAGTACCCGACGACCGTGACCCAGCCGTCCGTGGTCGGCAGCGATCGATACGACGCCGCGGTGTAGTAGTGACTGTTCGGGGAGTTCACCCCGACGCGGTTGACCAGGGTGGTCTGGTCTGCGCCCACGCCGAGCACGCCGACGTAGAACGCGTCCGGGCCGGCGGTCAGTTGGGCCGTGGCTTTTACCCGGGCACTGATCCTGTACAGGACGCCGGGCTCATAAGGGACGAGGGTTGTGCCACGGAGCCGGACGAAGCCGCGGGCCTCACCGACGTTCCGACCGGTGGGCGCGTCCGGCACCCCGGTAAGGTGCGTCCACGTCGCGCCGCTGCCCTGGTCGGTGGTCTGCCAGGCGGCGGCCTCGCCCATCGTGTCGACGAGGCGCTGGCCGGTGGCGTCCGCGAGAGCGCCGCCGAGCGCGCTGAGGGTGATCGCACCGCTCGCGACCTTGCCCAACGTCACGGAGTTGGCGGCGAGCTTCTCGGCGAGCACCGCGCCGTCCGCGAGCGCGGTGGACTTGACGGCCCCGAGTGCGAGGGCCGCGTCGGTGACCGCCCCGCGGGCGAGCTTGGTTTCGTCGATGATCGCGTTGACGAGGTCGTCAGGGACGGCCCTCCGGGCCTGTCCCTGCACAGCGGTGGAGGGCTCTCCGGCCGTACCGGAGGTGTTGACCGCGATAAGGCGCACAAACAGCGAGGTGTAGGTGTCGGTGGCGATGGTGATGCTTCCGCCCATGGCCGTTTGGAAGGCGGCCACGGGGCTGCTGGTGTCCGGTTCGGCGTCGGCGGTCGTCGACAGGTGGACCTGGACTTCGGCCAGATCGAGCGGAGCTGCCTCGGCGCCCATCCACGTTCCGGGCCAGGTCACGGTGAGCCCGGACAGTGCGGACTCGACCACCGGCGGCGTGGGGGTCGGGGGTGGCGGCCCGTTGTGGGCGATGAAGCCGACGGTGCCGTCGTCTTGGAGGCCCAGGCTGCCGCGCAGGGTGCCGTCCCGGTCGTAGACCTCGATCGCGCCGTCCTCGATGGACGAGTACGCCATGCGTGCGGTGCGGGTGGTGCGGGCCAGTTGCCGTTCCAGGACGGCGACGCGGGCGGCCAGGCGGGCGATGTCGCGGCTCACGCGGTGCCTCCCCCGTAGGTGAAGCGGTCTGCGCGCTGGAGTTGGATGACGGCCTGCTCGGGGTCCTCGCCGGAGGCGGGCCTGATCTGCCAGCCGACGATGCGGGACCAGGCGTCGAACTCGGTCCACTGGTCGTGGACCCGGGCCCGTACGTCGTCGCCGATCTGCCAGGACCCGAAGCGGGCCGCGGGGTGGTCGCGGATGGTGATCTCGGTGACTTCGCCGATGACCTGGCGGGAGATGCGTTCCGTGCGAGCGCGTGCGGCCAGCCGGTCGTTCGCCTTCTCCTCCGGTACCTCGAGTAGCTGCTCCAGGCGCAGCCGACCGTCCCGTACCGCGTCGATGGCTCGGCGCCGGTTGCGGCCCTCGCCGGCGCCGAGCGCGATGACGACCTGGGCCAGGTTGTCGGCGTCGTACTCGACAGGGACGGCCTTGACGACGTTCACGCCGGACTCGAAGTGGATGTCCGTGCGGCGGCGGCCGAGGCGGGGCCAGCCGATTCGGACGCGACCCTGCGGCGTGCCGTTCTGCCAGGTGGCTTCTTCGGTCCACTCGGGACCGCCTTCGACGGCGACCATGTCCGAGATGACGTCACCGAGCGAGGGGGTGTCCCACCAGTCGATCCGGTAGGGGTCCTCCGGAGTCCCGACGGTGACCTTCGAGGTCGTGTTGTCGACCTGGACACCGAGCTGGCCGTCCGGCGTCTCCTGGCAGTACGCCCACACGTCGCGGATGACCTTGCACGGGTCCGCGTAGGTGTAGGGACCGCGTGCGTTGAGCTGGCCGTGGAGGTCGTAGCGCCGGTAGGGGTAGGAACCCCAGCCGGATGCTTCGATGTTGAGCTGCTGGCCCTGGGGGTCGGCTCGCCAGATCAGGCCACCCCACAGCAGCCGACCGTCACGCTCGGCGTAGATCTTGGTGTTGCCAGGGTCCAGCTGGGAGCGGACGAGGTGGGCGAGGCGGGGTTCGACCGCGCCCGTGAGGCTGCCGGTCGCGGACAGTGCGGGCCCGAACTCGACGCCGGTCAGGGGCAGGTCCCAGGCGAGGACCTTGTTGGTGAGTGCGTCGGTGGTGAGGTAGCGGTACGACGGCGATGCCATCGGGCGCGTCCTTGCTCTCCCCCGCGCCGTGATGGTGGGTACGTTCAGGCGTCGGTCAGATGACGCCCTCGGTGAATTCGACGTCCGCGACGATCGAGGTGGCGGCGTCCACCGCCAGGTCTCCGGTCTCGCTCTTCGACATGTACGTCTGCACGTACAGGGTCTGAGTGGTGCCACGCAGGCCGGCGGTCACCGTGATGTTGTCCGCGATGACGACGGTGTTGCGGCGGGTACCGTTCCCTTGGTCGTCGTCGATGGCTGTGTCCTGGCCCGGGAGGGTGCCCAGGACGTGCTGCATCCGCGCGTACACGTCCGCCCGGGTCAGACGCAGCCCGGCGATGGTCGTGACGATCTTCGTGTTGGTCGCCCAGGCGGGCACAGGGATGAACCACTTGGCGGCCGTCGGCCACGTGTGCCATTTGTCGTCGGAGTACTTCAGTTCGCTGGGCGTGCCGGGAAAGGCGGTGTACAGCCTTCGGTCGCGGCGCGGGTTCGCGATGGCTCGTAGGTCGACGATCAACGCGTCAGTGATCGTCGCAGTGTTGGCTGGAATGTCGATGCGGGCCAGGGGGATCGCCGTCATGCCGGATGGCACCGTTTTCGCCGTGGCGGACACTCCGGAGACGACATGGAAATAGCCGATCTCGTCGGCTGCCGGATCACGGTTGCCTTCGTACTCCGGGTCCTCAACGCGCAGGCAGATGAGATCGGATCGCGCTGATGAGCCCGTGGGGGCGATCGGGACGACGGCGTCGCCCACGTTGTACTGCGTGTAGGAGCCCTGGCCCCACGCGGCCCCCGTGATGACGGCGGATCCGTCGCCGACGCGGACGCCGGCGCCGGGGGTCGCCCACTCTCGGACCTTCACGTCGTTCCCTTCGGTCACCCCTTGGTTGCCGGAGGCCAGGTCGCGGACCATCATCCGGAAGGCCCTCGCTGGGTGAGTGCCCCCGTGGGTCAGCATCGGCGGCTGGATCAGTGCCATCTGAGAGTGGTCTCCTTTACAGGGCGGTGTAGGCATCGCGCCACGACACCGCGAGGCGTGTGGAGTTGGTGTAGTCCGCGCCGGTCCACCGGATTTCGCTCGTTCCTGGCGGGATCTGGAACAGGTCCAGGCGGGATACAGCGGACAAGGCTGTTGCGACGTTGCCGCCGTTGCGCAGGACCCAGCGTGTTCCGGGGCGCGTGTCGATCTGGAGGGTGTCTATCTCGCCGAGGGTCAGCGCGAACTCGAGGACGCGGCCCGTCTCCGTGATCCAGATGCGGGGGTTCACGACCGGGCCTTTGATCTTCAGGGAAGGCCAGGCGGCCAAGTCGCCTGCGTTGGTCACCCACCCGGGGCGCTCATCGGGATTGGATACGCCGGTTGTGATCGGCGCGGTCACCGGAGCGGTGAACCCTCCGTCGTCGTCCCTGCGCGCGAGGGGAAGAGTGACCTGCTGCTCGGGCTCTCCCTGCCATACCGGGTCGGTGACTTCGAATACCAGGTTCAACGGAATCCAGCCGAACACGGCCTGCGCCATGGACACCGGCTCAACGTCGCGAATCCTTCCCAGCACGCGCTTGGGCCTGTCACGGCCCGGCCAGAACACACGGAGGGTCTGCAAGGCCCCTGCGGTCTTCCGCGTCGTTGGGTCCGACGCGGCACGCTTCAGCTCAGCCAGGGCATCGGCAGCGGCGGCCGGATCTCCCGGTGTGCGGATGCCTGCCTCGATGGTCACCGTCTGCGTGCCGTAGTAGTCCACACCGGGGAACGCGCCGTCCTCGGTCGGCAACTCGACGTCCTGAGAGCGGGCTTTGGGCGTTCCGAAGCCCGTGATGTCGCCGACGGGGTATCGCGTTCCGGGGCCCAGGAGGACACCGGCGAAGTCGACTTGCCACTCTTGGGTGATCGTCGCCATCAGAGACGGCCTCCTCGCTGGGCGTTCCGAAGACGCCGCATGATCTCTGTGCCGACACGATCGGCTGCTTTGGCGTCGGCGCCACCGTTGACGGTCACGGGCATGGACCCGACGAGTGCGGCGGGCCGCTCTTCCCGGACGACGACGACTTGGACCGGGGCGGGACGGGCGTCGACGAGTCGTACGAGGCCGCTGTCACCCGCGGGGGTGAGCTGGTAGCCGAACCTGTTCGCCACGTCCGCCAGGACTGCCGTCGCTGATCGCCGCTTGTTCACGCCGAGCGGCAGATACGCCTCTCCCCCGGTGGACGGCTCGGCGAAGCGAATGATCCCGTTGCTGGTGGCGTATAGACCGGTCCTGATGCCGCCGTCCTCGTACGCGAGTTGCTTGTTGGCCTTGTCCAGGTCGGACAGGAAGCGGGTGGCCTTCTTCCCCAGCGCGTCCTTGATACGGGTCCGGCCGAGCGTGGCGATCTCGATGATTCGGTCCTCGCCGAGTTCTGTCTTCTCGGCGACATCGTGGATACCGGCCTTGTTGGAGGTGATCGCGGAGATGATCGCCACGAGGTCCGAAAGGTCATCGTCCGGGATGGCATTCGAGGCGGCCTTGGCCTGGGTGTTGGCGTTCTTGGCCTTGCTCGGGGATTTGGCAGCTTCGGCGGCGACGTCCTCCGCGTCCTTGTCTCCCTGCTCGGCGAGCATCGTCGCCAAGTCGCCGTAGCCCATGGCTGCGAGCTTGGAGAGGTTCTTCTCGAACGCGGCCTGGTCCTTGACGGCCTGCTTGAGCTGGGTGGTGTAGTCGGACAGCGTGGCTCGCGCGACCACGCCCAGCTTCTCCAGGTCCTTGGTCATCTCCGTGACGTACCTGGAGCTGCCGGTGGCCATCTTGTGGGTGAGCTCCACGCCGTCCTTCCCCATGTCCTTGAGGGCATCGGCGACGTCCTGGCCGGCGCGCCGGGCGACGGTGGCGAGGTCCTTGCGCCATCGCTGGGCGCTCTTCACCGCCTTGTCGAGGTTCTTCTGGAACAGCGTCAGGTCGAAGACCTCGGTCTCCTTGCCGCCCTTCTTCACCGTCCGCATCGAGTCCGCGCGGACCGACGAGATCGAGACCAGTTCTGTCGAGCCCGAGGAGCTGTAGGACCAGCCGGTCAGTCCTCCGTCGGCGTACCAGTCGACGTTCTTGCCGCCGAGGCGCCGGACAACCTCCTCGGTGATCGCCCGTGACCGGGTGCGCTTGTTGTGGGCGAGCGGTATGTACGCCTCAGGGCCTGCTGCTTCTTCGGCCCATACTCGCCACGTTCCCTGCCTGGCGATCTGTGCGACGTGGTTCTCGCGCTCGCGGACACCTCCGCCGGCGTAGAACTCGAGCACGGAGCCGTTTGCTTGCTTGCTCGGTGCCTGGATGGAGTCGGGGACGCCGTTGGCGTCGCGGTCCCAGGAAGTGGCCTGACGTTTGAGTACGAGCGGGACGATGACGGGTGGCGGCTGGTTCGTGGACACGTTGACGGTGACCGACTTGGTGCCGGGGATGTTCTGGACCGATATCCCGATGGCGTCGAGCTGTGCCTTGACCGCGGCCATGTCGCCGGAGAGCAGCGCGGACGTCAACGCCGCAGCGGCGTCGGTGCCCTTGGTGGCCGCGACTTGCCGGATGAGGTCCAGGGCCCCGGACCATTCGGCGTTGGCATCCTTTCCCGCCTTGGAGAACGCGGCCACGACCCTCGAAAGGTCGGGCGCGCCGATAGGTACGTCCGCTCCCCAGATGCTCTTGAGGGTGTCCATGGCTCGTTCGGTGTCGCCTGACAGAAGGGCGTCCTGGAAGGCGCCGGCGGCGTCCTTCCCCTTCTTCTTGGCAACCTCTGCGAGGAGGTCCATGCCGCGGTCGAACTCGCTGCGTGCGTCGCCGACGGACTTCTTCACGGCCTTGCGCAGGTCGATCAGGGCCATCTGCTCGGTGACCTTCTGGAAGGCGGCCGGGTCGTTGCGCTCCGATGCCTTGGCCCAGGCGCGGCCGATCTCCTTCCCGTACTTCTCGGTGATCTCGGCAGTCTTCTGCAGGCCGAGGCGGTAGGCCTCCGTGGAGCGTTCCGCGTCCTCCGTCACGATGTCGCGCAGTTCGTCGGCGACCTTCGTCTTGCCCTTCTTCAGCTGTCCGACGAGCTCGTTGAGCATCGGTGCGGCGTCCACACCGAGTTCCGCGAAGTGGTCGGCCAGGTCGTCATAGCCGAACACCGCGAGTTCGGACAGGTTGCCCTGGAAGTCGCGTTGCGCCTGGAGCTGTTTGTGCAGCTCCTTCATGTAGTCGGACAGCTTGACCTTGGCGGTGTCGGCGTCCTTCCCGGCTTTGCGCATCGCCTCGGCCGCGGCGGTCTGTGCGTCCCTGAAGGCTCGGGACGGGTCGACGGCGTCTCCAACAGCCTCGGCGAGTGCCTTCATCTCGTCGGTGATCTCGGGCGCACCGGTGCGGTCGATGTCCGCGAGGGAGAACAGGTCGAAGATGCCGCCGCTGGTCTTCGCCTGCTGCTTGATCTTCGCCTCGACGATCGCCTTCTGCTGGGCGATCTCGGCTTCCTTCTTCACCGCCTCGGACCACATCTTGTGGCGCTCTTCGAGGGTCTTCTCCGCTTTGGAGTACTGGGTGATGCTCTCGTAGTCGCCGGGTGCATCACCGGATTTCGCCTTACGCGAGTACTCGTAGGAGTCCTGCTCCAGGCGGCTCTGGAGGAGGGCGAGCTTGGCCCCGCCAGAAGTGATCGCGTCGATCGCGTCAGTGGTGCCGATGCCGACCTTCTCGAGGTCCTTCAGCGCGCCGTCGGCGGTGAGCTGGTCGTACAGCTTGTTGATGCTGGCACCGGTCGTCGCTTCCTCTCGCTCCTGCTGCAAGGCTTGGACCAGCTCATTGGTCGCGTCCTTCGCCTTCTGCTTGGAGGCGGTGTAGGCGGCGTACCCGGCGATACCGAGGGTGAGGACAGCGGCAAGGCCCGTGACCGCGAGACTGGTACCTGCCAGCACGGCGGGCATCACGGCCCCGCCAGTCTGAGCAGCGGCCAGGGCGGTACGGAATGCCGCGATCTGTACGGTGACCTTCGTGTAGGCAGCCCGGAGCAACAGCAGTCCCACAACGGACGCGGTGACCATCGTGAGGACGGACTTCATCGGCCCAGGGAGGTCCTCGATGCTGCCGACGACGGTGTGGACGACGGACCCGACGGCCTTGAGCGCCGGCAGCAGGGCCCGGCCGACGTCGATGGCGAGCGCACGGGCCTGGTTGGAAGCCAGCTGCCACTGGCCGGTGACGGTGTCGGTCTGGAGGGCGTACGCCTTCTGCGTGGCTTCGGCGCGCGCCACCTCGTTGGCGATGCCCGCGTAGGTGTTGGCGTAGTTCTGTCCCCCGGCGGAGGCCAAGGCCAGGGCGGCACGTGTGGCGCGGATGTCCTTCCACATGTTCGCAATGCCCTCGGCGGTGTTGCCCGCCGCCCCGTTCAACTTGTTCACGACCACGTACAGGCCGTCCTGTTCGACGGCGGAGGCGGCCGACTCGTAGCCCAGGTCCTTGATGGCCTGCTTGAGGTCCTGCGTCGGCTTCATGACGCGGGTGAGGAGCATGTTCAGGGCCGTCACAGCCTCGGCCGCGGGGATACCGGTCAGCGTTATCGCGGCGAGAGCGGCGCTCATGTCGTCGAACTCGACGCCGGCCGCCGCCGCCATCGGTACGACGTCACCGAGCTGCTGCGCCAGTTCCTCGAACGAAATGACACCGTAGTTGACCGTCTGGAACATTACGTCCATGACGTCGCTGGCGTCGGACGCGGACATGCCGTACGCGTTCAGTACACCGAGAACGGCGCGGGCAGAGGTCTCGGTCGTGGTCAGACCCGCTGCCGCACCCCGAGCCGCGACCTGGAGGATCTCCATGGCGTCCGCGCCGTCGTATCCGGACGAGACGATCTGATAGAGGCCGTCGGCGAGCTGGTCGGCAGTCTGCGGCAGCTCGGTGGACAGCTCGACGATCTGATCGGTGAAGGCTCCGACGTTCTCGGACGTGATCTGCTGGGAGATCGTCAGCACGTTGGCCATCGCCCGCTCCAGCGAGATCGCCTGAGCCACGCCGACGCCGAGAGCGGCACCAATGAGCAGGCCGTTCTTCGCGGTCCGCGCCTGGGCGCTCCGCGCGGCGGCCAACTGGGCTTCGGTCCGCGCGACTTGCTGCGCCTGGTGCTGCGCGTTGCGCGCGGCGGTGGTCTGTACCTCGTCCCGCATCCGGACCGCGGAGAGGGCACGGGCGTCGGCCGATGCCGCGAGGCCGGTGGCGCGCGTCGCCGTGGCCTGGGCCGCAGCCGCGCGCCGTTGGGCTTCGGCGTGCTCCTGGGTAGCGCGGGCGGCGGCCGTCTGAGCCGCGGCCGCGGTACGTGCTGCGGCGACGGCCCCGGCGCCAGCCGTAGCCTGGGCGCGGGCGTTCATTGTCTGCGCCAGGGCCTGCGCCCGTGCGGCGCGCTCTCCCGTCGCCGCCACCGCAGCCTGTTCCGCTGCCGCACGACGAGCCGCTGTCGCTGCCACCGCCTGTGCACGGCCGGCGCGGTCCTGGAGCAAGGTGGTCCGCTGCACAGCCTGAGCCACCTGCGCCTGGGAGCGAACCATCTGCGCCGACGCGGCCACTTGAGCCCGGGCCAGATTGTCACCGGCCACGCGCACCTGGTTCAGACGAGCTGTCGTTCCGTCCAGCTGGCCATCGAACGCGCGAAGCTGGGTAGCCCCCTGTCGTAGACCGGTTGACAGTCCGCCGGTTGAGGCGAGCAGGTTGACATACAGGGTGTAGGCACCAGCCACGTCAGGATGCCTCTCTGGGCCTCAGCCCGATCTTGAGCCCCCGCGCATCTGGTCCATCAGGAATGTGTCCGCGCTCCATCTCGATGACCTCGCAGCCCACACAGCGGTAGGGCTCGGCCACGTAGGCGAAGCGATCGCCGCCCTGGCTCTCGTCCCACTCCGCCGCCCGGGTCCCGCAGGTCTCGCAGACGCTGTGCTGGTATCCGAGGTAGGCCATCGCCTTCGCCCGGTCCAAAGCCGTCCACCGGCCGTCCCCCGCACCCGTGAACTGCGAGTGCGGGAGTCCGTAGGCGTGGCACAGCTCCATCTCGGCCCTGAACTGGGCGTCGGCGATCAGCCTTTTCCCAGGTCGGCCCTCATGGTCTGGTTGACCAGCAGCGCGGCCGTGAACAGGGCCTTGGCGTCCGCGTCGCTCCAACTGTCGAGGAGTTCCTGCGCCTCCGCCTCACTCATGCCGTCCACCGAGGAGGCCGAGACGAGAGCGGCGGGGAAGGTCTCGACGTTGTATTCGTGGCCGAGATCCGCCTGCTCCTCCGTGGGGGCGTGCTCCCGAAGCAGCTGCTCCCAGACAGGGCGCGGCAATGCCCTGAAGGTGAGCGTGAGGGTCCCGGCTGCCAAGGCTCGCCGGGCCTCGTCCAGCGCGGCCTGGGCGGCCAGCACCTCCGGCTTGGCGAGCGCCCAGGTCTCGCGCTCGTCGACTGGTACCTCCATCTCGGAGGCCCGACCAACGGCGCTGGTACGGGCCTTGGCCATGCCCAGCGCCGCATCGGTCACGCGCTGCTTCAGGTCCTGGTCGTCGAGGAAGGACACGGCGCGCTCGGGAAGTCGACGCCCCCGCAGGCGGGCCATCTTGGCCGACCAGTGCGGATCACGGGCGACGGCACCGGCCGGAGGATCAACGAAGGTCGTGGTCATGCGACACCCCCGCCGATCAGGCGGCGGCCGGGACGGCCACGTCCTGGACGGGCTTGCCGGTCACGTTGAAGCTGACCTTGAACTTCGCCGGCTCGGAGGCGGTCGTGTACGTACTGGACCGGGAGCCGACGCGGACCGGGAAGATGTCCATGGACTTCGATCCCGGGATGTCGCCCTTGCGGAGGATGACCACGTAGCCCTCGACGCCCTTGGCGAGGAGTGTCTCCAGGGCGCTGTCGACCTTGTCCTCGTAGAAGGTGAGGCTGGAGTTGTCGGCCTTGTCCTCGCCGGGAATGTTGCCGGTGAACTCGGTCGCCAAGTCCGGTGTGTCGATGGGGGTGTTCTCGACAGCGAAGCCCTCGATGTCGCTTATGGCCGGGGACAGGTCGGTCCCGTTGGTGCCGCCGAGCTCCGGCCGGATCGGGACCAGTTCCTTCGAGACGATGTCCTTCAGGAAGAAGAACTTCGTGGTGCCGCGACGGGTGAACCGCTGCTGTGACACTGATTCTCGCTCTCCGGGAACCGGTGGTCCCGAGCGCGCACACGCCGGGCCGGTCCCCATGAAGGGGAATCGGCCCGTGCCGGGTGGCCGGGCGTCCGCGAGATGCCTCCGCGGTGAGGTAGCTGGAACGTCAGGACCCGGGAGTCGTAACAGTGAGGACGTACCGCTGTACATAACTGTATACGCCACCGCTGACGGACATCCCTTCCTCCTTGTCCAGCTCGCGGTCGATCACGGCATAGCCGGTGATGGTGATGGCGTTGACGTAGGCCCCGCTCAAGCGTGCGAGGAGCGCGGTACGGACCTTGTCGGCCATCCACTCGACCTGTTCGGCGGTTGAGGCGACTGAGGTGACCTGGACGAGCACGCGAGCGTCAGCGTCGCCGTCACCGTAGGGCGGACCGCTCGTCGTCACACCCAGCGGGTAGAGGACGCTGTAGGGAATCGTGGCGCCGGTGGGCGTACTTGATGCCGTGGGGGCGGTCCCGTATCCGCAGCTTCGGGCGGTTGCTGTGGCCAACGTCTTCTGGATCGCGAGGGACACTTCTCTGCCGGAGACGGGCACTACTCCTCCTCTTCTTCGGGGGCGTGGGCTGTCGCCCCGTGGCGTGGCTGTCTCTCACGAGTCGTCGTCAATGGTGTCGCCGAGCGCCGCGATGAACAGCGGCCGGATCTCCTCGACGGCGGGCCCAACGTGCGGATAGGGCGGTTGGTTGTAGATGCGTCCCAGGCTGTCGGCACCGACGAAGCCGTACTCCAGCCGTCGAGCCTGGGGCTTGTTCGTGCCGACGACCGCCGTGACGGTGAACCCGTCCGTGGACACCTCGTGTGTCCAGGAGCGCCGGTAGTCGCCCGTGGGCGCGTTGGGGCCCGGCCTGCCGCTGGCCTTGGCCTTGATCCTGGTCTCCAGCAGCATTGCGTAGTGCTGGACGATGGCGGTGACCTCGGGCAGAGTGCGCGCGGCCCTGGCGTCGAGCTGCGCGGCGATCTGGAAGGCGTTGGAATAGGCGCCCGCAAGAGGGTGGGCGTTGGGGTGCGAATTCAGCGAGGACGCCACTGACTCACTGCCCGTCTTCCGGTTCCGGCTCGCCCCACTGACCGAGGGCCCATTCGCGCAGCAGGGCGAGCATGGCGCGGGTCAGCTCGTGCGGGCGGCCGTCCATGAGGTCGTGGCGGTCGAGCGCAGCTTTCTCGAGCTCGGCGGGGCTGATCGCGGACAGGAAGGCAGCCGCTGCGGGGCCAGGATCCGGCGGGTCGCCGATGACGACGTGCGCCAGGCCCTCGAACACCCCGGACGCTGTGGATCTCGGGGAGAGTTCGATGACCATCTGCGGTACGTCGCCCGCGCGGTGGGCCAGCGTATAGGCAGAGAGGTCCCGGAAGACGTCGTGACCGCCGATCTCCACGACGGCGGTATGCCCCTGTCCGGTGACGCGCACCGACAGTGGCTCACCCTCGAGAGAGGTGGGTTCTTTACTCTGATGTGTTGGCACCTATATGAGCTTACGGGTAGCCGGTGACAGCCCAGTTCGCCAGCCGTCTACGGAGGGGTGATCTCGTCGAGACGGGTCACGCGAACGATCTCGACCGTGGACGCCTCCGACGGATCGAGGACCTGCCACACCCGATTCGCTGTCGCCGCGTGCTCACCAGCTGCGGCCACGACCTCCACGCGGTCGTACCGCACGGGAACCGGCGCCGAAATCGGCGTGAGGAGCCGATACCAGCTGACCGTGTCGTCCAGCCATTCCCGCCCGAGAACGTGCTGCGCGGTGACCTGGCCATGGCCGGACAGGACAGCCCCCGGCCCCTCGTAGACCGCCTCCGCCGGTACGGGCCCCAGGAGGCCGGTCGAGGGGTCGAGTTGGGGTGTTCCCGTCGGGCGGGTGATCCGTACCGTGTCCACCAGCAGCGTCGACTCCAGCCTCTCCCGTTCCGCCTCCGTGTCGATCGGCGCGCTCACGAGGTGCTGCCCAAAGTGCTGGACTGGGTGTTCTGGTCCAGGAACGTCGTGCGGACCACGGCCAGGGTGGAGGTCTGCCCGACATCGAGGACGCGCCACGTACGGCCGATCGCTGCCGGGTCGGCGGCACTGACGATGCTCACCGTGTCCTCGCGCGAGGCCACCGGGGCGTCCAGAGGCGTGATCAGCTTGTACTTCGACGTGGAGTCGTCGACGTACGCCTGGCCTTCCAGGTGCAGGACTATCCCGGGATCTCCATTCGGGAAGACCCCGCCGGGCCCTTCGTAGATGATGACGGGCGGGCCGGGCTCGTACTGGCCCGTGTCCGGGTTGAAGACCGGCTCGCCCGCTCTGCTGATACGTACGATGTCGGTAAGGATCTTGCGTTCGATCAGGGCGCTGACGGCCCCCAGGGTCAGCCCTTCGGCGGGAGTACTCATACGTTCGAGCGTAGCCGCGACAGCCGACAGGCCTGATTCATCCTCGGGTGTCCTGTGCCATCGAAGTTTGATCGTTGCCACTGAAAGTTGAGCATCGGCCGTTTCGTGACAGCGAAGGTTGATCGCCCAGCTCAGACCCGATGCGAGATGCTGAGGTGGTCAGCGCATGATTGCCGCCATGGACAGCACTGCCGAGAAGATCAAGGTGTGGTTTCGGTTCGTCCCTCGCGAGGGTTGGTTCCCGCAGGACACGGAGGGTTTGTGGGCGACGAGGCTCGGTGCCGATACGGCCCGAGTCCAGAATCCTCCGTTTCTTCAGAACGGGGTGGCTGAGGGTGACGTTGTGCGCTTCCAGACCGACTCTGACGGGCTGCACTGGGCCGTCGGGCGGGTGGCCTCTGGCGGCAACTGCACGATCCGGGTCGTGCCCATTCCCAGCGGCCCTCTGGGGCGTAGCCCCCAGGCTGTGCACCAGCGACTTTCCGTCTTCCGTCTCGGCGGCGAAGTGTTCAGTGAGGACTTCCCCATGGTTGCCTTCACTGCGCCGGCCGGAGCAGACTTCGCCGGGATCAAGGCACTCCTGAACCAAGGGCAGGAGGAAGGATGGTGGCACTACGAAGTCGGCTGCGGCACCGACGAGTGGTGGAACGCCTGACTCTCTGATCCTTCGCGCTCAGACTTCGGTGACACACGATCAATGTTCGGTGGCACAGGACATCGGGCGCACTCCCCATCGAACCGAACTGCCCGATGACCTCATGCTGTAAGTGAGCCTCGGGCAGCGCGGAACGTCAGCAAGTGATCTGTTGCAGATCCCTGCGGCAGCGGACCACCAACGGACCTAGGTCATTCTGGTCCACTTGCGCAGGCCACTACGCGCGAGAGATCCGGCGGGCGCGGATGAGCTGCACGATGACGGGGTTATCGGCCTCGGGAGCGCGCAACAGGTCGATCACCTCCACGCGGAATCCGTAGTCGACCAGCACGTCCTCCCACAGCTGCGGAGTCAGCACCCACATCTGCAGTGGGATCGGCTCCTGATCGCGAATGCGGATCATTTCCTGACGGGGCATGACCACCGAGGAAGGACCATGCCCATGGAGGTTGGTGTGCAAGGCGGAAAAGACCAGCGGCGCACCGCCATCGAGTCCGTTGCGCAGCGCCGGCAGGAGACGGTGAGGGTCGTTGCACGCGAGGGTTCCGATCGCGTATGCCGCGTCGTATGGCTCAGCTGTCTGCAGGTGCTCAACTGCCTCGCCCTGCAAGAACCGGACGCCGCGTACGTCACCGAAGGCTTGGATTGCCCGCTCGTGCTGAGTGGGCGACAGCTCGATTGCGTCCACGAGGGCGCCGTGTTGGCGCGCAAGGTGCACAGCGTGATGCCCAGGGCCTGACCCGACGGCCAGCACCCGCTTCCCGCGCAGCGGCCCAAGCGCGTCGTCGCCTGGGCCGACGCCCTCCCAGAACCCCCATCTGATCTGTTCGGGGACAGGCGGCACGTAACCGCGGTCCAACTGCATCTGTCCGTAGCGGACCCAGCTCTCCCTGTTCGCTGTTTGTGCGTTCAACGCGGCTGTCCCGTCGTCGTGTTGCGGATTGTGGCGTGGTGCTGGACATGGGGCGTCAACGGTCCTTGGCCAGGACGGCGAGCTCTGCGAACAAGCCGCCGGCATTTACCAGGTCCTCGTACGTGCCCTGTTCGATGACTCGGCCTTTGTCCATGACAAGGATGCGGTCGGCGAGCCGCGTATTTTCGAGCTGATGGGTGACGACGATCGTCATGCGCTCGACGGCGATCCGCTTGATCTCCAGGAAGATGGCGTGCTCACCGCGGGCGTCCATCTGCGAGGTCGGCTCATCCAAGATCAGTAGTGGCGTTTGCCTGTAGAGCGCGCGGCCACACACGAGTCGCTGCCACTGCCCTCCGGACAGTTCGGCGCCGCCGAACAGCTCCTTCGCGAGGAGGGTGTCGAGCTGGTGGGGCAGCTTCTCGATCGCTTCACGCATGCCGACGGCGTCGACGACGTCCCACACCGGCCCGTCGTCGGATGTCTTCGGCTGGCCGAGGGTGATGTTCTCGCGGGTCCGCAGCGGCCAGCAAGCAAAGCCCTGCGGGACGAGGGCGGTGCGCTTCCACACTGCATCAGGGTCGGCCTGGGCAAGGTCGATGCTGTCCCACAGGACGCGGCCCTTGTCGGCAAGCAGGATGCCGGTGATGAGTTTGGCCAGGGTCGACTTACCTGAGCCGTTCTCGCCGACGATGGCCAGGATCTCGCCGCGACGCAGTGTCAGCGATACCCCTGCGACGGCGGCTTCCTCCTTGTCGGGGTACTGGTACACGACCTCGTCGAGGCGGATCTCATTCACCCGGTCGGGGATAGTCAATGCGCCGCGCTTGGGGGCGCGTTCACTGGCCATGTTGAGAAAGGACCGCATGTCGGCCAGATAGAGCGAGGTGTGGAACATCGCGGCGCCGTAGATGACGAACTGGGAGAGGGCGGCCAGCGTGGTCTGAACGGCGACCACGGCGGTGGCCGCGATGGGCAGGGCAACTCGGCCAGTGGTTGCCAGCCAGGCGAGGGTGGCCCAGGTCGCCAGCAGGAAGATCCCACCCAGGGCGCTGGTGGCCAGGACGATGCGCAGCATCCGCGGGGCAGCGGTCAACGTGCGCTGGTCGATCCGGGCGGACAGGGCGCGGTACCAGTAGATGAGGTAGCTCGTCATACCGTTGGCGCGGACCTCGTCGCCGTAGCGGGAGTAGGTGGCCCACCAGCGCATCATGGAGCGCACGTTGCGGTCGCCAACGTTGAGGTAATGGGTCTCGTAGTCGACGCGTGCGGACAGCACTGCCCCTGCGCCGGCTGGGAGCACCGCGAGCAGGAGCAGAGGCAACATCAGCGGGTGCAGCGCGGTGATGACTCCGCTCGCGGCGATCATGCGAATCAGGGCGGACATGAACCGCTGGGCGTCCTGCACCATCATCCGGGTCCGGGTGACCCCGACTTCGGCGGCCTCCTGCCGGTCGGCGAATCCGTCCTCGCCGTACGCGGCTGACTCCACGCGGCACACCGCGGCGACGAGGGCAACGTCCGCTTCGGTCGTCAGCAGAGGTGTGATCCGTCCTTCGGCGTACGAGGACAGTGCGCTGCTGATGCGTCCGATACCCGCAGCCGTCGTCACCGCGATCAGGGCGGGAAGTGCGGCGTGCAGACGTTCGGACACGGTGCCGGTGGCGAGAAGGTGGGTCATCGCCCGGGCGGTGAACGCGAGCACGACGGCGGCCGCGATGCCGGTGAGCAACTGGCAGACGAGAAGCAGCACGACGCCGGTCCTGTCGACAGCCCACGCCATCCGCGCAGTGTGCCCGAGCACGAAGGGAAGACGTCGGCACATTGCCCCGAAACTAGCATCTGCCAGCGGGTTCTTCCCGTACTTGCCCTCGAAGGTGATGGTGGCCGGGGGTGGAGGGGGAGGCGTCTCCTCGTTTGCAGTCGAGGCGTCAGTCACAGTCACCTGTATCCCTCCTTGGGCGGCGAAACCGCACCCGGATGGCGCGGCGGTGCACGGCATAACGACGCACCACGGGATTCGAACGCGCTCGATTCCGGACGCGCTGGGGCCCTTGAAACGCAAGGGGTCGAACGCGTGGCCGCCGTGATGAGGCCGCCCGTGGGCGGTGAGAATTGGCCGAATCGCCGACGTCTGAAACGCCTGTGGCAAATGAGGTTTCCAAGGGGTGACCGGCTCGTGGCGACGTCCGGGCACCGCCCAGGACCAAGATCATTACTGCTTCGTTGTGCAAGCCCGCTCCAGACGGGCAACGTCCTTCCGGATCGTGTGGTCGCACGTACGCAACGCCTTGGCGAGCTGGTCGTGCAACTCGATGGGGAGCGACCCGGCTCCGAGTGCACAGGCGTGGAGGAGAGCACGGCAGTCCTGCGCCTCCCGATCGGCGGCGACTGCGGTGAACAAGGGGTGCGCAAGGATCTCTCGGGCGGCGTATCCATCGGACGCCTTGATCGTCCGGCGGTACAGCTCCGCGACCACCACACGCGCAACCTGATCCTCGGGCGAAGCGAGCACGTCCAGCACCGCGAGTCCGAACCGCGTGTTGAAGACGGTCATGCCGTCCTCGTCTGGTCGTTCGAGGTAGGTGGCCACCAGGTTCTGCAGGCGGTCCCGCCATGGTAGGCCCGCTGCCTGGCGGCACAGTATGGTCAGGCAGTCCCTGACGGCGTTCTCCCAGGGCTCCCCGGACTCCGTGGCGGCCAACTGGTCGTTGGCGTTGACACTGTTGCCCGTGGCGAGGGCGGCAAGGACGGCGACTTGGCGGCCGTCGAACATGCGCTGCCCAACGCCGCGGTGTGCCTCGACATGGGCGAGTGCTTCAGTCCACCGGCCGGCCGCGGTCAGGGCGCGTGTGCCATCGGCGAGGAGGACCCGCCACAGCCAGGTGCGGACCTCTTGGCGGTCCTCGGCGTTCGCGGTGAGGTCGGCGGGTATGGCGATTTCCTCGACCTGAGCCGGGGACTCGGTGTTGACAGCGTCGAAGAGTGTCAGGAGGCGTTGGCGGCCGTCGTCGTGCTGCCCGGCGCGGATCTGGAGGCGCGCGAGATTGACGAGAGGTTCGAGGGCTCGAATCGCGATTGGACCGGGCAAGGGGGTGGCGTGCAGATAGACAGCGGCGTGCTGCTGGCACATCGTTCGGGCAAGGCCCGAGGCTCCTACGTCAGAGGCGATCAACGCGGCCTGGTTGTAGACGGTGGAGGCCATGCTCGGGTCGCCAGTCTTCGCCGCGATATCGGCGAGTTCGGCCAGCGCCTGCACGCGCTGAGCTAAAGGGAGGCAAGCGGGGCGGGGGCGAGCGATGAGCGGGAAGCGTTGGGCTGCGGCGTCAGGGAGTTTCCACATGGTTTGCGCTGCTCCTCTCGATGGTCGGGTCCGGGCCGAAAGTGACGGTCTTCGCGGCGGCTGCAAGGGTGGCCTGCGCGGCGTAGGGCAGGCCGATCCGGTTCCAGGCGAAGAGCACGTGATGGGCCAGGACGTCACGCAGGCCACGGTGGAGCCGTCCGGAGTCTGTGAGGTCCGCCAATTCCCTTCCCGCGTCGGCGTACGCGCTGGCCCATTCGGCAACATGTGTCAGAGGGCCACCCGTCCGCATCATGTCCTCCCCGTTCACAGAGATCAGTCGGTGCACGGCGGAGAACAGTCGGTCGCTGTTGCCCTGCTCGGTATCGGCGGTCAGCGCGCGGTGCGCGACGACGCGCGCCCAGACATCGCCTTGCTCGTACCAGTCCAGTCCGGCGGAGCGCATCATGAGGCTGCACAGCATGAGGGATGTCTCGCGGCGGTGTCTGCCCGCGTCGCTCGGGAGGAAGTCGAAGAGGTTCCGGCTGTCGCGGTGGAAGAGGCGGTGGGCGGATGCCATGGCTTCGGCACCGCCGAAGGCGTAGATCTCGGGTTCGTAGATGATCTCCGTCCACGCTGTGACGGAACCCTCGGCGATCAGAAGGTCGAGGCCCTGGGCGATGCGGTCGTGCCCGCCGGCAGCGGGCTGGTAGCGCACGCGCCAACAGGGGTGCTTTCGGATGATGAACCACGAGGTGAGGGCGCCATCGTCATCTGCGGTACGTAAGAAGGGACCGAGTCGGGCCAAAGCGATGGTCTCGGCGCCTTCCCAGTCCGGGAACATGACGTTGGCCTGACACCAGGTGTGCGAGTTCATGAGGCGGGTCTCCGGGGTGTTCACGCCAGGGCGAGGAAGGTGTCCCAGTGTGGTGCGGGCGCGCTGTCTACGCCGAGGGTGTGCAGGGCGAGGGCCGCTCCGGCGGCTCCGTCGAGGAGTTCCGGGTCGTGGTCATCCTGGTCGAGCGCGGTGATCAGACGGTCTGCGAGGTGCGGCAGCTCCGTAGCGATCTCGGTGTTGCGCGTCTCCCTGGCCATCCGCCACGCGGCGTGCAGCAGTCCGGCCATGCCATGACACAGCCCGATCTCGGGGAGGTGGTCCAGCTGAAGCGGGTCGCGCAGGGTGGCGAGGACCGCGCTCTCGGCGGCCTGCACGCGGGCTGGGTCTCGGAGGGCGAGTCCGGCCAACTGTTGGGCGCGGGCGGTGCCGCCGACTCCGTAACACCAGGATGGGCGGGGGCGAAGGGCGGAATGGACGTAGTTGTCGGCCGCCTGCGGCATCGAGATATAGCCGGGCCACCAAGGAGCGGTCTCGTCGCCCTGACACCATTGGTCGGTCCAGGCGCAGATCCTCTCAATCGCATCGACCGTGCCGGGCACGGCCAGGTCGCGCAGCAGTGCCAGGGACAGTACGGACAGGGCGGAGCCGATGCCGTGGGCGAGCCCGAAGTTTCCATGCCCGCCGGGGTAGTCGGTGTGGGGTGAGCCAGTGGGTGCGACGTTCATCCACCACGGCGGCAGTCCGGCCGAATTGGGCAGCGGCTCGGTCAGGCGCACCAGGTAGGTCAAGACGTCCCGGGTGATCTCGTGGTGGGGATGACGGCTCAGGTGGTAGGCACCCAGCCCGGCCAGGCCCTGGATCAGGTCGAATTCCTCCATGGGAGGCCGCTCGGCGCGACCGATGCGCTGGTGGGCCCCGGCCAGGCGGTTCCGGGTGACTGTGAAGGTCGCCGTGTCCAGACGTTCCAGGACGCGCAGGTACCAACCCGATGCGCTAGCCGCGCGGTGTGTGATGTACGCGAGGGCGGGAGCGCCGAAGTACAGGTTCGCGTTGGCTGCGGCGGAGACTTCGCCGTGAACGGCAGTGGCCAGCCAAGCGTGCGCGGTGTCCCAGTCGCCCCGGTCGGTCCGGGCGCGCTCGATGTGCAGCAGGGCTATTCCCGAGGCTCCTCCGGCGAGGGACTGCGGCCAGGCGCGACTGCCGTCGGGCGGGCCGCCGGGCCACACGGTGTTCGGGTCGGCCAGTGCGCGGGCCAGCTGGTCGGCGACTGACAGCGCGGCGAGGGCGGGGGCTGCCGTAGTCACAATGTCGTCCTTGCTCGTGCCGCCCAACTCAAGGCGGCAGCTCTGGCCAGGTGCAGGTGTGTGCGTTCCTCGGACAGTCCCGGCCCGCACAGTCGGACGTGGTGGAGGTGCAGCAGATCCGGCAGCACATCGTGGGGGTGCGTGGCCGTGCCCTCGAGTGCGCGGCGGTAGGCAGCCAGAGCCACCCGGCGCGCAGACCAGGCTGTGGTGACGCACCCGTCGAGGCCCACAGGGTTGGCGTTCACCAGGTCGACGGCTTGCCGGTAGACGGCGCGGGGCGGAGCCGCCTGGTCGGTGCGGGTGCACTTGATGAGCCAGTGCATCGCGGCAGCGTCGTCGTCGAGCAGGCCGGCGACGATGTCCACCATGCTCGCGGCGGTCATCGCGCGGGCATCCGGTGCGTTCTTCCCGGCCTGGGCGGCAAGTTGGGCTAGGACAGCGGCGGAGTCGGCGACGAAAAACTGCTCGGCCGCACCGATCGCTGTGGGGCCCCCGAACCGTGCAGTCTCCGGGTGGTAGGTCTCCACTCCGACGTGCGTGATCAGACCGCTGTGCCGTAGCTGCTGGGCCCACTCCCCGATGCGCTCGATGGCAGAGCCGAGGGTGCCGGGAGCGCACGTCAGGCGGACGCGGAGATGATGCTCGGGGTCTGGGTAGCGGACGAACCACCATCGAGGGGCGTCCAGTTCTTCCAGCAGGTTCGGCAGGTGCTGGGTCAGGAGCAGGTTCTGCCGATCGCGGTGTCCGTGGAGCTGGAGGTATATGCGGTCGCCGCAACCGGGCATGTGGCCGTGCTCTCGGCCGACGACATGGCCTGCTGCCTTGACGGGGGCGACGTTCTGTTCTGCGGTCAGGGGGATGACGACTTCGTGGGCGTGGCCGCCGGTCCAGCCCATTTCCTGAGGTCCCGGTGCGGGGCGCAGCGTCACCGTGCCGTCGCGGTCCAGGTGGGTGCGCAGTAAGGCACGGTGTGAGGGCTCCGTCAGGTCCAGGGCGATGCACTGGTCGGCCTCGCTCAGGTACACCCGCTCGGGCAGTCGCACGTCGCGGCGCCATCGGGACAGGGCCTCGTCCCACTGTGGCCACGGTGCCGGGGCGGCGGGGAGATGATCGCGGACAAGAAGCCAGCGGGCCGGGGACAGGATCGTGCGTCCGTAGCGCAGTGCGGGCAGGAACGGCAGGTTGGAGGCGGCGGTCCCCCACATGAATCCGGTGCACGGGACGGCCAGGGCGACGGGTGCCTCGGCCAAAAACCGGGCCAGTGGATGGGTGTGATGGCCAAGGTCTACGGCGTTCAGCAGCAGCGTGTGCACCGGGCGCTGGCGGGAGAGCGAGATCAGGTGCAGCCGCTCGGCATCGGCGGTCACCGCAAGGTCCGCGAGGGGAATGACGCTGGTATCCGAGCCGTGGTAGTCGCCGAGCGAGATCACCAGCCCGGTCACCTGCGGGGCACGCGCGACATTCTCAGCGGGTGCGGACAGCGGGGTAGAGCTGATCTGCGCGAGGAGCGCACCCTGGTGCACTCCGGGCAGCGCGGCGTACACCTCGCTCATGCGGCGGCGGTCCTCGTCGTCCAGCAAGGCCAAGAAGCGGCCGGTGGTCGTTCCGGCCGAGCGTGCCACCCCGACAACGTGCAGGGTGAACTTGCCCTTCTGCAGTGCCAGAACGCTCGCGGCTTCGATGCGGACGGTCACCTCGGTGCTCGGCTGGACGGCGTGGCCGGGATCCGTGGTGGCCAGCTCCTCAAGGGCGGCATCGTCGAGCTCTACTTCAAGGCGGTGCTGCATCCCTGCGGCGTGGGCGAGCTTGATGAGCCGGCCGTCACGATCGGGCAGGGGGGACGGTGTCGGCGCGGTGGTAGAGCCGAGGTAGCCGGATGGGTACCCCAAGGCGTCGATGGCGTCCAGGATGGGGACAACCGCCCTTGGCCCGTACCGCTCAAGGAACCGGCTGTGCCACTCGGACCATCCGGCCAGCGCCGCACGGGGTGCGAGACGGGTGAGTGCCTTGGCTGCCGCTGCCGCCTCCTGGGCCACCGTCTCCGGCACGACCAAGTCCCAGTCCACCCGTAGGTCGAGCGCGGTCTTGGGAGCCTCGTACAACACTGCAGTTTCAGTGGGCGCGAGATATCGCGTGTGAGGACGGAGGGTGACAAGCGGGTCAGTGGCCATCATCGCCGGGCGGAGGCTGCTGATCAGGAATCGTTGCCTGACCAGGCCCGCGAGTAGGTTCTCGATCGCGGCGAACGGCGCGGTCGGGAAACTGGCCGAGAGCTTTGCGGCGAGATCGCTCCACAGGATTGGAGTCCGCGCGTCGTCCAGGGCTGTGCGGACCGGTCCGGTCACGCGTACCTGGACGTGTTCGGAAGCGCCGTCTCGCGTGCGGCGTGGGCGGTGCTCGATCACCACGTGACCGTCTCGCTCGACGACGAGGCTGGACGTGACCAGCTTCAGATACGGCCGCAGTCCGCTGTCCTCCTCGAACCGGTCGATGAGGGCCGTGGTCCATGCCGCGTCGGGTCTGGCGGACGTCTGGTGTCCGGTGCCCACTCGCAGCGCCGGGGCGGCTCCTATGCGCGCGGCCGCAACTCCAGCGAACAATCCGAACGGGGTGGCGCGTGTGCGGGCCCGCAGTAGGTAACGCAGTACAGAGAGCACGGTGCGGTGTACGACGGGGCCCGGCAGCGGCTGACCAGCGCAGACCTGGTCCACTCGACTCGCGAGCTCCGGGCTTGCGGCTTTGACGGCGGTCGCGAAGTCGGTTGTTTGCCAGGTCTGTTGTAGCCACGCCCGCCACGACGCCGTGTTCGCGGACGGGCCGATCAGCTCGGGCCAGACCACTTGCTCGTCGGAGTCCAACGCGGCGGCCCGTATAACGGCTGCATCAACGTAGCGATACACACACCCCTCCTTTGGCTGCGCGGTGCCCGGCCGCGCCCATGGGGCAAGTGCGGCCGGGCACCGCGATCACGCGGTCTGTGCTGTTACGGGCAGCTCGTGCACGCGGACGCACACGTCGAGCCGCAGCCGTCGTTCGTCAGACGGATGAGCTGGTCCGCGGCGGGACCGCCCTCGACGATGGTGATGTCCAGGTCGAAGTCGTTCTGTCCGGCCGTTCCCTGTTCGGCGACCGGCTGAGCAACAGGACGCTCCATCTGAACGGTCATACATGCCTCCTTGGCAGTGAGTGATGGTGCAAAGAGCCGGGGCCCGGGAGCGGGCCCCGGAGTCTTAGTGCCAGGACACCGTGACGACGCCGTGCCGCTTCAGAACGGTGCTCTGGGGCAGAGTCGACGGGGCGGGACCAGGCAGGAACCTGATCGTTGCTGCTCCACGGCGGCGGTGGTCCTGGGCCCAGCGCCGCAGCAGTTTCAGGTACTCGTCCGCGAGTGCCTCGGCCTGCGGGCCGTGCGCAACCACGCCGCTCTCGAAGCCGTCGGTGTCCTCGTTCTCGCGGCGGGTGCGGTACGCGATGCTGTCCTCGCTGACCAACGCCGGCACACCAAGCAGGGCCGATGCTTCCACGAGCCCGCTGTCGACGACGTCCTTGGACGCGTGCAGTCGGGCCGCGCTCGACAGTTGGAGCGTGAGGTAGAGCTCCAGCTCGTCCGGCAGGTCGTAGGCCGCCCCCGACCAGAACTCCCGCCGGGGAGTGTCCAGGGCGTCATTCAGTGCCTTCGTGTTCAAGGGCACCCGCTCGTCGTCTGTCTGCACGGCGACGCCGTCCCGCAGCAATGCCTTGCGTTCCTTGGCAGCTCCCTCGCCCTGCATGGGCACGAAGCGGGCCAGACGGTAGGAGCGGCTGACCAGCCCCTCCCCGTCACGGTCGAACGCGATCGAACGGGTAGTGCCACGCACAGTCAGCGGGACGACGAGCCTGCCCTTCTCGCCAAGCTCACTGATCCACGACGGAGGAATGTCCCACGCGGCCACGGTGACGATGATCCGGTCGTACGGCGCACCCTCAGGGACACCGGTCTCGCCGTCGGCGAGCACGGTCTTCACCCGGTCGTACCCGGCATCGTCCAGGCACAGACGGGCGCGGTCGACGATGTCACGGTCGATGTCGACCGTGGTGACCGCCCCCTCGCTGCCCACGAGTTCCTGGATAAGCGCGGCGTTGTAGCCGCCGGAGCCGATCTCCAGAACCTTCATGCCGGGCTCGATGGCAGCTTGCTCCAGCATCACGGCCTGGAGGTGGGCGGCGGACATGACGCTGATGTCCAGGCCGTGCTCATCCTTCTTGACGGGCACGGTGCGGTGGAGGTCGTAGGCGACGTCCAGGGGCGCGTCCGGCGCGAACCGATGCCGGGGCACTGCGGCGAAGGCAGCAGCGACAGGCTCGGAGGTGATCGCGTCCTGGTCACGAAGCGCGCGGACCATGTCCGCCCGCCAGGCGTCGGGATCGCGAACAGTCGAGTCGTCGGTGGCAGTCATCCAATTACCTGTTTCTGTTGGGGGTGATGCTTGCGATAGCGCAGCTGGGCAGGGTGACCAGCGAGGACGCTAGCCAGGACGCCGTCGCTGGGGTCGGTTACGCGCCGGTCACTCAGGCACGGTCGAACCCCCGTTCCCGCTCGATGTCGGTGACCTGTCTGCGGTGCTCGGCGATCTCGGCCGCGGCCGCGATGGCGTAGTGACGCACTACCTCGGCTCCGAGCACGCTCGTTGCGAAGTTGCTGCCGTCGAAGTACGCCACTGCCTCGGCCAGGTCACGTCGAACACGGGTCGCCTGCCGGTCTGCGTAGGCGTCGTCCCGGCAGGGACCGGGCGGTGTCAGCTTTTCGGTCAGGCCGTGCACGATCGCGGCGAGCGAGGCGGCCAGCGCGAGGTAGGGGTTGGCATCGGCGCCGGGCAGGCGGATCTCCAGGTGCGTGCCCTCGCCGTGTCCGGTGACCCGCACGGCGCACCCGCGGTTGTCGTGCCCCCAGTTCATGTACTGGGGGGCGAAGGAGTGCGCCGTCGCGTACCGCTTGTACGAGTTGGGGTAGGGCGCGTACAGCGGGGCGAGGTGCGGCATGCCGGAGAGCAGTCCGGCGATGCTGTGCCGCATCGTCTCCGGCAGCTCCTCGCCGGAGGCTGCTGTAAAGGCTGGTGCACCGTCCTTCCAGAGGGAAAGGTGCAGGTGCAGCCCACTGCCCACCCCCGTGAACGGTGCGCTCATGAACGTCGCCGTCAGAGCCTGACGTCTGGCCAGGTGCTGCACGGTCTGCTTGTAGACGGTATAGGCGTCGCAGGCTTCCAGCGCCGGGCCGTAGGGGAACGTGATCTCCACCTGGCCGGGCGCACCCTCTGTCTTCGTCGCCTCGATCGGCACACCGGCCTCGGGCAGAGCGTCTTCCAGGTACCGGAGGAAGTCGCTGAGCGCCGGCGGGTGGTCGAGGGCGTAGTCGAGGTTGTGCGGCACTACGGGCTGGAGGACGCTGCAGAGAACGAACTCGCTCTCCAGACCCACACGCGCCTCGAAGCCGAGCTCTTCCAGTCGATTGAGCTGCGTGCGGAGCATGCGGCGCGGAGCCATCTCCAGGGGCGTTCCGTCGGGTTGGACGGCATCGCAGTGCACCAGTGCGAGGCCGGGCATGTAGGGCAGGACACGCAGCGTGCTCAGGTCGGCGACCATTCCAAGATCCTGAAAGCCTTTGTCCCAGCCGGTGAGGTCGAAGCCGCCCAGGGGGTCCATGCCCACGTTGGTGGCCAGGATGTAGGCGCAGGCTTCCGACACCGTCGTGCCTTTGGCGATCCGGTCAAGGAAGGTGAAGGCGTTGAGTCGCTTGCCCTGGAGGCGCCCCATCATGTCGGGGACGCACACCATGACGGTGGTGATGTCCTCGCGCTCCACTGCGGTCCGGAAGTCGTCAGCGGAGATGAGACCGGCGAGCGGGGACAGCTCGCTGTCCAGGTCAATGTGCCGGCTGCTCATCAGACCACGTCCTCTGCCAGGGAGGCGTGCGTGGCGGTGTTACCCAGGGCAGGGATTCGGTAGTTGCGGCGCCCCTGGGTGATCCACAGGATCCAGGCCAGCGTCAGCACAGCGATCAGGGCGACGCCCGCGTAGTTGAACGACGAGGTGGTGATCGGGGAGACCTGCGGCAGACAGAACAGGACGGTGACGAAGCCGACCCATGTCACGGCCGTCCAGCCGATGGGCTTGCTCCACCGGCCGAGGTTCCACGGTCCGGGCTGGAAGTGGTCCCCCGCACGCAGCCTCAGGTAGACGGGGATGGCGTAGGCGGGGGTGATGCCGATGACGTTGATGGCTGTGACCGCTGCGTACGCGCTCGGCGAGTACAGCGACGGTGCGGCCAGGACCAGCGCGACTCCCACCGACAGCCACACGGCGGCAACCGGCGTCTTGGTGCGGGTGCTGACGCGGCGCCAGGTGGCGGCGAACGGAACCGCTCCGTCGCGGGAGAACGCGAACACCATGCGCGAGGCAGCAGCCGTCTCGGCGTTGCCGCAGAACAGTTGGGCCACGATCACGATCAGCAGCAGGGCCTTGGCGCCGGAAAGACCGACGACGTCGAGGAAGATCTGCGCAGGCGGCACGCCGGTGGAAGTGCTCTGTGTGCCCGCGTAGTCCTGGATCGAGGACGTGAGCCCGGCCAGCAGGATGAACCCGGCGATCCACGAGACCCAGATCGAGCGGACGATGCCCCGGGGCGCCGATATCGGGGCCTGTGTGGTCTCCTCGGACAGGTGGGAGGAGGCGTCGTAACCGCAGAAGGTGTACTGCGCCAGCAGAAGCCCGAGCGCGGTCACGTACAGGCCGTTACTGAAGCCGGTGTCGTTGTTGAACGTGGTGAACACGAAGTCGGCGCTCTGGTGAGCGGCCGGAGCGAGGGTCAGCACGCCGACGATGACTGCGACGCCGATGAGGTGCCACCACACCGAGACCGAGTTCATGAGGCTGACCAGGCGGACGCCGGCCACGTTCAGCAGGGCGTGCAGCAGCAGGATGCCGGCGAAGATCATCATGGTCTTCTCCGGTGTCGGCGTGAAACGCCACTGGAGGTTGGCGAACGCGCCGACGAACGTGGCGGCGCCGTAGTCGATGCCCGCGATGGCGCCGAGCAGCCCGAGCAGGTTCAGCCAGCCGGTCACCCAGGCCCAGCGAGGCCCGCCGAGCCGGTGCGCCATGTAGTACAGGCCCCCGGAAGTGGGGTAGGCGGAGGTGACCTCAGCTAACGACATGCCGAGCAGCAGGACCATCAGGCCGACACCGACCCAGCCCCACATGATCACGGCAGGTCCGCCGGTGGTAAGGCCGAAGCCGTAGAGAGTCATGCATCCGGACAGGATGCTGATGACGGAAAAGGAGATCGCGAAGTTGCCGAACGGGCCCATGCGGCGCGCCAGCACGGTCTGATAGCCGAGCCCGGCCAGGACAGCGTCGTCATCGACCAGCCGGTGGGCGGCACGTTTCGGAGACACCGAAAGAATCCTCTGGATCGAAGGGGTGAGGAACGGGGTGGTGCTGGTAGACCGCTTCGCCGTGGGGGCGCCCGACTTCTCATCTGCGGTACCGCGCATGCTTCATCGCGTAGTTGCGCGCTTGGAGGAAGTCGTCCTGCCACCACCGGCTTTCGCTGACGTGCTGCCAGGGCGCGGGGGTGGCGAAGGAGCCGATCGCCGTGAACACCTCTGCCGCGCCAGGCAGGCCACAGGCAGTCAGCGTGTAGGCCAGGTAGTTCAGATCCAGCAGGGAGCAGGTTCTCTTGTCGGTGACGTAGGCGAACCATCCGTCTCTCGCCAACTCGACGTAGTACCGAACCTGGTCGTTCGTCCAGAAACCGAGCGTGCTGGCGACCTGTCCGCCTGCCGTCCGCATCCGGTAGTCCTCGACGTAGGCGTACAAGGGCAGATTCAGCAGTACGGACCCTGAAGTTCCCCCAAGGCCGGGTAGTTAGCGCTGATGACCGGGGCGCAAGGCAGTGGCCGTTGGCGGTGCGGCTGCCGCGTAGCGGCCTGTACGGATCCTCTTGAT
>NZ_JBIWPO010000039.1:0-76202 GCF_044768275.1 Streptomyces sp. NPDC101152 | reverse complement strand
GCGCTGCTCACCGCGATCCCCACCCTGATCGTCTACTTCGTGCTCCAGCGCCAGTTCGTCAGCGGCCTCACCCTCGGCGCCAACAAGGGCTGAACCCCTCAACGCCGAGCCCTCACCATGGAAGAGACCCCCGTGCACCACCCCTTCACCCCCGTCGCCTCCGTCCCCGTGGACCCGGCCAAGGCCCGCGTCCACGAGGAGGGCTGGCAGTCGTGGAGTCCCAGCGGCGCGTACGCCCTCGGCGAGAAGCCGTACCGCCCGACCAACGACAACTGGGCGACGGTCTGCTACCGCCCCGGCGTCACCGTCCCCGAGGGTGTCTTCCAGGGCGAGGGCCTGCTCGCGCTCGACCCCGGCGACGGCTCGCCCACCCGCCTGTGGGCGGCCGTCGACCCCACCCGCGAGGTCCCGTCCCTCCGCCTGACGGTGACGGACGGGCTCGCGGAGGTCGCCGCGGACGGCCCGGTGAAGGAGTGGCGCGGCACGGACATCCAGGAGGCGCTGGCCAGTTGGGCCGACAGCCTCGGCGTCCCGACCCCGCGCCCGGCCCCCACGGTCTGGTGCTCCTGGTACGAGTACTTCACCGACGTCACCGAGGACGACATCCACGAGAACCTCCGTGCGATGGACACCCTCGACCTGCCCGTCGACGTGGTCCAGATCGACGACGGCTACCAGAGCGCCCTCGGCGACTGGCTCACCCTCTCCGGCCGCTTCCGCTCCCGCGAGGGCATCGCCGACGCCATCCGGGCCCGGGGCCGGCGGGCCGGCATCTGGACCGCCCCCTTCCTGGTCGACCCGGCGAGCGCCCTCGCCACCGAGCACCCCGACTGGCTGGTCCGCGACACCGACGGCGGCTTCACTCACGCCGGCCGCAACTGGGGCCACGACCTGAGGGTCCTGGACACCACCCACCCCGAGGCGGCGGCCTACCTCACCGACGTCTTCCGCACCCTGCGCGCCGAGGGCTACGACTACTTCAAGGTCGACTTCCTGTACGCGGGCGCGCTGGAGGGCGTACGGCACGCCTCCGTCGACGCGCTGACCGCGTACCGCTCCGGCATCGGGCTCATCCGCGAGGCGATCGGCCCGGACGCGTACCTGCTCGGCTGCGGCGCGCCCATCCTGCCCTCCATCGGCCTGTTCGACGCGATGCGGGTGAGCCCCGACACGGCCCCGCACCGCCGCCCCGAGGCCGACGACTACAGCCAGCCCGGCCAGGACCCGGCCGAGTTCACCGGCGCCGGCCGCCAGTGGCAGCACGGCCGCTTCTGGATCAACGACCCCGACTGCCTGATGGCCCGCCCCGCCGTGGAGACCCGCGAGCGCTGGGCGGCGCACGTGGAGGCGACCGGCGGCCTCATGGCCTCCAGCGACCGCCTGCTGTCCCTCGACGCCTGGGGCGTGGCCACCACGCGCCGCCTGCTGTCGGGAGCCGCCAAGTGAGCCGCGTCCTGAACGTGCCGGGCATCGCCTACGGCGGCGACTACAACCCCGAGCAGTGGCCCGAGGAGGTCTGGGCCGAGGACATGCGCCTCATGGCCGAGGCCGGGGTCACCATGGTCAGCGTCAACATCTTCTCCTGGGCGCTGCTCGAACCCGCCGAGGGCACCTACGACTTCTCGCGCCTCGACCGCATCCTCGACCTGTTGCACGCGAACGGCATCGCCGCCGACCTCGCGACCCCCACGGCGGCCCCACCGGCCTGGTTCTTCGTCGCCCACCCGGACGCCCTCCCGGTCGACAAGGACGGCCGCAGACTGTCGTACGGCAGCCGCCAGACGTTCTGCCCGTCCAGCCCCGCCTACCGCGAGGCGGCCCTGCGGATCGTCGGCGAACTCGCCCGCCGCTACGCCGACCACCCCGCCGTCGTGATGTGGCACGTCCACAACGAGTACGGCTGCCACAACGCCGAGTGCTACTGCGACACCAGCGCCGCGGCCTTCCGCGACTGGCTGCAGGACAGGTACGCGAGCCTGGACGCCCTCAACAACGCCTGGGGCACCACCTTCTGGAGCCAGTGGTACTACGACTGGGACCAGATCCTGCCCCCGCGCGCGACGGGCGCGGTCCCGAACCCGACCCACCAGCTGGACTGGCGCCGCTTCTGCAGCGACGCGCTGCTCTCGCTGTACGAGGCCGAGCGGGACGTGCTTCGGGAGGCGGCCCCGGCGACCCCCGCCACCACCAACTTCATGGTGATGTACAACTTCGACGCCCTCGACTACTGGCGCTGGGCCCCCGAGCTGGACATCGTCTCCAACGACCACTACCTCCAGTCCGCCGACCCCGAGTCCGAGATCGACATCGCGCTCAGCGGCGACCTGGTCCGCTCCCTGGCGGGCGGACCCTGGCTGCTGATGGAGCACTCGACCGGCGCGGTCAACTGGCAGCCCGTCAACCGAGCCAAGACGGCCGGGGAGTTGCGCCGCAACGCCCTGTCCCACGTGGCCCGGGGCGCCGACGGCATCGCCTACTTCCAGTGGCGGGCGGCGAAGGCGGGCGCCGAGCAGTGGCACTCCGCGATGCTCCCGCACGCCGGCACCGACAGCCAGATCTGGCGGGACGTGGTCCGACTGGGCGCCGATCTGCGGGCGTTGGCGGAGGTCAGGGGCGCGGTCGGCACGGCCGAGGCGGCGATCGTCTGGGACTGGAACGCCCGCTGGGCGCTGGAGCTCCCGTCCCAGCCGAGCGGCGAACTCCGCTTCCAGGACCTGGTCCGCACCTGGTACGAGCCCCTGTGGCGGGCGGGCGTGGCGGTGGACTTCGTCCGCCCCGACGCCGACCTGTCCCGCTACCGCCTGGTCCTCGCCCCCAGCCTCTACCTGGTCGACGACGAGGGCGCGGCGAACCTCACCTCCTTCGCCGAGCGCGGCGGCACCCTGGCCGTCGGTTTCCACAGCGGCATGGTGGACGCCAACTGCCATGTCCGGCTGAGCGGTTACCCCGGCGCCTTCCGCGAGGCCCTCGGCGTCCGCACGGACGAGCTGTTCCCGCTGCTGCCGAACGAGTCGGTGGGCCTCAGCGACGGCGGCACCGGCACCCTGTGGTCGGAACGGGTACGCCTGGAGGGCGCCGAGGCGGTGACGTCCTACACGGACGGCCCACTGACCGGCGTCCCCGCGGTGACCCGCAACTCCCACGGTGCGGGCACCACGTGGTACGTGGCCACCCAGCCGGACCCGACGACCCTCGCCGCGCTGCTGGACCGCATGCGCGCCGAGGCGGGCGTGCGCCCGGTCTGCGAGGCGCCCCAGGGCGTGGAGGCGACCCGCCGCCGAGGCACCGAGGCCGACTACCTGTTCCTCGTCAACCACACGGCGGAGGACGCGCGGGTGCCGGTCTCCCCGGACGCGACGGAACTCCTGACCGGCAAACCGGCGGCGGGCTCGGTCGTGGTGCCCGCGGGCGAGACGGCGGTGGTACGGGAGCCGCTGGGGGGCTGAGCGGCGGGGGCGGGCTGACTGGCGGTGCGAGACCGACTGGCGGGTCCGGGTTGAGGGGCGGTGCGGGGCTGACTGGCGATCCTGGGCTGAGCGGTGATCCGGGGTTGAGCGGCCGCGCGCCGCTCAGCGCCCACGGGATTGCCGGACGGCAGCAGCTCGGCCTTGCGCACCTGTCGCCACCTTGGTCGGCCGTCGCCTCGCCCCGTGGCCTCCCTGGTCCTCAAGGCGGCGGCCGGACGGGGGTACCCCGAGGCCGCGGACCTGGCGTGACGGGCCGCCGCCGCAGCCGACACCACCGGCCGGCCTGGCGGCCTGGGCCGAGTGGCCGTCTCGGGCTGACGGGCGCTGCGGGGCCAAGCGGCGGTCCGGGCTGACTGGCGGTGCGGGCGGGTGGGTGCTGTGCTGTTGCCATGCCTGAGCTGCCGGACGTCGAGGGTTTCCGGCGGGTGCTCGTGTCCTGCGCGCGGGGCCGGGTCATCGGCCGGATCGACGTGCGGGACGCGGGCGTACTGCACGGGACGAGCGTGCGCGGGCTGCGTGCCGCGCTGGAGGGCCGGCGGTTCACCGAGCCGGAACGGCACGGGAAGTGGCTGCTGGCCCACACCGGCGGCCCCACCCTCCTGCTCCACTTCGGCATGACCGGCAGCCTGGTGTGCGCCCACCCCGGGGACGAGGTGGGCTCCCACGACCGGGTGCTGTTCACGGTCGGCGCCGCCCGCCAGCTCCGCTTCCGTGACCAGCGCAAACTCCAGGGGCTGTGGCTGGCCAGGGACGAGGCCGAGGTCGCGCGGATGCTCGCGGGCCAGGGACCGGACGCGCTGACGGTGGGGCGCGAGGAGTTCGAGACCGTGCTCTCGACGCGGCGGGCCGTCGTCAAGACCGTCCTCACCGACCAGTCGGCCCTGGCCGGCCTCGGCAACCTGCTCGCCGACGAGATCCTCTGGCGCGCGGGACTGCGTCCCGCCCTGCGGGCGAGCGAACTCACCGAGGACGACCGCCGGCGCCTGTACACGCAGATGCGGCGCACCCTGCGATCCTCGGTCACCGCGGGCCGTGTCCCACCGCGCCCCTCCTGGCTCACCGGCCATCGCGACGACCGCAGTCCGGACTGCCCGCGCTGCGGCACGCCGCTGCGACGCTCCCGTACGGCCGGCCGGGGGACGGTGCGGTGCCCGCGCTGCCAGCCGTGAAGGGGGACGGGTCAGCTGACCTTGATGTGCGTGTCCATGCCGAGCTGCTTGTGGCCGGGCACGGGGCAGTACATCTCGTACGTGCCCTTCTTCAGGGTGACCGTCAGCGGCTGCGTGGCGCCGCTCTGGAGGCTCTTGGTCTTCGTGTCCGACATCCCGGGCCCCTCGATCTCCAGGGCGTGCGTGATCTTGCCGGCGTTGTCGACGGTGAAGGTGTAGGTGCCGGGCTTGAAGGAGTTCTGGGACAGCTTCAGCGAGTACTCGGTCTCGGTGACGGTCACCTTGTTACCGGCCCCGCCCCCGCCCCCTCCGTTGGCCGTGCCCGCCGCGCTGCTCGAACTCACGCCTCCGCCTCCGCCGCTGCTGCCTGAGCTGCTGCTGCCTCCGCTGGAGCAGGCGGTCAGGAGCAGAGCGGCGGAGAAGGCCACCGCTGTCGTGCTGATTGCTACTCGGGTCGAGATCCCCACGTGAATCATCCCCTTCGGGGGTTTTACAGGGGATACGAGCCGGACAGTCCCTTTGTTCAGATTTCCCTTCCCCCAGCAACGCCTGAGGGCCGGACCACTTCCGTGGTCCGGCCCTCCAAGTCGGCCCTCAGAGCTTGGTCATCTTTCCGTAGGGGCTGGGGATCCGCATCTGCGTCGACCCGAAGTCCACGAGCGCCGCGATCCCCTCCTCCATGCCGATCACCCGGCCGAGGCCGTACACGTCGTGACTGACCTGGTCCCCCGTCGCGAAGTGCTTGGGAGCCGGTACGACCGGCGCCTTGAAGGGGCTGGTCGGCAGATGACGTTTCGGTGCAGAAGGCTTTGTCATGGCTCAGTATGTGCCCACGCACACCCCGGCTGGCTGTGGCGAGCGGCACAGGTCCCGCCGGGGAGCACCCGAGACATGCTCCTGACCTGGCGTTCCGGGGGCCTGACGAGACGAAAAATCGACTTGTGGCGGAGCACGCCGGCCCGGCCAGGCTCCGACTCAGGCCTTGCGCCAGGCGCTGAGCAGTTCGTCGGGACCGTATGCCGCATGAAGGCCGGAACACCGGATCCCGCTGCGGGAGACCGCCACGAGGGGTACCGGCTCGTCGGTGACCGCGGCCCGGTGCTTCTGCAGTGCTGCCAGATCGTGGTTGTCGAACGTGGAGTTCTCCAGCCACTCGACCGAGCCCAGGAAGAGCAACTGCTTGGCCACCGGCTGCCGGTCGGCGGCCACCAGGTCGATTTCCACGTCGTTGCTTCGGGTCCAGAACCCGCCGATCGCCGGAGCGGCGGGCAGAAGCCCGTCCGGCAGGAGGCGGGCGAGGGATTCCCGGACCAGGGGCTCGACCGCGCGACCCCGCCAGCTCGTCCACTGCTCCCTGATCCGGCTCAGCGTGAGATCCCCTCGCATGCGCTCGATCTCCGCCATGTGCGGATCCAGGAACGCGAGCCAGAACCGCAGGTAGGGGTCGGCCACCCGGTAGCGGCGTTCCTTCGACGGCCTCAGCGAGAGCGGCAGCTCGGCGGCCACGACCCTCTTGTCGGTCAGGACGTCCGTGGCTCGGGTGAGAGTGGTGTGGGCGATGCCGCCCGCCGCGCGAGCGATGTTGGTGAAGGTTCGCTCCCCGGATCCGATGGCACGCAGGACCTCCCTGCTCATCGCCTGCGGTGGAAACTCCGCGGCCAGTGACCTTTCGGCGGAGACCAGCAGGGCCGAGATCGGGTTGTCCAGCGAGTCGCGGAGGAACTCCCAGACATCCGCTCCGGCCCGCCACTCGGCGCAGATCAGAGGCAGGCCTCCCGTGATCAGCGCGGCGTCGAACGCGGCCGCCGCAGACAGGCCGAGCATCTCGCCGATGTCGGCCGGGTTCAAAGGCCCCACGATCATTTCCCGGCCCCGCTGGTGAAAGGGCCGGTCGTAGCCGTTCAGCGCCTCCATCATCGACAGATCGGACCCGACCAGGAGGAGAAGCACCGGCTTGCGGCTGAGCAGCCGGTCCCAAGCGCGCTGGAGCATGCCCTCGAAGGCGTCGATGCGGTCCATCAGATAGGGAACCTCATCGATGACGACGACGCTGGGAGTGTCGTCGGGAAGAATCTCCGCGAGCAGCCTGAATGCCGCGTTCCACTGCGCTGGTGCCTCCTCCGAGAACACTTCCCGCTCCGGGAGGGTGGATCTGGCGACGGCGTCGAGCAGCTCCGTCAACTCGTCCTCCGCCGTGCCGCCGGCCGCGGTGAAGAAGAGGTACGGCGTCTCGGCCCGCCGGATGAACTCCTCGACGAGGCTGGACTTGCCGACCCGCCTCCGTCCCCGCATGAGGATGCACTGACCGGGCCTCGGCGACCCGACGGCGTCGCGAACCGCCTGCAGCGCAGTGCGGAGCACGTTCAGCTCGCGTTCCCGCCCGATGAAGCGAGGCAAGGGGATCTCCCGATCGCAATAGTATCTCTACCGATACCCTCTAGCTTGAGACGCACAACGTCGAAGGGCCCCACCGTGAACGGTGGGGCCCTTCGACATCGTGCCCGGTGAGGCACTGGCGGAGGATACGAGATTCGAACTCGTGAGGGGTTGCCCCCAACACGCTTTCCAAGCGTGCGCCCTAGGCCTCTAGGCGAATCCTCCGCCGGAAACATTACATGACCGAGAGGAGTGCTCGCGAACTCGTTCCCACCCGCTGACGTCGGGTACTCTGTGCGCAGCCCCTCACGCGGCGCTATCTAACTGAACTCCCCCAGGGCCGGAAGGCAGCAAGGGTAGGTTGGCTCTGGCGGGTGCGTGGGGGGCCCTCGCGTTTCCGGGGTTCCGGCGGCGGGGCTGGTTGTCAGTGGGCGCCTATAACCTCGTAGGCGTGTCGTCTCTCGCGCTGTACCGCCGCTATCGCCCGGAGTCGTTCGCCGAGGTCATCGGGCAGGAGCATGTCACCGACCCGCTGCAGCAGGCGCTGCGGAACAACCGGGTCAATCACGCGTACCTGTTCAGCGGGCCGCGTGGTTGCGGGAAGACCACCAGTGCGCGGATCCTGGCGCGCTGTCTGAACTGCGAGCAGGGGCCCACGCCGACGCCCTGCGGCGAGTGCCAGTCCTGCCGGGACCTGGCCAGGAACGGCCCGGGCTCCATCGACGTCATCGAGATCGACGCGGCCTCTCACGGTGGTGTGGACGACGCCCGTGAGCTGCGCGAGAAGGCCTTCTTCGGGCCCGCCGCCAGCCGCTACAAGATCTACATCATCGACGAGGCCCACATGGTCACGTCGGCCGGTTTCAACGCGCTGCTCAAGGTCGTCGAGGAGCCGCCGGAGCACCTCAAGTTCATCTTCGCCACCACCGAGCCCGAGAAGGTCATCGGGACCATCCGGTCGCGGACCCACCACTACCCCTTCCGGCTCGTGCCGCCCGGGACCCTGCGGGACTACCTCGGCGAGGTGTGCCGGAAGGAGAACATCCCGGTCGAGGACGGCGTCCTGCCGCTGGTCGTCCGCGCGGGTGGCGGATCCGTGCGTGACTCGATGTCCGTCATGGACCAACTGCTCGCCGGAGCCCGGGAGGAGGGTGTGACGTATGCCATGGCGACCTCTCTCCTCGGGTACACCGACGGCTCGCTCCTCGACTCCGTCGTCGAGGCCTTCGCCACCGGGGACGGCGCGGCGGCCTTCGAGGTCGTCGACCGTGTCATCGAGGGCGGCAACGATCCGCGCCGTTTCGTCGCCGACCTGCTGGAGCGGCTGCGGGACCTGGTGATCCTCGCCGCCGTCCCGGACGCGGCGGAGAAGGGGCTCATCGACGCGCCCGCCGACGTCATCGAGCGGATGCAGGCCCAGGCGAGCACCTTCGGCGCGGCCGAGCTCAGCCGTGCCGCCGACCTCGTCAACGGGGGCCTGACCGAGATGCGCGGCGCCCATTCCCCCCGCCTCCAACTGGAGCTGATCTGCGCGCGCGTACTGCTGCCGGCCGCGTACGGGGACGAGCGTTCGGTCATGGCCCGCCTCGACCGCATCGAGCGCGGCGTGAACTTCTCGGCGGGCGCCGCCATGCCCGCGATGGGGTACGCGCCGGGGGCCGAGGCCCACGCGGGCGGGGTAGGCGGAGGGGAAGCAGGGGTGCCGGGCGGCGGTCCTGGCGGCGCACCCGTTCCTCCCGGCGGCGGTCCGGCCGCTGTCCGGGCAGCGGTACGGGCCTCCGGTGCGCCGGGGGGCAGCGGTACGGCGACGGGGGCCAGTTCCGGGCCGGGGTCGGGCACCACAGGCCCGTACGGCCAGGGCGCAGCCGCCCCCGCCCCTACCCCCGCCCCGGCTCCCGCGACCCCTCCGGCCGTCCAGCCGGCCCCACCGGAACCGACCCCGCCCGCCGTGACGACCCCCGCCCCCGGCGCCTGGCCCACCGCCGCGTCCGCGGGCAGCGGTCGACGCCCCGGCGGCTGGCCCACGGCGACCCCGGCCGCCGCGTCGGGCGTACCCGCCGCGACCGCCCCCGTACCCCAGCCGGCGGCCCCCGCACCCGGCGCGCCGGCGCCCGCGTACGCCCCTCCGAGCGGTGGCCCCGACCCCCGCGTGCTCTGGCCGAACATCCTGGAAGCCGTCAAGAACCGCCGCCGCTTCACCTGGATCCTGCTCAGCCAGAACGCCCAGGTGGCCGGTTTCGACGGCACGACCCTCCAACTCGGCTTCGTCAACGCCGGGGCCCGTGACAACTTCGCCAGCAGTGGCAGCGAGGACGTCCTGCGGCAGGCGCTGTCCGAGCAGTTCAACGTGCAGTGGAAGATCGAGGCGGTCGTCGACCCGTCCGGCGGCCCCTCCGGCTTCGGCGGTCCGGGCGGCGGCGCCCCGGGTGGCTACGGCGGCGGTGGCACGGGCGGCGGACCCGGTGGAGGCCTCACGACCGCGCAGCGCCCGGCTCCCGCTCAGGCGGCGTCCGCCGTACGCAGCGCACCCCCGTCCACGCCCGCTCCGGCACCCTCCGCTCCCGCGCCCCAGCCCCCGGCCCCCGAGCCGCCCAAGCCGGTCGCCCCGGAGGACGACATCCCCGAGGACGACGACCCCGACCTCAACGAATCGGCCCTCTCCGGCTACGAACTGATCGTCCGGGAACTGGGCGCGACGGTGGTGGAGGAGTTCTCGAACGAGTAGGGGGCGGTACGGGAACGTACTCGCGGACGTGCTTGGAGGAACGCACAGGTCGTCCCGTCCCGAACCCTCGGCAACCCGCACAACCCGCCGCCGGTTACCCTGACCCCGTGAAGGTCCTCGTCATCGGCAACGGCGCCCGCGAACACGCCCTGTGCCGCTCCCTGTCCCTCGACCCCGACGTCACCGCCCTGCACTGTGCCCCCGGCAACGCCGGCATCGCCGAGGTGGCCGAGCTGCACGCGGTCGACGCCCTCGACGGCGAGGCCGTGGCCGCACTGGCCGAACGGCTCGGCGCCGAGCTGGTGGTCGTGGGCCCGGAGGCCCCGCTCGTCGCCGGGGTCGCCGACGCCGTGCGCGAGGCCGGGATCCCGGTCTTCGGCCCCTCCCAGGAGGCGGCGCGGCTCGAGGGTTCGAAGGCCTTCGCGAAGGACGTGATGGCAGGCGCCGGCGTCCCCACCGCACGGTCGTATGTCTGCACCACCCCGGACGAGGTCGACGCGGCTCTCGACGCGTTCGGCGCCCCCTACGTCGTCAAGGACGACGGTCTCGCGGCCGGCAAGGGCGTCGTCGTCACGGGCGACCTCGAGGCGGCGAGGGCGCACGCGAACTCCTGCGAGCGGGTCGTCATCGAGGAGTTCCTGGACGGCCCCGAGGTCTCCCTCTTCGCGATCACCGACGGCGAGACGGTCGTCCCGCTGCAGCCCGCCCAGGACTTCAAGCGCGCGCTGGACGGCGACGAGGGCCCGAACACCGGCGGCATGGGCGCCTACTCACCGCTCCCGTGGGCCGATCCGAAGCTGGTCGAGGAGGTGCTGCAGACGGTCCTGCAGCCCACCGTCGACGAGATGCGCCGCCGCGGGACTCCCTTCTCCGGTCTCCTCTACGCCGGCCTCGCGATCACCTCGCGCGGTGTGCGGGTCATCGAGTTCAACGCCCGTTTCGGCGACCCGGAGACCCAGGTGGTCCTGGCCCGCCTGAAGACCCCGCTGGCCGCTGTCCTGCTCGCCGCCGCGAACGGCACCCTCGCCGACCTGGAGCCCCTGCGCTGGAGCGACGACGCCGCCGTCACCGTGGTCGTCGCCTCGCACAACTACCCCGGAACCCCGCGCACCGGCGACCCGATCACCGGCCTCGACGAGATCGCCGCCGAGGACGCACCGCACGCGTACGTCCTGCACGCCGGCACCCGGCGCGAGGACGACGCGACCGTGAGCGCCGGCGGCCGCGTCCTGTCCGTCACGGCCACCGGTGCGGACCTCGCCGAGGCCCGTGAGCGCGCGTACCGGGCCGTCGCCCGCATCCGCCTGGACGGCTCCCAGCACCGGATGGACATCGCGGCGCGCGCGGCGGGCGTCTGATCGGCTTCGACCGGGCCCCCGCCCGGATGAACTCGGCAGGCCCCGTGTCCGTCTTCGGATGCGGGGCCTGCTGCGTGCCCCCCCCGGATTCGAACTCAAGTCAAAAACTGGGGCCTGATCGTCGCTGTCCGTCATCCACCTCTGACCAAAGCCATTCCATCGAGTGAGCGCTGCCCCATACGGCTGACGGGGGTCGGGGCCCCAACTAGGGTGCGGCGCAAGCGTTCCGGCACTTGGCCCACCGGCATTGCGATGTCAGTGGCGGGTGCCACAGTGGGGGAGTGGACAACGCCAGGACGGCCAGGAGGCCGGACAGTCAGGGAGGGGGGTGAGGACCGGCCGTGACCGGAACGGGAATGGGTGTGGAAGCGGGCGCGCACGCCGCGCGCTCGAGGGCGCTCGCGGTGCTGCGCGTCCGTAGCAGGGCGCTGGCCGTGGCCCTGCTCCCCGCGGCGGCCGCCGTGATCCTGCTCGCGGGCGGTTCCACCGGGCACCTTGTGGGCCCGTTCTGGCACGCGGCCCGCTGGGTGGTGACGCCCGTCGCCGTGCTCGTCCTGCTTGCCGCCGGCGCTGTCGCGCTGGTCGTCGCGCGGGCCCGCCCGGCGGTGAGCCCGACGGTCCCGATCACCGAGGACTCGGCCCCGGACCTCTACCGGATGGTGCGCGACCTCGCCGACCGCCTGGACGTCCCGGCGCCCTCCGCCATAGCGCTCACCCCGGACTGCGACAGCTGGCTCGAGGACCGTACCCATCCGGCCCACGGACCACCCCCGGCCGAGGACCGCGCGGACGAGATAGCGGGCGCCCGCACCCCGCACCACCGCCGCGCACACGGCGCCCCGGTCCTGGTCATCGGCTCCCCGTTCCTTTGGTGGATGCGCGTCGGCGAACTGCGCGCCGTCCTCGCCCCGGTCGTCGCCGGTACGGGGCCCTCGGCCCAGCCCGACATAGCCGCGGCCCGCCGCTTCGTACGGGGCCTGGACGCGGCCGTGGCCGTCGCCTCGACGCCGGGCCGCTGCCCGCTGACCCGTCTGGTGTGCGCCGGGATCGGCGCGGTGGCCCGTCTCCTGCTGCGCGGCTGCCGGGAGCACGCCGCCCTCATGGAGCGTGGTGTCGCGGCCGCGGCGGCCGAGCGCGCCCAGGCTGTCGACTACGGCCTGCGCATCGTCGCCCAGGAACAGGTGGGCCTCGCCTACGCGGGCTGGGACCGCCTGCTGACCCGGGTCGCGCTGCCCGCCTGGCGGATGGGCCGCTGGCCCTCCCGGCTGGACGCCGGGGTGGTGGCGGCCCTGACCGAGCTGTCCCGTCGGGACCGCCTGGCCGAGGGCTTCGCGTCGCGCCTCGGCGAGCGCCCCGCCTGCGACCTGCTGGAGGAGCCCGGCGCGGTCGACGAGGCCGCCTCCTTGCTCGCCGCCCGGCTCTTCCACGGCGGTCCCGGCGAGTCCGGCCGCGACTGGTCGCCGGTGGACTGGCAGGAGTACCCGGAGGAGGTGGTCGACCGCAAATGGCGTACCGACGCCTCCCGGCTCCACCGGGTCCTGGACACCCTGGGCGTCACCGACGCCCCGGACCCCACCGTCCCGCACCCCGAGGGCCCCACCCTCTCCCGCATCCTGGACCACCTCTCGCAGGCCGCGGCCGACGGGGAAACGGCCACCGGCCCGTTCCCCGCAGCCGATGACGAAAGCCGCATGGAGCGCGCGGGCGGAAGCGACGACGACGGCGAAGCCGAGCCCGACGGGCCGGCCGCCACCCTCGCCGCCGCCCTCACCGCCCTCCTCGCCCGCGAGGAGGCCGCCGCCACCCCCACCGCCCACCGCACCACCCCGGACGCCGTCCCCTGGGACGACGCCACCCTCCCCCTCTTCCCGCTGCAACCACCCCGCACGGCCCGCGACCTGCTCACCGAACACGTCACGGCGATGGTCTGCTGCGCCGCCATGGACACCGCCGGCGCCACTCCCGGCCTCGACTGGCTCGACGGCCCCACCCTCCTCGTCAACGGCGAACGGTCCACCGACCTCGCCCCCCGCGTCCTCAGCCTCGTCGAGGACGGCGACCCGGCCCCCCTCCGCACCTGGCTGCGCGCCTCCGGCATACGCCCGGAAAAGCCGGTACGACTGGTCTGAGGTCCGGCGCCCGGAACCTCCCATTCCATTTATGGCCAATTCGCAACGAGTAGTGACCATCTGCGTGCGTAATGTGATGTGCTGGGACCGATCGAGCACATGGCAAAGGCATAAGGCACAGGACAGGCCAGAGGCGACCGCGGGGGCACGAGGGAGGGGGCGACCATGGGGTCGGAGCAGATCCGCCGCTGGGAATCCGGAGCGCTGGCGCACGCCGTGACCGACCCCTTCGGCCAGGGCCCCGTCCCCTGGCTGCGCGGCACCGAGACCTACTTCGACGACACCGGCCAGGTCGTCCCCTGGTACGTGGACCCGGCCCAGCAACCCGCCCCCGAGCCCTCCACCGGCCGCACCCCCCGCGTCCCCGCCCCGCGCTCCGCCGTCGGCCCCCGTTCCGCCGACGACGTGCACCGCCAGATCAAGGGCTTCATCTCCAACGGCGCGGTCGCCCCCGGCGAGTCCGTCGACTTCCACGTGACGGTCGACCCGCCGCAGGAGTTCGCCGTGGACATCTACCGGATCGGCCACTACAGCGGCGAGGGCGCCGCGAAGATCACCACCAGCCCCCGCCTGTCCGGCATCGTCCAGCCCCCACCGCTGACCGCGGACCGCACCGTCTCCTGTCACCACTGGTGGCTGTCCTGGCGGCTGCAGATCCCGAGCTACTGGAGCATCGGGGCCTACGTCGCCGTTCTCACCACCGTCGACGGCCACCGCTCCCACATCCCCTTCACGGTCCGCGACAACCACCCCGCCGACCTGCTCCTCCTCCTGCCCGACGTGACCTGGCAGGCGTACAACCTCTACCCGGAGGACGGCCGCACCGGCGCCAGCCTCTACCACGCCTGGGACGAACAGGGCCGCCTGCTGGGCGAGTCCGACGCCGCGACGACCGTCTCCTTCGACCGCCCGTACGCCGGCGCCGGCCTCCCTCTGCACGTCGGCCACGCCTACGACTTCATCCGCTTCGCCGAGCGCTACGGCTACGACCTCGCCTACGCCGACGCCCGTGACCTGCACGCGGGCCGCGTCGACCCCACCCGCTACCGCGGCCTGGTCTTCCCCGGCCACGACGAGTACTGGTCGTCCGCCATGCGCCGTACCGTCGAACTCGCGCGGGAGAACGGCACGTCCCTCGTGTTCCTCTCCGCCAACACCATGTACTGGCAGGTGGAGTTGGGGCCGTCCCCGTCCGGCGTCCCCGACCGGCTGCTGACCTGCCGAAAACGCAAGGGTCCGGGAAAGCCCGTCCTCTGGCGCGAGATCGACCGGCCCGAGCAGCAGGTGGTCGGCATCCAGTACGCGGGCCGGGTCCCCGAACCGCACCCGCTGATCGTCCGCAACGCCGACCACTGGCTGTGGGACGCCGCCGGGGCGCACGAGGGCGACGAGATCGAGGGACTGGTCGCGGGCGAGGCCGACCGCTACTTCCCGCGCACCCCGCTGCCCGACCACGAGGAGCGCATCCTGCTCGCGCACTCCCCCTACACCGACGCCGAGGGCAACCTGCGTCACCAGGAGACGTCCCTCTACCGCTCCCCGTCCGGCGCCCTCGTCTTCGCGTCCGGGACGTTCGCCTGGTCCCCGTCCCTGGACCGTCCGGGCCACGTCGACGAACGCGTCCAGCGTGCCACCGCCAACCTCCTGGACCGCATCTGTAAACGTGACTGAGCTCACGTAAGCCCACGTCACCGCCCCTTCCGGACCCACCCCGATCCGAGGGGACCCCCGGCATACGGGAGAATTGAGCCACTTGGACAGAACCACGGGGAGGAACCGTGTCCGGATTCGTAGAAAAGCCCGAGCCGCTCCAGGTTCCGGGCCTGGTGCACCTGCACACCGGCAAGGTGCGCGAGCTGTACCAGAACGAGGCGGGCGACCTCGTGATGGTCGCCAGCGACCGCATCTCCGCCTTCGACTGGGTGCTGCCGACCGAGATCCCCGACAAGGGCCGCGTCCTGACCCAGCTGTCCCTGTGGTGGTTCGACCAGATCGCCGACCTGATCCCCAACCACGTCCTGAGCACCGAAGTCCCGGCCGGCGCCCCCGCCGAGTGGGCCGGCCGGACCCTGGTGTGCAAATCGCTCCAGATGGTCCCGGTGGAGGCGGTCGCCCGCGGCTATCTCACCGGCTCCGGACTGCTGGAGTACAACGAGTCCCGCACGGTCTGCGGCCTCGCCCTCCCCGAGGGCCTGGTCGACGGCAGCGAACTGCCCGCCCCGATCTTCACCCCGGCCACCAAGGCCGCCGTCGGCGAGCACGACGAGAACGTCTCCTACGAGGAGGTCGCCCGCCAGGTCGGCGCCGACACCGCCGCCCGGCTGCGCCAGGCGACCCTCGCCGTCTACGCCCGCGGCCGGGACGTCGCCCGTGAGCGCGGGATCATCCTCGCGGACACCAAGTTCGAGTTCGGATTCGACGGGGACACCCTCGTCATCGCGGACGAGATCCTCACCCCCGACTCCTCCCGCTTCTGGCCGGCCGAGCAGTGGGAGCCGGGGCACCCGCAGCCGTCGTACGACAAGCAGTTCGTGCGCGACTGGCTGACCTCGCCGGCCTCCGGCTGGGACCGGAAGAGCGAGCAGCCCCCGCCGGCGCTGCCGCAGGAGGTCGTGGAGCGGACCCGCGCCAAGTACCTGGAGGCGTACGAGCGCCTGACGGGCACGAGCTGGAGCTGACCGCACGACAAAGGCCCCGGTCGATGACCGGGGCCTTGATCCGGAGCGGACGACGAGGCTCGAACTCGCGACCTCAACCTTGGCAAGGTTGCGCTCTACCAACTGAGCTACGTCCGCACTGCGCCGTGGCGCGGAGCCCACTATACCCAACCCCGCTCCCGTGCGAGCCGCACCGCCGTGTGCCGGTTCTCCGCCCCGAGCTTCGAGACGGCCGAGGACAGGTAGTTCCGTACCGTCCCCTGCGACAGCGCGGCGCGCTCGGCGATCTCCGCGACGGGCGCCCCGTCGGCCGCGAGTTCCAGCACCTCGGCCTCCCGTGCCGTCAGGGGGGAGTCACCGGCGGCGATGGCGTCGGCGGCCAACTCCGGGTCGACGTAACGGTTCCCGGCGTGCACGGTCCGGATGATCTCCGCGAGCCGCTGGGCGCTGACCGTCTTCGGCACGAAACCGCGCACCCCCGCCGCGAGCGCCCGCTTCAGATGCCCGGGCCGCCCGTGACTGGTGACGATCAGGATCTGGCAGCCGGGCAGTTCGGCCCGCAGCGATGTGGCGACCTTCACACCGTCCGCGCCGGGCATCTGGAGATCCAGTACGGCCACGTCCGGTTCGTGCGCCCGGGCCATCGCCAGCGCCTCGGGGCCGGAGGCGGCCTCGGCGACCACGACCAGGTCGTCCTCCAGCCCGAGCAGCGCGGCCAGCGCCCCGCGGATGAGGTGCTCGTCGTCGGCGAGCAACAGCCGTACGGTCACGCCGTGATCTCCCTCACACCCAGGGGCACCTCGGCCACCAACCGGAACACGTCCTTGTCGGCCGACCCCGCCTCCAGGGTCCCGCCCACCGCCGACAGCCGCTCCCGCAGCCCCGCCAGCCCGGAGCCGCCGCTCGCGGCGGGCGTGCGGGCCCCGTCGTTCTGCACGGTCAGCACCACGCGTTCCTCGTCCTCCTCCAGCACCACCTCGCAGCGCGCCGCGTCCCCGTGCCGCAGCACGTTCGTGGTGGCCTCCCGGACGACCCAGCCGAGCGCCGACTGCACCTCGGGCGCCAGTCCGCCGGCCTCGCCGCGCACCTCGCACTCGATCCCGGCCGCGGTCAACACGCCCCGCGCTCCGGCGAGTTCGGCGCCGAGGTCGGCCTCCCGGTAGCCGCGCACGACATCGCGCACCTCGCGCTGCGTCTCCCGTGCGATCCGCTGCACCTCGATCATCTGCTCCACGGCCTCGGGCCGCCCGCGCCGGGCCAGCTGCACGGCCAGCTCGCTCTTGAGCGCTATGACGGCGAGGTTGCGCCCCATCACGTCGTGCAGGTCCCGGCCGAACCGCAGCCGTTCCTCGGCGACCGCGAGCCGGGCCTCGACCTCGCGGCGGCGCTCCGCCTCCCACAGCACGGACAGCGTCCAGGCACCGCAGCGGCAGGCGAGCAGCGAGAAGAGCGCCCCGAAGACGGTGAGCGCGCCGACCATGACGATCGAGGGGAGTTCCGGGTCGCTCCAGGCGAAGGCTGCCATGAGGACCACGGCGAGGACGGCGGACCGGCGCAGGAAGACCCGTACCGGCCAGACGAGCCCGTACAGCAGCCCGGCGGGCAGCAACGTGGCTCCGACGGCGAGCCGTACCGCCGCCGGTTCGGTCCCGCCCAGCGCGGCGAGCGCCAGGGTCAGCGCCAGCGCGAGGGCCAGCAGGGTGGCCATGGGACGCAGGGCGCGCGGCGGGAGCGGGGCGCGATCGAGGTAGTGGTCGAGCACGGCCCGGGTGAGCCGGTTGGCCTCCGCGCACTGCAGGGCCCCCAGGAGCAGCAGCAGCCCGCCGACGGCCATGGGCCCGGGGCGGTGCGCGAGCCCGCCCACCAGGGGCAGGGCCAGCCAGCAGAGGGAGAAGAACCAGGTCGTCACATACCAGGTCAGGACGGTCTGCAACTCGACCCGCTCAGCCTTGCTCCGCTCCCGCCAGTGCCGCCGCTGCCACCCCCGCACCCGCCCGCCCACCACGCCCCCGCCTGTCACCCCGATGCCCCGTCCGTCCTTGCTGCGGCTCCCACCTGCCACGTCCGCGCCCTCCGCGGTCCCGCCCGAAGCCGCCAGGGCCGCGGCTACGCCCTCGCCGGTCACCCTGTTGCCCCGTCCGTCACTGCCGTGTCTCGCAGCCACCACGTCCGCGTCCCGCCCGTCACCGCAGCCCCCGTCCGTTCAGCCGCCCCTCACCGGCGCGGTTCCCACCGGAACCACCGGCGTACAGCAAACACCGCCGTCAGGGTCCAGGCCAGGGTGAGGGCGAGGGACGCGAGTGCCGCGCCGGTGCTCAACTCGCCGGTCCAGCCGCCCCGTACCAGTCGGATCGCCGGGGACAGCGGCAGGAGGGCGCAGGCCGAGGACAGGCGGGCGGGGAGGATCTCGGTGGGGATCGCCATGCCGGAGCCGACCATGGACACCACCACCAGCGGCAGCGCGGTGATCTGGGCGCTCTCCACGGTCCGGGTGAAGGAGGCGGTCAGCGCGGCGAGCGCGGCACTCAGCACCAGTCCCGACAGGACGCCGAGGACGGTGAGGTACGGCGCCCGGGGCGGCCCCGCGCCGAGGAGCACCGCGCAGCCGACGGCGAGCACGAGGCTCTGGGTGAGGCCGACACAGACGGCGGGCAGGGCGGTGCCGGCGAGGATCTCCGCGTCCTCGAGCTCGCCGGTGCGCAGCCGCTTGAGGACGAGTTCCTCGCGCCGGGCCACGTAGGCGCCCACCAGCGTGGTGTAGACGGCGAAGAGGAAGCAGAAGCCGATCGCGGCGGTGACCGTCACGGTGCCGATGCTCAGTCCACGTGCCTTCAACTCCATCTGGTCCACCGCCGGCCGCACGCTGAACGGCAGGGCGAGCGGCATGAGCAGCGCCGTCACGAGGGCGCCCCGGTTGCGGGCGAGCAGCGTGAGTTCCGCGCGGCCGAGCGCACCGAGCCGTCGGTAGACCGAGGGACCGCGCCCGCGGACCGTCAGCAGCGTCATGCCGCGACCTCCTGCTCCCGGGCGATCCCGAGGAACGCCTCCTCCAGCGAGGCCGACCGCACGTCCAGGTCCCGTAGCTCCACCCGCGCGCCCTCGGCCCAGGTCAGCAGCCGGGTGGCCGCCCGCTGCAGCTCCCGCGTCCGCAGCCGCACGACGTCCCCGTCCGCCTCGTGCCCGCACACCCCCAGTTCGGCGAGCGGCGGCAGATCGCCGAGGAACCAGCCGTCGGGAAGCCGGAAGGAGATCCGGGCGGGCTGCCGTGCGGTCACCTCGGCCGGCGTCCCCGTCGCCGCGACGCGCCCCTCGTGCAGGATCGCCAGGCGGCCGGCGAGCCCCTCGGCCTCCTCCAGGTAGTGCGTTGTGAGCAGGACCGTCGTCCCCTCGTCCCGCAGGGCCCGCACCAACTCCCAGGTGTCCCGGCGCCCTTCGGCGTCCAGCCCGGTCGTCGGCTCGTCCAGGAACAGCACCTCGGGCCGTCCGAGGAGCGCGAGCGCCAGGTCAAGGCGCCGCCGTTCACCCCCGGACAACTGCTTCACCCGTACGTCAGCCCGCCGCCGCAGCCCGACCAGCTCCAGGGCTTCCTGCTCGGGCCGTGCCCCGCTCACGCACCCGGCCCACATCCGCGCGGTCTCCCCGACGGTCAGTTCGGAGGGAAAGCCGCCCTCCTGCAACATCACCCCGGTGCGCGGCCGTACGGCGGCCCGCTCCTCGTAGGGGTCGTGGCCGAGCACCCGCACCCGCCCGCCGGACGGCCGGGCAAGCCCCTCGAGCAGTTCCACCGTCGACGTCTTGCCCGCGCCGTTGGTGCCGAGCAGCGCGTAGATCTCGCCGCGGTCCACGGAAAAGGTGATTCCGCGCACCGCCTCGAACCCGCCCCCGTACACACGCCGCAGGTCGGTGACCTCAATCACGTGTTCGTTCGTGTCCATGGCACCAGCGTCCCGGCGCCCGCGGCCGGGGAGCAGTGCGCGCTGTCATCACTCCCCATGACAAATGTCAGAGGCGGACCGCGCACGAAAAAGGCCCCGGTCGGTGACCGGGGCCTTCATTCCAGAGCGGACGACGAGGCTCGAACTCGCGACCTCAACCTTGGCAAGGTTGCGCTCTACCAACTGAGCTACGTCCGCATTGCCTCCGACCGGCTCCCACCGATCGGCGCGAGCACCAGCCTACCTGATCCACAGCAGTGGTCCGGACCGGCGGTGCAGAGCGGGTGACAGGAATTGCACACTGCGCCTTCCCCCTGGAAGGGGGATGTTCTGCTACTGAACTACACCCGCATGCGCTTTGGAGCCGGGCCTTTCGGCCTCGCCCCTCGGCGTGTTCCAGACTCTAGCTGACCAGGAGGGGTGCAGCGCAAGTCGGTTCCGCCGGGGGGCGGCTGACCGGTCGTCGGCCGGCGGCTACTGGGCCGCGCTGAAGGCCTCGTAGACCTTCTTGGGGATGCGCCCGCGGGCGGGCACGTCCATCTTGTTGGCCTGGGCCCAGGCCCGGACGGCCGCCGGGTCGGGGGCGACCTCCGTCTGCCGGTAGGTGCGGCCCGACTTGGCCCGCTTGCGGCCGGCCTCCACGTAGGGCGCGAGCGCCTTGCGCAGTTCCTTGGCGTTGGTTTGATTCAGGTCGATCTCGTACGACTTGCCGTCGAGTCCGAAGGCGATCGTTTCCGCCGCTTCCGAGCCGTCGATGTCGTCAAAGAGAGTGACCACGACCTTCTGCGCCACGAATATCGGTCCCTTCGTACGGCACTATGCCAATTCATTTGTACAGCGCCCGACAATGCATTGTGAAGGCTGACTAAATCCTTCTACGGGTCCGAGCGCAATAGGGTTCGGCTGTCGAGTGCGTATCTTTCCCGCAAATTTTGGCGGGCGCCCCCGCCGTCGCCGGATCGTGACAGCGGTCACGTAGATTCCTACAAGTCGACGCGCGTAGAAATTTTGTGCGGGTAGTCTGAAACCACCTGCAGGAACCTGCTCAGCACCACACCACCGGGAGTGCACGTGGCACGCGTCGTAGTCGACGTCATGCTCAAGCCGGAGATCCTCGACCCACAGGGCCAGGCGGTGCAGCGCGCACTGCCGCGCCTGGGTTTCGAGGGGATCTCGGACGTACGTCAGGGAAAGCGTTTCGAACTGGAAGTTGACGGGCCGGTCGACGAGGCCGCGCTCGCCCGCATCCACGATCTTGCGGAATCCTTCCTGGCCAACACCGTGATCGAGGACTTCACCGTCCGGGTGGACGAAGTCGCGGAGGCCGCGAAGTGACCGCTCGTATTGGCGTCGTCACTTTCCCGGGCAGCCTGGACGACCGGGACACCCAGCGCGCGATCCGCCTCGCGGGCGCCGAGCCGGTCGCCCTCTGGCACAAGGACAAGGACCTCCACCAGGTGGACGCCGTCGTCCTTCCGGGTGGTTTCTCCTACGGCGACTACCTGCGGGCCGGCGCCATCTCCCGCTTCTCGCCCGTGATGGAGACGGTCATCGAGCAGGCGAAGGCCGGGCTGCCGGTCCTCGGCATCTGCAACGGCTTCCAGATCCTCACCGAGGCGCACCTCCTCCCGGGCGGGATGCTCGGCAACGACCACCTCCACTTCATCTGCCGTGACCAGAAGCTGCGGGTGGAGAACGCGGAGACCGCCTGGACCGTCGACTACGAGGCCGGCCAGGAGATCCACATCCCGCTGAAGAACATGGACGGCCGCTACGTCGCCGACCAGTACACGCTGGACAAGCTGGAGGCCGAGGGGCGGGTCGCCTTCCGCTATCTCGACTTCAACCCGAACGGCTCGCTCAACGACATCGCCGGCATCACCAACGAGGCGGGCAACGTCGTGGGCCTCATGCCGCACCCCGAGCACGCCACCGAGCCGCTGATCGGTACCGGCCGTACCGACGGCCTCCCGTTCTTCACCTCGATCCTCAAGAAGCTGGTCACCGCATGAGCAGGACGCCTCTGGACACGGTCGAGCACGCGGCCGAGACCCCCGACGTCGAGCTGCCCTGGGCCGAACTCGGCCTGAAGAAGGACGAGTACGAGCGGGTCGTGGAGATTCTCGGCCGCCGCCCGACCGGCGCCGAGCTCGCCATGTACTCCGTGATGTGGTCCGAGCACTGCAGCTACAAGTCCTCGAAGGTGCACCTGCGCCAGTTCGGCGAGAAGGCCCCGCAGTCCGACGCCCTCCTCGTCGGCATCGGCGAGAACGCCGGTGTCGTGGACGTCGGCCAGGGCTACGCCGTCACCTTCAAGGTCGAGTCCCACAACCACCCCTCCTACGTCGAGCCCTACCAGGGCGCGGCCACGGGCGTCGGCGGCATCGTCCGCGACATCATCGCGATGGGCGCCCGCCCGGTCGCGGTCGTCGACCCGCTTCGCTTCGGCGCGGCCGACCACCCCGACACCAAGCGCGTGCTCCCCGGCGTCGTCGCCGGCATCGGCGGCTACGGCAACTGCCTCGGCCTGCCGAACATCGGCGGCGAGGTCGTCTTCGACGCCTGCTACCAGGGCAACCCGCTGGTCAACGCCGGTGCCATCGGTGTGATGCGGCACGAGGACATCCACCTCGCGAAGGCGTCCGGCGTGGGCAACAAGGTCATCCTGTACGGGGCCCGTACGGGTGGTGACGGCATCGGTGGCGCCTCGATCCTGGCCTCCGAGACCTTCGACGACGCCAAGCCGAGCAAGCGTCCTGCCGTGCAGGTCGGCGACCCCTTCCAGGAGAAGCTGCTCATCGAGTGCACCCTGGAGGCCTTCCAGGAGAAGCTGGTCGTCGGCATCCAGGACCTCGGCGCGGCCGGCCTGTCCTGCGCCACCTCCGAGCTCGCCTCCAACGGCTCCGGCGGCATGCGCGTGACGCTGGACGACGTACCGCTGCGCGACTCCACGCTCTCGCCCGAGGAGATCCTCATGAGCGAGTCGCAGGAACGCATGTGCGCGGTCGTGGAGCCCGAGAAGGTCGAGCGGTTCCTGGAGATCTGCGACAAGTGGGACGTCATCGCCACCGTCATCGGTGAGGTGACCGACGGCGACCGCCTGGAGATCTACTGGCACGGCGGCAAGATCGTCGACGTCGACCCGCGCACGGTCGCCCATGACGGCCCGGTCTACGAGCGCCCGTACGCCCGTCCGGAGTGGCAGGACGAACTCCAGGCGGACGACGCGGGCAAGCTTGCGCGGCCCACGACTTCGGCGGAGCTGAAGGACCAGGTCCTGAAGCTGGTCGCCTCTCCCAACCAGGCCTCCAAGAAGTGGATCACCTCGCAGTACGACCACTTCGTGCAGGGCAACACGGTGCTGGCACAGCCGGAGGACTCCGGCATGATCCGCATCGACGAGGAGAGCGGCCTCGGTGTCGCCATCGCGACCGACGGCAACGGCCGTTACGCGAAGCTCGACCCGTACACGGGCGCCCAGTTGGCGCTCGCGGAGGCGTACCGCAACGTCGCCACCACCGGCGCCAGGCCGCTCGCCGTCTCCGACTGCCTGAACTTCGGTTCGCCCGAGGACCCGGCCGTGATGTGGCAGTTCGCGGAGGCCATCCGCGGACTCGCCGACGGCTGCCAGCAGTTGGGCACGCCGGTGACCGGCGGCAACGTCTCGCTCTACAACCAGACCGGCGACGTGGCCATCCACCCGACCCCGGTGGTCGCGGTCCTGGGCGTCATCGACGACGTCGCCCGGCGCACGCCGGTCGCCTTCCAGGAGGAGGGGCAGCTGCTGTACCTCCTCGGCGACACGCGTGAGGAGTTCGGCGGCTCGGCCTGGTCGCAGGTGATCCACGACCACCTCGGCGGACTGCCCCCGAAGGTCGACCTGGAGCGCGAGCGCCTGCTCGCCGAGATCCTGATCTCCGCCTCCCGCGACGGCATGATCGACTCCGCGCACGACCTGTCCGACGGCGGTCTGATCCAGGCGGTCGTCGAGTCGGCGCTGCTCGGCGGCAAGGGCGCGCGTCTGGTCGTACCGGACGGGCTGGAGGCGTTCACCTTCCTCTTCTCCGAGTCGGCCGGCCGCGCGATCGTCGCGGTGCCGCGCTCCGAGGAGGTCCGCTTCAACGACATGTGCGGGGCCCGGGGTCTGCCCGTCAACCGCATCGGCGTGGTCGACGGCGACGAGGTGGACGTCCAGGGCGAGTTCGCGATCTCCCTGGCGGAACTGCGCGTCGCCCACGAGGAGACGATCCCGGCCCTGCTGAAGTAACCGGACGTACGACGCCGAAGGCCCCGCCCGTCCCGCACGGCCGGGGCCTTCGCAATTCCTGGGCCGACTGTCAGCCTCTCCAACTAGTGCCGCGGCAGGCATCGTTTGCCCGGTAAGGAGCGGCGTCGTGGGGGCTCCTCCCGCTCGAGCGAAGTCGAGAGTGGGGGGAGCGTCCTCTCGGCGTGCCGGGCGGAATGCCCCGTTGAGGGACCGGACGTACTTGGGGTTTCGGCCGGTGCGGCGAGAGGGCGTGCCGGGCGTCGCGACGGGGCGAACGTCGCCTGCCGCGGCACTAGGCTCACGGTCATGCCCACGGCCAAGAAGCGCGCCCGCACCTACGACCCCGCGAAGATCCGTGCCGCGGTCCTCGCCCAGTACGGGAACGTACGCCGGGCCGCCGGGACCCTGAGCGCGGAGCAGCTCGCGCTGCCCACCCGGCTCGGGGACTGGACCGTACGGGAACTGGTCGCGCACCTCGGCATGGCCCTGTCGGCCATCGGACGGGCCCTCGACCTGCCCGAGCCGGCGCGGCAGGACGCCACCCCGCTCGACTGGCCCTTCAGGACCTCCGCCAACTCCACGGCCATCGACGCGTTCACCCAGCAGCTCGCGGGGGAACACCAGGACCTCGGCGCCTACCTCGACGGCGTGGAGCAGGACCTGGTCCGGCAGCTCGACACGTACCCCGGGGCGCGGCTGCTGCAGACCACCGCGGGCGCGATGCCGTTCGCCGAGTACCTGGTCACCCGTACCGTCGAACTCGTCGTCCACACCGACGACCTGAACGCCGCCGTGCCGGGCCTCGAGGTGCCGTTCGACCGGCAGGCGCTCGCCGCCTGCACCCGGCTGCTCGCCGACGCGCTCGCCGTGAAGGCGCCCGGCGGCTCCACCGAGGTGCGGATCCCGCCGCACGCCGTCGTGCAGTGCGTCGAGGGCCCCCGGCACACCCGCGGTACCCCGCCGAACGTCGTCGAGACCGACCCGCTCACCTGGATCCGGCTCGCGACGGGCCGACTGGCGTGGAAGGACGCGCTGGAGGAGGCACGGGTGAGCGCGAGCGGGGAACGGGCGGACCTGTCCGGACTGCTGCCGCTGATGGCATAGCCCCCGCGGGGGGCGGACCGCCACCCGGAAGGTGAGGGACGTCTCACTCAGGTCCTGCCGTCCGGGGGCCACGGCGGTCCGGCTCGTCAGTGTTTGCGCAGGTCAGAAGGGGGCGCGGGGAGGGTGATCCACTACCGGTGGGTATCCCTAATTCGGACCAGTGGTCGATCTCGCCTACACTCGATGCCGTGCCACGTGGTGACGGTCGACTCAATCATGATCTGCTCCCCGGTGAGAAGGGCCCCCAGGACGCCTGCGGCGTCTTCGGTGTCTGGGCTCCGGGCGAAGAGGTCGCCAAGCTCACTTACTTCGGGCTCTACGCCCTCCAGCATCGGGGCCAGGAATCCGCGGGTATCGCGGTCAGCAACGGCTCCCAGATCCTCGTCTTCAAGGACATGGGCCTCGTCTCCCAGGTCTTCGACGAGACCTCGCTCGGTTCGCTGCAGGGTCACATCGCGGTCGGACACGCCCGCTACTCGACCACCGGCGCCTCCGTGTGGGAGAACGCCCAGCCGACGTTCCGCGCCACCGCGCACGGTTCCATCGCGCTCGGCCACAACGGCAACCTGGTCAACACGGCGCAGCTCGCCGAGATGGTCGCCGACCTGCCGAAGAAGGAGGGCGGCCGCACCCCGCGCGTGGCGGCCACCAACGACACCGACCTCCTGACGGCCCTGCTGGCCGCCCAGGAGGATGCGGACGGCAAGCCGCTGACCATCGAGGAGGCCGCCCACACGGTCCTCCCGAAGGTGCGCGGTGCCTTCTCCCTCGTCTTCATGGACGAGCACACCCTCTACGCCGCCCGCGACCCGCAGGGCATCCGCCCGCTGGTCCTCGGCCGCCTCGAGCGCGGCTGGGTCGTCGCCTCCGAGTCCGCCGCCCTGGACATCTGCGGCGCCAGCTACGTCCGCGAGATCGAGCCGGGCGAGTTCGTCGCCATCGACGAGAACGGCCTGCGCACCTCGCGATTCGCGGAAGCGAAGCCCAAGGGCTGTGTCTTCGAGTACGTGTACCTGGCCCGCCCCGACACCGACATCGCCGGTCGGAACGTGTACCTCTCCCGCGTGGAGATGGGCCGCAAGCTCGCGAAGGAAGCCCCGGTCGAGGCCGACCTGGTGATAGCGACCCCGGAGTCCGGCACCCCGGCCGCCATCGGCTACGCCGAGGCCTCCGGCATCCCCTTCGGTGCGGGTCTCGTGAAGAACGCGTACGTCGGCCGGACCTTCATCCAGCCCTCGCAGACCATCCGGCAGCTCGGTATCCGCCTCAAGCTGAACCCGCTGAAGGAAGTCATCAAGGGCAAGCGCCTGGTCGTCGTCGACGACTCGATCGTGCGCGGCAACACCCAGCGGGCGCTGGTGCGGATGCTGCGCGAGGCGGGCGCCGCCGAGGTCCACATCCGGATCTCCTCCCCGCCGGTGAAGTGGCCCTGCTTCTTCGGCATAGATTTCGCCACCCGGGCCGAACTCATCGCCAACGGCATGACGATCGACGAGATCGGCACCTCGCTGGGCGCCGACTCGCTGGCGTACATCTCCATCGACGGCATGATCGAGGCGACCACCATCGCCAAGCCGAACCTGTGCCGCGCCTGCTTCGACGGCGAGTACCCGATGGAGCTTCCGGACCCCGAGCTGCTGGGCAAGCAGCTCCTGGAGACCGAGCTTGCCGCGGGTCCCGCGGCCACGGCCGCGGCCGACGCGATCCGTCGCCCGTAAGCCTCGTAGAAACCGACCCGAAAGATCCCAGGCAATGTCTGAGAGTCCTGTTACCGGTGCTTCCTACGCGGCTGCCGGCGTCGACATCGAAGCGGGCGACCGCGCCGTCGAGCTCATGAAGGAGTGGGTGAGGAAGACGCGGCGCCCCGAGGTCCTCGGCGGCCTCGGCGGTTTCGCCGGCCTCTTCGACGTCTCCGCCCTGAAGAACTACGAGCGCCCCCTGCTCGCCTCCGCCACCGACGGCGTCGGCACCAAGGTCGACATCGCCCGTCAGCTCGGCGTGTACGACACCATCGGCCACGACCTGGTCGCGATGGTCATGGACGACATCGTGGTGTGCGGCGCCGAGCCGCTGTTCATGACCGACTACATCTGCGTCGGCAAGGTCCACCCCGAGCGGGTCGCCGCGATCGTCAAGGGCATCGCGGAGGGCTGTGTGCTGGCCGGCTGCGCCCTGGTGGGCGGCGAGACGGCCGAGCACCCCGGGCTGCTCGGTGAGGACGACTTCGACGTCGCCGGCGCCGGTACGGGCGTCGTGGAGGCCGACCGGTTGCTCGGCCCGGATCGCATCCGTACGGGGGACGCCGTCATCGCCATGGCGGCCTCCGGGCTTCACTCGAACGGGTACTCCCTCGTCCGGCACGTCCTGCTGAACCAGGCCGGTCTCTCCCTGGACGCGCGCGTGGAGGACTTCGGCCGCACCCTCGGCGAGGAACTCCTCGAGCCGACCAAGATCTACTCGCTGGACTGCCTGGCGCTGACGCGCACCACCGATGTCCACGCCTTCAGCCACGTCACGGGTGGCGGACTCGCCGCCAACCTGGCGCGTGTGATCCCCGACACCCTTCACGCGATCGTCGACCGCTCCACTTGGACCCCGGCCCCGGTCTTCGAGCTGGTCGGCAGGACGGGTCAGGTCGAGCGCCTGGAGCTGGAGAAGACCCTCAACATGGGCGTGGGCATGATCGCCGTCGTCCCCGAGGAGTCGGCCGACGTGGCGCTCGCGACGCTGGCCGACCGCGGGGTCGAGGCATGGGTCGCCGGAGAGATCACCGAACGCGGCGACCACTCGACGGGTGCGGAACTCGTGGGCGACTACGCGTGACCGTCCGGGGCACAGCCCCGCGACGGCAGCGCGGAACGACGGCAGCATGAAACCCGGTCCGGTGCTGGGCCCCGGACCGGGTCTGAACGGCTAAGCCGTCGCAAGCACTACGCGCCGCGACGATGTTGGGACGACGGACCGGAGTGGTCGTCCTCGTCCTCATCGTCGTCGTTGTAGAGATCCGCGTACTGGGCGTACGGGTCGTCTTCGTCCTCGTCGTCCTCGAACGGCTCGCCGTTCGGCGGCTGGCTCGAAGTCGAAGCGCCCAGCTCACTGGCCAGACGCGACAGGTCAGTCCCGCCGCTGTTGTACTTCAGCTGGCGGGCGACCTTCGTCTGCTTGGCCTTGGCCCGGCCGCGCCCCATGGCTCGACCCCCTCGGTGACGGGGCTCGACGGCCCCAGAGTCTTGACACGCGTTCATGATCTGGAACGGGCTCTCCGTGGAGAGACCGGTCCGTAGGGCTTCCACGGTACCTGAGCCCGCGCCCATACGGTACGTCGCCCGCATGACGTGCCCGCGCCCAGGACCCTCGGGGCGCCCTGTCCCCGCTGGTCAACCGCGATTTTAACCACTTCTCGGCAGGCGACCCGCCGACGGACGTGAGAGTTCTCTCCAAGTGCCCGCCGACGGGTACCGGCCAAACCCCTCCGGGCCCGTGATCCGTACGGATTCAGCGCGCCGCGCGGCCGTCCGCCATGCGCTGCTCGGCGATCCGGTCGGCCGCCGCGGCCGGCGGAATCCCGTCCTCCTTCGCACGTGCGAATATGGCCAGTGTGGTGTCGAAGATCTTCGCCGCCTTCGCCCGGCACCGGCCGAAGTCGAACCCGTTCAGCTCGTCGGCGACCTGGATGACACCGCCGGCGTTGACCACGTAGTCCGGCGCGTAGAGGATCCCGCGGTCGGCGAGGTCCTTCTCGACGCCCGGGTGGGCGAGCTGGTTGTTGGCCGCCCCGCACACGATCCGCGCGGTCAGCGCGGGCACGGTGTCGTCGTTGAGGGCGCCGCCGAGCGCGCAGGGGGCGTAGATGTCGAGGCCGTCGACGCGGATCAGGGTCGCGGTGTCGGCGACGGCCGTCACGCCCTCCGGATGGTCCGCGAGGATTCGCCCCACGGCCTCCTCACGCACGTCCGTGATCACGACCTCTGCGCCCTCGTCCCGCAGGTGCCGGACCAGGTGGCGCCCGACCTTCCCGACGCCCGCGACACCGACCTTGCGGCCACGCAGCGAGGGGTCGCCCCACAGGTGCTGGGCGCTGGCCCGCATGCCCTGGTAGACGCCGAAGGCGGTGAGCACGGAGGAGTCGCCGGCGCCGCCGTTCTCCGGCGAGCGCCCGGTCGTCCAGCGGCACTCGCGCGCCACGACGTCCATGTCGGCGACGTACGTACCGACGTCGCAGGCCGTCACGTACCGGCCGCCGAGGGAGGCGACCATGCGGCCGTAGGCGAGCAGCAGCTCCTCGGTCTTGTCCCGGTCCGGGTCGCCGATGATCACGGCCTTGCCACCGCCGTGGTCGAGACCGGCCATGGCGTTCTTGTACGACATCCCGCGCGCGAGGTTGAGCGCGTCGGCGACGGCCTCCGCCTCGGTCGCGTAAGGGTAGAAGCGGGTACCGCCGAGCGCGGGGCCCAGGGCGGTGTTGTGGATGGCGATGACGGCCTTCAGACCGCTCGCGCGATCCTGGCAGAGCACGACTTGCTCATGTCCGCCCTGGTCCGAGTGGAACAGGGTGTGCAGTACATCAGCAGGTGCGCCGGTTACGTCGGTCACTGTGGTGACTCCTGAAGCAAGTAGCGGCGGGTGGAGCAGCTCCCGTGTAGGTGGCGGGTGCTGAGCACGAATTTAGACCCTGATCGCCCCGCCATCCGGGCAGTGCCGCGGATCATCTCCCACCGGAGTACGGCCGTGCGACGATTTGCATGGATTTCCCGCGCGTCCGGTGAGCGGGTTCCGCAGGTTTTCCCGGTGGTGGGAGGGGGAGGGAGCAGGCGTGCCCAAGGTGTCCTCGGTGATCGTCCCGTACGCGACGTACCTCCGCGTCTACGAACCGCTGGCCGCCTTCGCCGAGCCCGAGCGCGGCCACTGGGCGCGCTACGCCCGCCGCCCCGAGCGGCCGTCGTACCAGGACGAACTGCGCCGCTCGCTCGCCGACCTGCTGCCCACCCCGCCCGTCGCGGTGCCGGTGCACGAGAGCGGCGACGCGTTCGTGCTCGACGTGGACGGGGTGGTGTGCGTCTGCCCCTGGCGGACCCGGCTACGCGGCTGGCAGGCCCTGCAGGAGCTGCCCGAGGAACTGCCCAAGCCGGTCCTGGACGCGGCGCTCCCGGAACTCGTACGGCGCCAGTCGAGCCAGGACTACGAGCGCTGGCTGGTGCGCAACCCGGACGCCCGCCCCTGGATCCGCACCTCGACCTGGCAGGTGCCGCTGCACTGGTTCGTGCTGGTGTCGGACGAGGAGCGGCGCTTCGACAAGGGGTCCGGCGAGATCCCGCCGATGCTGCGCTACCGCACCCCGATGGTGCAGGCACGGCGGCGGGTGGCACGGGCCCTGCGGACCCTGAAGGACGCCCTCGACGAGGGACCGCTCATCGACGGTCTGGTGGACGTGGGGCGCTGGCTGGAGGAGTTCCATCCGCGCTCGCTGGTCGAGCTGGACTACGGCGGCCTGGTGCACACCCTGCCGGCCGGCGAGCTCGAGGACGACCACTCGGCGGCCGACGTCGCCGAGGGCATCGAGGCGCTGCGGCTCGGCGACGGGGCGGCCGCGGGGGCCGCCTACGGGCGGCTGGTGGAGCGCTGGCGGTCGGTCAGGGACCGGCGCTCGGCGAACTGACGTTTGACGGGACGCCCGTTTTGGGGTTTCGTCCTCGTTCAAGAGGTTCCGGAAGCTCAGCTTTCGCAGACAAGGGACGTAGGTCCCGATCCGGGCGTACACCTCACTGTGTGTCAAGCGTGACGGACCGCACGTACCCGGCTCTTGCATCTCTTGCCCCTCCTCGTGCCAAAATAGGACAAGGGGCCCGGGGGAGGCTCTTCTGTGGGGGGTCTGATGACTCCTGATCGTCCTGTGACTGATCGTCACAGTGGCGTGACTGTCCGCTATGGCATGGTCCATCGGCTTCCGTCGGTGATGAACACCTGGAGGGGCAATTCCATCGGTTTGGCCGACGCGGCTGGACAGATGGTGTAGTTGTAGTGCCGAGGACAAGCCGTTCGTCCTATAACCGACTCGACTCGCGTCCGCCATTTCGGGCAACGCGGGTCAAGGTGCAGAATTTAGAGGAAAGAACCGAGAAGGTTCGGTTCTCCCGAGGAGGCCGCTCATGACCGCTCGCACCCCTGATGCCGAGCCGCTGCTGACCCCGGCTGAGGTTGCCACGATGTTCCGCGTGGACCCGAAGACGGTCACGCGGTGGGCAAAGGCCGGCAAGCTCACGTCGATCCGTACGCTCGGCGGGCACCGCCGCTACCGCGAGGCCGAGGTCCGCGCTCTGCTCGCGGGCATCCCGCAGCAGCGCAGCGAGGCCTGAACAACTACATAGCAGGGCAAACCGGTAGGTCCCCCAACGTGCCGGAACGCCCGAACCCTAGCTCCACACGACGCGGGTCCTGCCCCAACGGGACCTACGCCCAAGCCCCTCCGGGCTTCCCCAGTACGTGACAGGGTGCGTCGTCGATCGCGCTGGACTCCGCCGGGTCCAGCGCGATCTTTTTTGTGCGCCTGGCGTTCGGGGTCGACCGCTCTGTGAGCGGGCTTGTCGGAGTCTGGGGAGGGCTGTCGGATCTCCTGTGGGGGCCCTGGCTGGGGGGCGCGCGGGGAGGTGACAACAAGGGTGCAATTGCACATATTAAATTGACCTGTTGTAGGTCGGGTGTAAGTACCGTGCTTTCAGAAACTCATGCGGTGACACCCGTCACATGCCAGAGTCCTTGTTGCCACGGCTCCGCGTACGCTAATGGAGAGTCAGGCACCCGCGGGACTCTCCTCCTCCGCCGCGTCCGACGTCTCGACGACTCTCGGCGCGGAGTCCATCGCCAGCCGCAGCAGGTGGTGGCAGACCGGGCAGTGCCGGGTCAGGTGCCCGTACGAGGACGCGGCCGACAGATGCGCACGGAGCAACGCCCGCGTCTCATGCCTGACCGGCGCCGCCATACGCCACCTCCACTGGGCCGCACGGAAAGAGGCCCTGGGTTCTGGGTACCGAGGGATTCCCACGCCGTCAAGACGGCGTGGGGCCGGTGAGGGGCACGCACGCCCCCGATACGCAGGGAGTCGCCACCTGAAGGCAACCGCAGTCGGCCGGGCAGGACACGGCCACAGGGGCGGCAACCTAGGTCGGGTACGAGGAAGGCCCGCACTCTTCGCGGGTGCGGGCCTTCGTCTTCTTCTTGCGGTCCTGACGGGATTTGCTGTGTTTGATTGCGGCTGCGCCGCGGGCGCGGCCTCCGCCCGGGGAGGGTGGCGGGGGTTGATGGGCGGGGCATGGCGAAGGCCCGCACTCTTCGCGGGTGCGGGCCTTCGGTTCCTCTGGCGGTCCTGACGGGATTTGAACCCGCGGCCTCCACCTTGACAGGGTGGCGAGCACTCCAAACTGCTCCACAGGACCAGGTTTCGCGGCGCCATTCGTGCGTTGCGCTGCGAGAAGAGACTGTACAGGAGGGGAGCCGCCTGGTCGAACTCACCGTGTGTGCGGGACTGGTTACGGCGCCAACTGGTCGATCGTCTTCACGATCCGCTTGTCGGAGATCGGGTACGCCGTGCCGAGCGCGTGGGCGAAATAGCTCACCCGGAGCTCCTCGATCATCCAGCGGACGTCGAGGACCTGCTGCGGCACCGGGCGCCCCTGCGGCATCTGCTCCAGCAGCCACGCGTACTCGTCCTGCATCTCGTGGACCTTCTCCATGCGGGTCGTGTCCCGCTGGACGTTCGTCGGCATCTGCTGGAGCCGGCGATCGGCGGCGACGAGGTAGCGCATCAGGTCCGGCAGCCGGCGCAGCCCGGTCTCCGTCACGAAACCGGGCTTCACGAGCGCGTCCAACTGCCGCCTCGCGTCCTGGAGGTTCGCCAGCAGCGCGGGGCTGCGTACGCCCTTCAGACGGCGCTCACAGGCCTGCCAGGCCGCCAGCACCTGCTGCACCTGCCCGACCGCCCGCACCGTCGTGTCCACGATCTCCGCGCGCACCTTGTCGTACAGCTTCCGGTACGACTCCTCGTCCCACGCCGGCCCCCCGAAGTCGGCGATCAGCCGGTCCGCCGCCGCCATCGCGCAGTCGTCGAACAGGGCCTGCACCGAACCGTGCGGATTCGCGGACAGGGCGAGCTTCTGGGCGTTCGTCAGGCGATCGCTCGCGAACTTCGCGGGGTTCACCGGAATGTTGCGCAGGATCAGCCGCCGCGTGCCCTTCCACATCGCCTCCGCCTGCTCCGCCTCCGTGTCGAAGAGGCGTACGGAGACCGTGTCGCCGTCGTCCACCAGTGCCGGGTACGCCTTGACGGGCTGACCGGCCCGCCGGGTCTCGAAGACACGGGTCAGGGAGCCGATCGTCCAGTCGGTCAGGCCCTTGCGCTCCAGGGACTCCCCGCCCTGCCGCTCGGCGGTGGCCGCGGCGGCCTGCGAGATCGCCTGGCGCGCCTTCGGCTTGAGACGAAGCTTCAGCGCCTCCAGGTCCTTGTCCTCCGCCAGCCTGCGCCGGCGCTCGTCGACGATCCGGAACGTGATCCGCAGATGGTCCGGAACCTTCGACCAGTCGAAGTCCTCCGCCTCGAAAGGCACGCCGACCATGCGCTTCAGCTCGCGCGCCATGGTCGTGGTGAGCGGTTCCTGCAAGGGGACGGCAGAGTCCAGGAAGCGTTTCGCGAAGTTCGGGGCCGGCACGTAGTTGCGGCGGATCGGCTTGGGCAGGGAACGGATCAGCTCCGTCACCAACTCCTCCCGCAGCCCCGGGATCTGCCAGTCGAAGCCCTCGTCCGTGACCTGGTTGAGCACTTGGAGCGGGACGTGCACGGTCACACCGTCCGCGTCCGCACCCGGCTCGAACTGGTACGTCACTCGGAACTTCAGCTGCCCCTGCCGCCAGCTGTCCGGATAGTCCGCCTTGGTCACCGCCTCGGCCGACTCCCGGATGAGCATCTCCCGCTCGAAGTCCAGGAACTCCGGCTCCTCGTGCCGCTTGCGCTTCCACCAGGAGTCGAAGTGGGCACCGGAGACGACGTGCTCGGGCACCCGGGCGTCATAGAAGTCGAAGAGCGTGTCGTCGTCGACCACGATGTCCCGGCGCCGGGCACGGTGTTCGAGTTCCTCGACCTCACTCAGCAGCCTGCGGTTGTCCGCGAAGAACTTGTGGTGCGTGCGCCAGTCCCCCTCGACCAGCGCGTTGCGGATGAACAGCTCACGGCTGGCTTCCGGGTCGATACGGCCGTAGTTGACCTTCCGGTCGGCGATGATCGGGACGCCGTACAGCGTCACCTTCTCGTACGCCATCACGGCCGCCTGGTCCTTCTCCCAGTGCGGTTCGCTGTACGTGCGCTTCAGGAGATGCCCGGCGAGCGGCTCGACCCACTCGGGCTCGATCTTCGCGTTGACCCGGGCCCACAGCCGGGAGGTCTCCACCAGCTCCGCCGACATCACGAACCGCGGCGGCTTCCTGAAGAGCGCGGAACCGGGGAAGATCGCGAACTTCGCGTTGCGGGCGCCCAGATACTCGTTCTTCGCGCCCTCCTTCACGTCCTTCATACCGATGTGCGACAGCAGACCGGCGAGGAGAGAGACGTGCACGCGGTCGCCGGGCGCGTCCTCCTCGTTGACGTGGATGCCCATCTGCTTGGCCACCGTGCGCAGCTGGGAGTAGATGTCCTGCCATTCGCGAATGCGCAGGAAGTTCAGGTACTCCTGCTTGCACATCCGTCGGAACGAACTCGAGCCCCGCTCCTTCTGCTGCTCCCTGATGTAGCGCCACAGGTTCAGATAGGCCAGGAAGTCGCTGGTCTCGTCCTTGAAGCGGGCGTGCTGCTGATCGGCCTGCGCCTGCTTGTCGGCCGGGCGCTCACGCGGGTCCTGGATGGAGAGCGCGGCGGCTATCACCATGACCTCGCGGACGCAGCCGTTGTGGTCCGCCTCCAGGACCATCCGGGCCAGCCGCGGGTCGACCGGTAGCTGGGCCAGCTTGCGGCCGGTCTGCGTCAGCCGCTTGCGCGGGTCCTTCTCGGCCGGGTCGAGCGCGCCCAGCTCCTGCAGCAACTGCACACCGTCCCGGATGTTGCGGTGGTCCGGCGGATCGATGAAGGGGAACTTCTCGATCTCGCCGAGACCGGCCGCGGTCATCTGCAGGATGACGGAAGCCAGATTGGTGCGCAGGATCTCCGCGTCCGTGAACTCCGGACGGGCGAGGAAGTCGTCCTCGGAGTACAGGCGGATGCAGACGCCGTCGCTCGTGCGCCCGCAGCGGCCCTTGCGCTGGTTGGCGCTGGCCTGGCTGACCGGCTCGATCGGCAGCCGCTGCACCTTGGTGCGGTGGCTGTAGCGGGAGATACGGGCGAAGCCGGGGTCGATGACGTACTTGATGCCCGGGACGGTCAGCGAGGTCTCGGCGACGTTCGTCGCCAGAACGATCCTGCGCCCGGTGTGCGGCTGGAAGACACGGTGCTGCTCGGCGTGGGAGAGCCGGGCGTAGAGCGGCAGCACCTCGGTGAACCGGTAATCCTTCCGGACCAACGCGTCCGCGGTGTCACGGATCTCCCGCTCACCGGAGAGGAAGACGAGGATGTCCCCCTTCCCCTCCTTCTGCAGCTCCTCGACCGCATCGCAGATCGCGGTGATCTGGTCCCGGTCGGAGTCCTCCGAATCCTCCTCAAGGAGCGGCCGGTAGCGCACCTCCACCGGATACGTCCGCCCACTGACCTCGACGATCGGGGCGTCACCGAAGTGCCGCGAGAAACGCTCCGGGTCGATGGTCGCCGAGGTGATGACGACCTTGAGGTCGGGCCGGCGCGGCAACAACTGCGCCAGGTACCCGAGCAGGAAGTCGATGTTGAGCGACCGCTCGTGGGCCTCGTCGATGATGATCGTGTCGTAGGCGCGCAGCTCGCGGTCGGTCTGGATCTCGGCGAGCAGGATGCCGTCCGTCATCAGCTTGATGAACGTGGCGTCCGGGTTCACCTGGTCGGTGAAGCGGACCTTCCAGCCGACGGCCTCCCCCAACGGGGTGTCCAACTCCTCGGCGATCCGCTCGGCGACCGTACGGGCGGCGATACGACGGGGCTGGGTGTGCCCGATCATGCCGCGCACACCACGCCCGAGCTCGAGACAGATCTTCGGGATCTGGGTCGTCTTCCCCGAACCGGTCTCACCGGCGACGATGACCACCTGGTGATCGCGGATGGCGTCGGCGATCTCGCTCTTCTTCTGGCTGACCGGAAGCTGCTCGGGATACGAGACGGCGGGAACACGGGCGCGCCGGGTGGCCATCCGCTCCTCGGCCTTCCCGACCTCCGCCTCGATCTCGGCGAGCACGGCGGCGCGCGCCTCCGGCTTGCGGATCCTGCGCGCACCTTCGAGCCTGCGCCCGAGCCGCTGCGCATCGCGCAGCGAGAGCTCGGTCAGGCGGGGGGCGAGGGAGCCGAGGGCCGGGGTACCGGGGGCAGGGTGCGTAGACATACGCGGTCCAGGATCTCATCCCGGGGAAATACGTGGCGAATGATTTGCCGCCGCCCCCGAAGGGCAGCCGGATCGCTCATCCGGCCCGCAGCTCGGCGAGCCGCGCATCGACCTGCGCCCGGTCGTAACCACGACGGGCGAGATCGAAGACCGGGGGCGCGTCGGGAGCCGTACCGGCAGCCAGCTGAGCGAGATAGGCGTTGACCTGGTCCCGGTCGTAACCACGCCGGACGATCTCAAAGCCGCGGAAGTCGTTCACCGTCAATGTCCGCCCCCCTTGAACTGCCAAGGCCCCGATCCGTAGATCGGGGCCTTTGTTGTGGCTGGGGCCGGGGTCGAACCGGCGACCTATCGCTTTTCAGGCGATCGCTCGTACCAACTGAGCTACCCAGCCACGAGGGCTCCGAGGAGACCTCAGCGGTCCTGACGGGATTTGAACCCGCGGCCTCCACCTTGACAGGGTGGCGAGCACTCCAAACTGCTCCACAGGACCAAGCTGTGTGGGCGACCACCAGTGTCGCACACGGTTTTGCGTGCCCCCAACGGGATTCGAACCCGTGCTACCGCCTTGAAAGGGCGGCGTCCTAGGCCGCTAGACGATGAGGGCTATCGGCCCGCCTGGGCGCCTCTCAGCGCGTCGGGGACGTGAGAAGCATATGGGATGCGGGGAGGGATCGCCAAAACGGATTACGGGGTCGAGGGGGAGGGGGACGGTGAGGTGGGAGTGGCGGATGGTGTGGATGGGGTGGCGCCCGGCTTGTTCTCGTCCGGGAGGTGGCGGCTCACCTCCGCCGTCGTCTCGCCCAGGCCGCCCAGTTTGATCGCGTCCCAGGCCTGGAGGCGCCGGGTGGCGCGGTCGAAGTAGAGGATCGAGGCCTCGATGGGGGCCGGGTACTTGTGTTCGAGAGCGCGCAGCCCGCTGCCGCCGGTCGAGCCCTCCATGCGCAGCCGGGTGCCGTGCTGGAGGATCTCGTCGCCCTCGTGGTGGAGGTGGCCGCAGAGGACAAGGGGGACGTTGCCGTCGACCTCGCGGGCGGCGGAGGGTTCGTGGACCATGGCGACGTCGACGGGACTGCCGGCCGCACGCTGGTCGTTCAGGGCGGCGGCGAGCCGGTCGCCGGCGAGTTGTTCGGACGCGTCGGCGCCGGGTTTGTTGGAGCGGTCCGGGGTGAACTGGGGATCGCCCATGCCGGCGAAGCGCAGTCCGGCGATCGTCTCGGCGCTGCCGTCGTCGAGGACGTGGACGTTCTTCATGCGTTTCAGGTAGCGCTGGGTCACTGCCGAGTCGTGGTTGCCGCGGACCCAGACGTACGGGGCTCCGAGGTCGGCGATCGGGTCGAGGAAGCCGTTCTCGGCCGACGATCCGTGGTCCATGGTGTCGCCGGTGTCGGCGATGACGTTCACCTTGTACTGCTGCACGAGCGAGGCGATGATCTTCCAGCTCGCGGGGTTGAGGTGGATGTCGGAGACGTGCAGGACGCGGATGGTGGTCGGGTCGGGCTGGTAGGCGGGGAGGGTGGAGGTGACGTCGTACAGCTTGGTCACGTTGGTGACCAGGCGGGCCAGTTCCTTCTGGTAGACGTCGAATTCGGTGACGATGCTGCGGGCGCTGCCGACCAGGGAGGGGGCGGAGGAGAGCAGGCCGGAGTACTTGGGTTCCAGGACGGAGTCGGGGTTCCAGGTGGCGTAGGCGGAGGCGCCGGAGGCCATCAGGAGTGCGAGGGCGGTGCCGCCGGCGGCGAGGGCGCGGCGGGGTCGGCGGTAGACGGCGAGGCCGAGGGCGGTGGCGCCGGAGACGACGGCGACGCAGGAGCGCAGGGCGAGGTCGAGGGTGCCGTGTTCGACGTCGTGGGTGACCTCGTTCTGGAGGCCGGAGAGTCGTTCGGGGTGGGCGACGAGGGCCTGGGAGCGGGCGGGGTCGAGTTGGTCGACGTTGACGTCGAGGCGGACGGGGGCCTGGTGGGTGTCGAGTTCGAGGGCACCCAGCGGGGAGATGTTGATCTTCGTGCCGCCGGACAGGGACGGGCGCAGGGTCATGGTGGTGTTCATCGGTCCGACCGGCACCCGTACGTTGCCCACGATCAGCAGGCCGAGCCAGGCGCCGAGCAGGACGACCGCGAGGAGGCCGAGGGCGCGGGCCCAGGGGTGGGGTTGGGGGACGAGTTCGGCGGTGGGGTGCCGGCGTCGGGAGCGGTAGTGGCGGGCGAGGGTGCCCGGGGAGGTGCGGACGCGGTTCAGGAGGGTCGACGCGATGGCGGGGACGCGGGCCATTGGTCCCGTATGCCCAAGTCCGGGCGTGGGTATGCGAGCGGGTTGCTGACTCTCGTACGTGCGTCGGGTGGCCGACAATGGGCGTGTGCTGGAGATGACGCGCGAGGAGTTCGAGGAACTGGTCGCCGAGGCGCTTGACCGGATTCCGCCGGAGTTGACGCGGCTGATGGACAACGTCGCGGTGTTCGTCGAGGACGAACCGCCCGCTGACGACCCGGAGCTGCTCGGGCTGTACGAGGGCACGCCGTTGACGGACCGGGGGGAGTGGTACGCGGGGGTGCTGCCGGACCGCATCACGATCTACCGCGGGCCGACGCTGCGGATGTGCGACAGCCGGGAGGACGTGGTGGCGGAGACCGAGGTGACGGTGGTGCACGAGATCGCGCATCACTTCGGGATCGACGACGCGCGGCTGCACGCGCTGGGGTACGGGTAGTCCCGGCGCGTGTCCTCTTGTGGGCGGCGGGAGTTGAGCAGGTTGACTTCTCCCTCCGCCTGAGAGGTGGCTTCCCGTGCGCCCCTTGTACGTACCTGTCCGTCTGGCCGCCACGGTGGTCGCCGTCGCCGCGGCCGCCGGTTGTGTGAGTGTGGGCGGGGACGGGGGAGGCGGGGGCGTGAAGCCGTCGCACTCGGCGGGTCGGCGGGCCGGTGAGGCGGCGGACGCTGGGTCGGCGGTGTCCGGGGGCGGGTCGGGGTTCGGCGCGGTGGCCGACGGCAAGCACGGGGACAGGAAGGGCAAGGGGGCGCAGAAGGCGGGGGAGCCGGCGTCGCCGGGTGTCTCGCCGTCGGTGGGGGCGAGCCGGTCCGCTCCCGTGGCCGGGGGGCCGGGGAAGAGCGCCGATCCGGGAGGTGGGGCGCCGACCGGGGCGCAGCCTTCCGTGAGCCAGTCGGCCGCGCAGCCGACGCCGAGTGCGCAGCCGACGGTTTCGGCCTCCGTGTCCACGCCGTCCGCGCAGCCGTCGTCGTCGGCGCACCAGGGGGCGCCGCAGTGGGAGGACCGTGAGCCGGCGCCTGCGGCCGGGTCGCCGGTGTGATGGGCGCGGGGTGTGGGGTGGCGGAGTGACGTTGCCTACAGGGGCGGGGTCGGGTTTGCTTTCGGGGGTGGGGGGTGCGTATGGTGGTAGATCGTTTGATCCCATTGCCCGGCGCCATTGCAGAGAGCGCCGCGTGGCGCGTTCTCTCCTTTGCCGTGGCTGACCGCATAGAGGCGGTCTTATTGCGAATCACGGAGTTGACGGGCGCGTGCCGACGAGACTCCGGAAGGTTTCGCATACGCATGTCCATTTCCAGTACTGATCACGTCGTCGTGCCCGAGAACGGCGAGAACGAGGAGCAGGCCGCCCCCGAGGTGACCTTCGCCGACCTCGGTCTGCCCGAGGGTGTCGTGCGCAAGCTCGCGCAGAACGGCGTGACGGTCCCCTTCCCGATCCAGGCCGCGACCATCCCGGACGCGCTGGCCGGCAAGGACATCCTCGGCCGTGGCCGCACCGGCTCCGGCAAGACCCTCTCCTTCGGTCTGCCGACCCTGGCGCGGCTGGCCGGTGGCCGCACGGAGAAGCACAAGCCGCGCGCGGTCATCCTCACCCCGACCCGTGAACTCGCGATGCAGGTCGCGGACGCGCTCCAGCCCTACGGTGACGTCCTGGGCCTGAAGATGAAGGTCGTCTGCGGCGGCACGTCGATGGGCAACCAGATCTACGCGCTGGAGCGCGGTGTCGACATCCTCGTCGCCACCCCGGGCCGCCTGCGCGACATCATCAACCGGGGCGCCTGCTCCCTGGAGGACGTCGAGGTCGCCGTCCTCGACGAGGCCGACCAGATGTCCGACCTGGGCTTCCTGCCCGAGGTCACCGAGCTGCTGGACCAGGTCCCGGCCGGCGGCCAGCGGATGCTGTTCTCGGCCACGATGGAGAACGAGATCTCCACGCTGGTCAAGCGCTACCTGGTGGAGCCGGTCTCACACGAGGTCGACAGCGCCCAGGGCAACGTGACGACCATGTCGCACCACATCCTGATCGTGAAGCCCAAGGACAAGGCGCCGGTCACCGCCGCGATCGCCTCCCGCAAGGGCCGCACCATCATCTTCGTCCGCACCCAGCTGGGCGCGGACCGCATCGCCGAGCAGCTGCGCGAGTCCGGGGTGAAGGCGGACGCGCTGCACGGCGGTATGACGCAGGGCGCGCGGACGCGGACGCTGGCCGACTTCAAGGAGGGCTACGTCAACGCGCTCGTCGCGACCGACGTCGCCGCCCGCGGTATCCACGTCGACGGCATCGACCTGGTGCTGAACGTCGACCCGGCCGGTGACCACAAGGACTACCTGCACCGCGCCGGCCGTACGGCGCGCGCGGGCCGCACCGGCACGGTCGTCTCCCTGTCCCTGCCGCACCAGCGCCGCCAGATCTTCCGGCTGATGGAGGACGCGGGCGTCGACGCCGGCCGGCACATCATCAACTCCGGTACGGCTTTCGAGCCGGAGGTCGCCGAGATCACCGGCGCGCGGTCGATGACGGAGGTCCAGGCGGAGTCCGCGGGCAACGCGGCGCAGCAGGCCGAGCGTGAGGTCGCCCACCTGACCCAGCAGTTGGAGCGGGCGCAGCGGCGCGCGAGCGAGCTGCGGGAGGAGGCCGACCGTCTGGTGGCGCGGGCCGCGCGCGAGCGGGGCGAGGACCCCGAGGCGGCGGTCGCCGAGGCGCAGGCGGAGGCCGCCGTCGAGGTGGCCGAGGTGTCGGTGCCCGAGCAGCCGGCCGCGCAGGACGTGGAGCGTACGGAGGCGGGGCCGTCGTACGAGCGTCGTGAGCGCCGGGACAACGACCGGGGCGAGCGGGGCTTCCGCCGGGATCGTGACGACCGTGGCGGGCGTTCCTTCGAGCGCCGGGACGACCGGGGCGAGCGGGGCTTCCGTCGGGACGACCGTGGTGGGCGTTCCTTCGAGCGCCGTGACAACGACCGTGGCGGTTTCAACCGGGACCGTGACGACCGTGGTGGCCGTTCCTTCGAGCGTCGTGACGACCGTGGTGGGCGTTCCTTCGAGCGCCGTGACAACGACCGCGGTGGCTTCAACCGGGACCGTGACGACCGTGGTGGCCGTTCCTTCGAGCGTCGTGACGACCGTGGTGGGCGCTCCTTCGAGCGCCGGGACAACGACCGTGGCGGCTTCCGTCGCGACGACCGTCCGGCGGGCCGTTCCTTCGAGCGCCGTGACGACCGTGGCGGTCACCGGGGCAGCGACCGTCCCTTCAACCGCGACCGCCGTGACGACCGTCCGGGCTTCCGCTCCGGCGGCCACGAGCGTCCTTACGGCCGCCGTGACGACCACCGGGGCACGGGCAACGGCTCCTCGTCCTTCGGCCGCCGCGACGACAAGCCGCGCTGGAAGCGCAACGGCTGACGCCGAGTGAGCTGAGCGACTGGGCAGAGCTGAGGGCCCGTACGACTTCGGTCGTGCGGGCCCTTCGCGTTGGGCGGAGGGCATTTTCTAGCCAAGTTGTGACGATTGTCACGCCCCCGGTATGGGAATCGCTGGGGGCATGACAGATGACGCCATAGTGAGCGGGCAGTCGGGTCCGTCCCCCTCGGGACTGTCCGACGAGGAACGGCTTGCCCAGCTCGGCTACACGCAGGTCCTGGCCCGCCGCATGTCGGCGTTCTCCAACTACGCGGTCTCCTTCACGATCATCTCGGTCCTGTCGGGCTGCCTCACCCTGTACCAGTCGGGCATGAACACGGGCGGCCCGGCGGTGATCACCTGGGGCTGGGTCGCCGTAGGTCTGATGACCCTGTTCGTCGGCCTGTCGATGGCCGAGATCTGTTCGGCCTACCCGACCTCCGCGGGCCTGTACTTCTGGGCCCACAGACTCGCCCCGCCCCGCTCCGCGGCCGCCTGGGCGTGGTTCACGGGCTGGTTCAACGTGCTGGGGCAGGTGGCCGTGACGGCGGGCATCGACTTCGGCGCCGCGTCCTTCCTCGGCGCGTACCTGAACCTGCAGTTCGACTTCCAGGTCACGCCGGGCCGCACGGTCCTGCTCTTCGCGGCGATCCTCCTGCTGCACGGCCTGCTGAACACCTTCGGCGTGAAGATCGTCGCCCTGCTCAACAGCATCAGCGTGTGGTGGCACGTGCTGGGCGTCGCGGTGATCGTCGGCGCCCTGACCTTCGTACCGGACCACCACCAGTCGGCGTCCTTCGTGTTCACGAAGTTCGTGAACAACACGGGCTGGGGCAGCGGCGTCTACGTCGTCATGCTGGGCCTCCTGATGGCCCAGTACACCTTCACCGGCTACGACGCCTCGGCCCACATGACCGAGGAGACCCACGACGCGTCGACGGCCGGCCCGAAGGGAATCGTCCGGTCGATCTGGACCTCCTGGATCGCCGGCTTCGTCCTCCTTCTCGGCTTCACCTTCGCCATCCAGTCGTACGACAAGGAGCTCGCGTCCCCGACGGGGGCGCCGCCGGCGCAGATCCTGCTGGACGCGCTCGGGGCGACCGGGGGCAAGCTCCTGCTCCTGGTGGTGATCGGCGCCCAGCTGTTCTGCGGGATGGCGTCCGTGACGGCCAACAGCCGCATGATCTACGCCTTCTCCCGCGACGGCGCCCTGCCCTTCTCCCGCGTCTGGCACACGGTCAGCCCGCGCACCCGCACCCCCGTGGCGGCGGTGTGGCTGGCGGCGGCGGGAGCGCTGGTCCTCGGTCTGCCGTACCTGATCAACGTCACGGCGTACACGGCGGTGACGTCGATCGCCGTGATCGGTCTCTACATCGCCTACGTCATTCCGACGCTGCTGCGGGTGCGCAAGGGTGACGCCTTCGACCGGGGGCCGTGGCACCTGGGCCGCTGGTCGCAGCCGATCGGGGTGATCTCGGTGGCCTGGGTCGTCGTCATCACCGTCCTGTTCATGCTGCCCCCGCAGTCGCCGGTCACCTGGGAGAGCTTCAACTACGCCCCGGTCGCCGTCCTGGTCGTCCTGGGCTTCGCGGCGGCGTGGTGGGCCGCCTCGGCCCGGCACTGGTTCCTGAACCCCGAGCACGAACGCACGCTGGCCCGGGAAGCGGCCCGCGCGGTGTCCGCCGGCGGCGCCCCCGAAAAGGTTGATCCGTAACACTCCCGGCATACGGTGCAGCGCGACATGGCCGTGTCACCGATACCCGATCGGAGACACGGCCACGTCCGGCTATGCTCGTGGGGGCAACATCGCCCGGGCCCTTAGCTCAATTGGCAGAGCAGTGGACTTTTAATCCATTGGTTGTGGGTTCGAGTCCCACAGGGCCTACGGAGGCGGGGGAGGGCTTACCCCCTCCGGCCTGCTAAGCAGCGCCTGAGTCGGCTTCGGTCGGCTCGGGCGCTGCTCCGTTTTCCGGCTCTTGCGTGAGCGATGCCGAGCGGATGCGCCCGTGGGGCGGCCTTCGGGCCGGGCCTGAGTGAGTGTCAGGTCCATCATGCCTGCTCGGAGGCGGTTTGCGGTAGGACGGAGCGCACGTCGGTTCAGGCTTGTCCCAGGTGGTGGCCTGCCCGCAGACTCGTCGCCATCCACTCTCCGACGTCCGTGTCGGCATCCGTTCTCGGGTGTCGACGCGTTCGTCGTGCTGTCTCGTCGTGGGACGGCGCAGGTGGGGGTGAGGGAACGGAGGGGGATCGGTGGATCAGGACATGGTCATGCGGGCGGGGTTGAGCTGCTCAGCGCCAACCAGCGGGTGGTACGCGGCGTCGCGGGGCTGGGGATCTACCGCCTGCTGACGCAGGTCGAGCCGGAGGTGTACGGGTCGAAGCTGGCGTACGTTCTGGTGGAGGCCGGCGCGTCGCCGACGGTGTGGAGGCTGCCCGAGCAGCGGCTGGCGCTGTTGGACGAGGCGGTCGCGGTGGCATCGGCCCTCGACGCCGCGAATCCCTACCGCTCCAAGGTGCTGACGAAGGCGTTCGAGGCCAGGCGGGAACTCGAGGGACGGTAGGCCGGGTGCCCGGGAGCGCCGGGGCCTGTGGCAGGTCCCGGAGCCCGTCGGACTGTTCCGGTGGTCAGCGCACCCTGACCGTCTCGGTCGGGGTGACCAACTGCAGGTGGAGCTTGTTCGAGCCCCAGTCCGTCTCGTAGAGCGCGCCGCGGAATTGCAGCGTGCCGCGGTGCGTCGTCTTCACCCAGGTGTCGACGGAGCCGCCGTCGAAGTCCGCTCCGTGGGCACATTTCACATTGCGCCAGCCTCGGCCGTGCCGCTCCTGTACGCAGAACTTCTGGAAGAGGTCGTCGTCTTTCGCGGCGTAGCCCTTCAGGTGGACGCGGCCGCCGACCTTCACGGAGTGCGGGCTCGCCTTGAAGGCGTAATCGGCCTTCGCGGAAGCCGTCACCGCGCTGAGTCCGAGTGCCGCCAGCCCGGCTGCCGCGACGACGGCCGCACGCGCGGCGCGTCGGTTGAGAACGCTCATCGTCTGTTTTTCCCCCTTCGGATGGTCTCCTGCTAGGCGACAGCGACAAACGGAGGATACGAGCCTGGTCACCGGTCCGCAGCCGCCGTTGGGTTCGCTGATCGCAACCTGTCAGAGGGCGAACGAGCGAGCGCCGTTGCCCCGTAAGTCGTCCTTTTTCGGCGTCTTGTCATCCCCGCGAGGGGTCACCACCCTCACGGCCGCACCGGTGTCAGCGGCTTCGAGCCCGCGTGCCACACTCCCGTTGTGATGCCAACTCCCCTTACAGCTGGCGGGTGTTCAGACGGTTTAGCCGTGCCCTTCCCCGCCGACTCGGTCCGGAAGGAGTAGTCGATGTTCCTCGGCGCTGCCGCGGTCAAGGTCAGTCTGGCCAACGTCTCCAACTACCTCATCTATTCGGCCATCTTCGTGTATCTGCTGGCGATGCTCGCCTATTGCGCCGAATGGGCCTTCGGAAGTCGGGGCAGGGTCGCCCGCATCTCCGCCGCGCACGCCGAGCGCGCCTCGCCCACCGGGACGGAAGCCGACACGGGGACGGCGCGGCAGGAGGCGCGCGTCGCGGGGGCCGGCGGTGGAGTGTCCACGCTCGTCCGCGCAGCGCCCGCCGTCGTCACCCGGGGTGGCCGGGACGGCCGGGGTGGTCACGGCCGCACCGGGGTGGCGGACGGCCCCGGGGCCGCCGGGACGGACGAGCAGGCCGACCTCCTGGGCAGGATCGCCGTCTCGCTGACCGTCCTGGGCTTCCTCCTGCATGCCGCGGGCGTGGTCACCCGAGGCCTGTCGGTGATGCGGCTGCCCTGGGGGAACATGTACGAGTTCTCCTGCGTCTTCGCGCTGACGGTGGTGGCCACCCACCTCGTCCTGCTGGCCGCCGGGAAGAACGTGCGCTGGCTCGGACTGCCGATCCTCATCGCGGCGCTGCTCATCCTCGGCCTGGCCGTCACGGTGCTGTACACCGCTTCCGAACAGCTGGTCCCGGCCCTCCACTCCTACTGGCTCGGCGTCCACGTCTCCGCGATGATCATCTGCTCGGGCGTCTTCTGCGCCGGCTTCGCGGTCACCGTCGCCTATCTGGCGCAGGAGTCCCGGGAAGGCCGCCTTGCCGCTGGAGAGGGACAGGGGCGAAGCCGCCTCGACGGCATCCTGGAACGGCTTCCCACCGCCGTCCACCTCGACATGCTCTCCTACCGCATCAACGCGCTGGTCTTCCCGCTGTGGACCTTCGCCATCATCGCGGGCTCCATCTGGGCCGAGAAAGCCTGGGGACGCTACTGGGGCTGGGACCCCAAGGAGACCTGGTCGTTCATCACCTGGATCGCGTACGCCGCCTACCTGCACGCACGCTCCACCGCCGGCTGGAAGGGCCGCAAGGCGGCGTACCTCGCCCTGGTGGCGTTCGCCTGCGTCCTCTTCAACTTCTACGGCGTGAATCTCTTCGTGGCCGGCAAGCACTCCTACGCCGGGGTGCGCTGAGTCCTGACGCGGGCGCGAGGCTCGCGCCCGCTCAGTGCCAACCGTCGCCGCCCTCCAGAAGTACGGAGACGTGCTGCCCGTTCACCAGCAGGTCCACGCTGACCGTACGGCGATCCAGCAGCCAGCCGACCCGCCGGGTGCCGGAATCGGCGGCGTCCAGATGCCAGCCGTGGTGGGCGGTCAGCCAGTTCCGTACCGCGGTTCTGGTCGCTGCGACCGGTTGCCCGGGCGGACCGGTGATCTCCAGCCCGCGGGAACAGACCGCACTGCGGCAGGGGTCGCCGCCCTGGCCGGACCCGGTGGCCGTGTGGCCCGGCGGCAGAGGGAGGACCAGGTCGGTGGGCGGCATCAGGGTGTCCCGGAGGCCGAAGTGGACGTAGTACGGCGTGAACAGCAGCATCACCAGCGCCGCGTACCAGCTCAGGGCCACCATACCGGTAACTGCGTCCCTCTGCACCCTACCGAGACCTTCTGCGTCCCAGCGCGTCGGAACGCGTTCCGCCTCTGCGGTATGCGTAGGGCTGCGGCACGGTGGAGAGATGACCGAGCTTCCGCGCTACGAGTACGTGAAAGTGGCCGACGCCATCGAGGCGGACATCGCGTCCGGCAAGTTGCCGCAAGGGGCCGCGCTGCCGGGCGAGCGGACCATGACCGACCTGTATCGCGTCAGCATCGGCACCGTGCGTCGAGCCGTCGTGGAACTCCGGAAGCGGGGGCTCGTCGCCACTCTGCCCGCGAAGGGGACGTACGTCATCGGCATGCCGGAGTCGGGCAGACCGAACGACTGAACGCCCCACCGGTGCCACACTGAGGCCATGCAATTCGCCAACTCCGGTCCCCGTGGAAGTGAACTGCAAAAAGCCCTGCACCAGAAGCTCCTTCAGGCGTTCCAGGACGGCCGTGCGACGGCCTACCGGCTGGCCTCGTCCGAGCGGCGCACGCCCTGCATCCTCGCGGAGTGGCAGGAGGGGAACGGTGAGTTGGAGTTCGTGACGCTCCTTCACGGACGGTGGGCCAAGGGCCCGGAGCAGGTTCGGGTCACCACCTGGCGGGAGCTTCCGGGGCAGTCGTACGAGCTTGACGAGATCGCGGAGATGGAGGAGGCGGCTCCCGCCGAGGACGTGTCGGTCCTCGTGGACGGCGAGTCGGTCGCCGGGACGCTCCACCGCGGTGCCGACCCCGACTCGTGGCAGGTGCGGACGGCCGTCGGCGACGCCCGGATCCTGGTGGTCGGCACCGGTGAGGTCGGGGAGCTGGCGCTCGAGACCGTCGAGGACATCGCGCCGGCCCTGGAGGCGAGGCGCGCGCTCCTGGACAGCCTGGGGCGGCCGTGAGGGCCTGGGCAGCGCCGATGGTGTAGTCCGCTCCTCCGCGCCCGGGGCGGTCGGCCGCCCACCGTGGCGGTATGTGGAAAGCGCTGCGGCAGGCCGGAGGTCGCGAGCCCCGTCGGCGGGCCGACCGTGATCGACGTCATGCTGCCGTGCGTGTGGTGACGGACCCCCGGGGGATCAGCCGGCGGTGAGTTCCGTCAGCTGTCCGAGGGGGAGCGTGTGCTGCGTCTGGAGCACCTTGGCGCGCAGGTAGCGCACGTTGTGCGCGGTGGTGAACACGCCCGTGGGGACGCGGTCGCGCACCGCGATGTCCTGGCCCCGCAGCTGCTCGGCCTTGTCGGGGTTGTTGGACAGCAGGTCCAGCTCCTCGATGCCCAGGGCCTGCAGCATCTGCGCGGCCGCCGTGTAGTCGCGGGCGTCCTCGGGCAGGCCCAGGGCCGCGTTCGCCTCGTAGGTGTCGAGGCCCTGGTCCTGGAGGGCGTACGCGTCGAGCTTGTTGTAGAGGCCGATGCCGCGGCCCTCCTGGCGCAGGTAGAGCAGGACGCCGCCGCGGTCGGCGATGCGCTCGACCGCCTCGCGCAGCTGCGGGCCGCAGTCGCAGCGGGCGGAGCCGAAGACGTCGCCGGTCAGGCACTCCGAGTGCAGCCGGACCAGGGGGACCGTACCCGGGGCCGGGGTGCCGAGGACGACGGCGACGTGCTCCTGGCCGTCGGTCAGTCCGTGGAAGGTGACCAGTTCGGCGTCGACGCTGTAGCCGTCGGCGAAGCGCAGCGGCACCCGGACACGGGCGCGCTCGGTGGCGGCGGGGAAGTCGGGCATGCGGGTCTCCGGGGTCCGTCCGTAGTCTGCCGGCGCCTGCTTCAGTTTTGAAACAGGTGCACGGTCCGCGACCCTACCCCATGCTTTAAATTTGAAGCAACAAGATAACGCCAGTATTACGGCGCACTTCACACGCCGGTCATGAACAGGGCGGCGTCGAGCGGCGGCGCCACGGCACCTCGTCGGTCGTCGGGCGCTCGTCCTCCTGGAGCCGCTGGACGATCCCCGTGCAGATCTCCTCCAACTGCCCGACCTGCTCCTCCGTGAGGTGGTCGAACAGCAGGGACCGTACGTTCTCCACATGGCCCGGGGCGGTGCGCTCCAGGACCTCCATGCCCTGGTCGGTCAGCACGGCGAAGCTGCTCCGCTTGTCCCAGCGGCAGTTCTCGCGCGTGATCAGCCCGTCCTTCTCCAGCCTGCTGACGGCGTACGTCAGCCGGCTCCGGGTGATCTTCGTCCGCTCGGCGAGATCGGTCATCCGCAGCCGCCGCTCCGGGGTCTCGGAGAGGTTGGCCAGGATGGAGTAGTACAGGTGGGGCATGCCGGCGTCCTGCTGGAGCTGCCGGTCGATCGCGTCCTCGACGAGGAACGTCGCCGCGATGTACGCGCGCCAGGCGCGCTGCTCCTTCGGGGTGAGCCAGCGAGTCGTCATGCCACCAGTGTAGGTTTGTTTCAAACTTGAACCAAGACCCGCCGTCCACCCACAAGCGCGGAGCGCGTCGATGCCCCACCCGTACGTCCTGCTGTCCGCCGCCGTCTCCCTCGACGGCTATCTCGACGACACCGGCCCCGAGCGCCTGCTGCTCTCCTCGCCGGCCGACTTCGACCGCGTCGACGAGGTACGGGCCTCGGTCGACGCGATCCTGGTCGGCGCCGGCACGATCCGCGCCGACAACCCGAGGTTGCTGGTCAACTCGCCCGAGCGCCGTGCCGCCCGCCTCGCCTCCGGCCGGTCCGAGTACCCGCTCAAGGTGACCGTCAGCGGCTCGGGCGAGCTCGATCCGGCGGCGAACTTCTGGCACACGGGTGGCGACAAGGTCGTCTACACCACGGACAAGGGCGGTGAGCGGGCGCGTGCGCTCGGCGTCGCCGCCGACGTCGTCCCGCTCGGCCCGGACCTCGACTGGCGCCGGCTGCTCGAGCACCTGCACGACGTGCGCGGGGTGCGGCGGCTCATGGTCGAGGGCGGTGGCCGTATCCACACCCAGCTGCTCCAGCAGGGGCTCGCGGACGAGCTCCAGCTCGTGCTCGCGCCCCTCTTCGTGGGCGACCCCGTCGCGCCCCGCCTCTTCGGCCCCGGCGGCTACCAGGGCGGACGGCTCAGGCTCGTGGAGAGCCGGCAGATCGAGGACGTCGTCCTGACGCGCTACGAGCCCACCGCCCCCGGCACCGGGCCGCTCCCCTCCGCCGCCGACCACCACTGGCTGCGCCTCGCCTGCGACCTGGCGGCCGAGTGCCCGCCCTCGCGGACCGCGTTCAGCGTCGGCGCGGTCGTCGTCGCCGCCGACGGTACGGAACTGGCCCGCGGTCACTCCCGCGAGGCGGGCGACCCCGTCGTCCACGCGGAGGAGGCGGCCCTCGCGAAGCTCGACCCCGACGACCCGAGGCTCGCGACCGCGACCGTCTACAGCAGCCTGGAGCCCTGCGCCCACCGCGCCTCCCGCCCCAAGCCGTGCGCCCGGCTGATCCTGGACGCGGGGGTGCGGCGCGTGGTGACGGCCTGGCGGGAGCCGGACACGTTCGTGGCGGGCGCCGACGGCAGCGGCCTGCTGGCCTCGCGGGGGGTCGAGGTGGTCGTCCTGCCCGAGTACGAGGAGCGGGCGAAGGCGCCGAACGCCCATCTGGCCGAGTGAGGAAAGCCAGGTGAAAGGGGGCGGGGGAAAACCCTGGTGCTGGGCGTCCCGCGGATGGCGTATGCTGGTCTCACAACGACGCGGGGTGGAGCAGCTCGGTAGCTCGCTGGGCTCATAACCCAGAGGTCGCAGGTTCAAATCCTGTCCCCGCTACTGAAGGCCGAGGGCCGGAATCCGGAAACGGGTTCCGGCCCTCGGTTTTCCCGGTTCTCGGTGTGTCTCCGGGTTTTCTCAAGCCCCGTCCAGCAGCAGCGCGCGGTTCTCCCGGAGCCAGCGGGCTTCCTCGCGCATCCCGGTCGCGTCGCCCCGGGCCAGGAAGCCGGCCCACGGTTCGGTTCCGCGCGCGCCGAGGCGTTCGATGCGCTCGGACTCGCGTCGCTGGAGGCCCTGCAGGGCGTCCAGTACGGCCCGCGGCTGCGTCCCGTAGGCGGAACAGAGAACGGCGAGGCGGGTGCGCAGGGCCGGCAGTCCTGTGAGGAACGGGTCCTGTCCTGGGTCCGTCGGGCGCAACGGCACGGCGTACCAGGCGAGTTGGGCCACGTCGTCCAGGGCGTGCCCGGGGGCCGCGAAGTCCCAGTCGATGAAACCGGTCAGGCGGTCGCCGTCCCAGATGGAGTTCCACGGGCCGAGATCGCCGTGGCGGATCACCAGGCCCGGCTCCCACTCCTCCTCCTGGCCTTGCCAGCGAGCGCCGGGCGGGGGCCGGAAATCGCGTACGGCCCGGTGGTAGTCGCGCAGCCAGTGACCGAGTGCCAGCACCCCGCGCGCGGTGCGCAGGCCCGGAGGCCAGGGTTTGAAGGCGGGCTCTCCGTGGAGCAGGGACAGCACCTCCTCCTCGCCGTCCGTGCCCAGCGCGCGGGGTGCCTTGCGGAAGCCCGCCGCCTCCAGGTGCCGTAGCAGCGCCTGCACGGCCGGGGTCCACTCCCGCACGGGGCGCCGGATGGTCTCGCCGACCCGCCGGACCGTGGTCACGCTGCCCTGGTCGGTGGCGCCGTCCTCAATCACCCGGCGAGAGTAAGCCAGTGTGATCGTCGACGTCACCGTGACGCGAGAAAGCCCCGGCTGGACGGGGGAGACCAGCCGGGGCGGTAAAGGGGTGGCCTGCGGAGGGCGGTCGCCTCTCGGCGAGGTGCTCCATGGGGCTTCAGCCGGACGATCGTCCCCATGGGCTGTAGGTGAGGCCCGGGGACACTGTCCCCTCCGCCGGCCACGTATCCCTCAACGGAGAGGCGTGGTGGGGTGTTCCCGGACGGCGGGATGCGCGAGGGTGAGCTGGGGCACACTCTCGGGCAGGCCCACCGGGGCAGATGGGCGAAGTGACTTTAGAAGTGGGCTCCTCGGGGGACACGTAGCTGCGTGGTTTCGATGACGTGAGGCGGTGACGTGCGGGTGAGTGACGCCCTGCGCAGGTCGCGCCGACGTCCCGGAGCGGGACCCGGCGGCAGCCGTGGCGCCGGTCCCGGCCAGCGGCGGATGCGGTACGTCGTGCTCGGCAGCCGGCCCGCACGCGGAGTCGGGACGGTGGCGGTCGCGCGCAGGTCGGCGACGACGGTGCGGCCGACCGGGGACGGTGTGGTGGTCAACCGCGGGCTGAAGGCGGCTGCCGCGTACGCGTGGCGGCTGCTGGTGCTCGGGGCGGCCGTGTACGCGGGGTTCGTGCTGCTGGGACGGCTGCAGTTGGTCGCCGTGGCCCTGTTCCTGGCCCTCGTCGTGACCTCCGTGCTGCGTCCGCTCGCCGATCTGCTGGCGCGCCTGCTGCCGCGGCCCCTGGCGGTGGTGGTGAGCGTGGTGGGCAGCCTGCTGGTGGTCCTCGGGCTGCTGGCGCTCGTCGGTGAACTGGTGGCGAGCGAGTGGGGCAAGCTGGGGCAGGAGTTCAGCGGCGGCGTCGGGCGCATCGAACGGTGGCTGCAGGGGCCGCCCTTCCACGTGAGTCCGGCCCTGACGTCGAACCTTCAGGACAAGGTGAACACCTTCGTCTCCCAGCACCGCTCCGTGCTGATCAACAGCGCCGTGAACGGCGCCAGCCGGCTCGTGGAGGTGCTGACCGCGGGGGTGCTCGCGCTGTTCTGCTCCCTGTTCTTCGTCCATTCCGGTGACAGGTTCTGGAGCTGGTTCCAGGACCAGCTGCCGCAGCGGGCGCGGGACCCGTTCAACCGCGCGGGCCGTACGGCGTGGCGGACCTTCGCCGGGTACACGCGCGGCATCGTCATCGTGGCGGCCAGCAACGCGGTGCTGGTCGGCATCGCCCTGTTCGTGCTGCGGGTGCCGCTCGCCCTGCCGCTGACCCTGCTGGAGTTCTTCGCCGCGTTCATCCCGCTGGTGGGATCGCCCATCGCGCTGGGCGTGGCCACGGTGGTCGCGCTGGCCACGCGCGGTCCTGCCATCGCGATCGTGGTCCTCGCGCTGATCGTCATCGTCGGCCAGATCGAGGGCCACGTCCTGCATCCGCTGGTCATGAGCTGGGCGGTCCGGCTGCATCCGGTCGTCGTCGCCGTCTCCGTCATCGCCGGCGGCATCCTGGCCGGGGTCGTCGGCGCGGTCGTCGCGGTGCCGATGGTGTCGGTCGCCTGGGCGGTGCACGGCGAACTCCGCACTCCGCCCCCCGAGCCGAAGCGTGCGCGAGAGCGGCCGTGACCTGTTCTTACCCGGGGTAATCGGGTGGCCTCTCTGTGTATGACAACTGACGCACCGTCAATTCCGGGGCCGCTCCCGCGGCGAGGTCAACTCGCCCGAATTTCGCCGGTCATGGCCCGTACGTCCGCACCAAAAACGTTTAATGATCAAGCCGAACTGCTTGGAAACGGCACCGTGGGTCTATTAACGTTCGATAACGCAGCGCGGTCGTCCCAGCCGTCACAAGAGGCGGCTCCGTGCGCACGCGCCGAATCCCGCAAGGGAACCGGGGAACCACCACCCTGGGGTGAATCGCGCGGATGCCGTCGTGGCAGCACGGCAGGTATACGCGCGTAGGAGACCTTCCTGCTCCGAACCCGTCAGCTAACCCGGTAGGCGAGAAGGAAGGAAAGGAGCACGCCCACGTGGCGTCCAACCCGCCTGCCCCGGCAGCCCCGTTCGTGCCGAGCACCCAGCCCTTCGGCTTCGGCCCCGGCAACGACGAGGGCCAGTGGGAGGAGTGGAACCCCACCGAGGAGTCCCTCCGCACGGTTCGCGGCCGGCACCGTGTCTCCCGGCAGCGCGGCGGGGGACTGGCCCGCAGCTCCACGGTTCTCGGCGTCGGCGTCATAGCCGCGGTCGGCGCGGGCGGCATGGCCAGTGCCAACACCGGCAAGCCGCCGGTGTCCATCTCGCTGCCGGACCTGGCCTCCGTGGCCCACGTCTTCGACGGCGGCTCCAGCGCCCCCAAGGGCTCCGCGACCGCCCTCAGCGACGTCGGCGTGAGCACCAAGGACGCCGCGCAGGGCGCCAAGGGCGCCGGTGAGGCGCTGCGCGACCGCATCATGGCGCAGGCCGAGGTGCAGCGGGTCCAGATCGACAGCAAGGCCCAGTACGCCACCGAGGCCGCGTTCGCCCAGCAGGTCGGCCAGGCCGCCGCCCAGGCGGAGAAGGACGCGGCCGCCCAGGCGCAGGCCGCGAAGGACAAGGCGCAGGCGGCGGCCCAGAAGGCGGCCGAGGCCGTGAAGCTCGCGAAACTGGCCACGCAGTACACGCTGCCCGTGGTGTCGTACACCATCACCGGCACCTTCGGTCAGGCCGGCTCCATGTGGTCCTCCGGCTACCACACGGGCCTCGACTTCGCCGCCCCCACGGGCACGCTGATCAAGGCCATCCACAGCGGCACCATCACCGAGGCCGGATGGGCGGGGGCGTACGGCTACCGCACGATCCTCACCCTCGACGACGGCACCGAACTGTGGTTCTGCCACCAGTCGTCGATCAACGTCAGCGTCGGCCAGAAGGTCGGCACGGGTGACGTCATCGGCCGTATCGGCGCCACCGGCAACGTGACCGGGCCGCACCTGCACCTCGAGGTCCACCCGGACGGGCAGGCCACCGGCATCGACCCGGCGCCCTGGCTGCGCGGCAAGGGCCTCAACCCCTGACCGGTACGCCACTGCGGAACGGCCGCCTCCGACTGTTTACGCGAAGTTTGCGGCCGTTCCGGAAGACAGGTCTCCGTCTCGGGCGTTGACGCTGAACATGACTTCTCTGCGCAAACTCGGCTCCTCCGACCTCGAGGTCTTCCCGCTCTCCCTCGGCGGCAACGTCTTCGGCTGGACCGCGGACGAGGCCACGTCCTTCGCCGTGCTCGACGCCTACGCGGCCGCGGGCGGCAACTTCGTCGACACCGCCGACGGCTACTCGGCCTGGGTCCCCGGCAACAAGGGCGGCGAGTCCGAGACGGTCATCGGCAAGTGGGTCAAGGCCCGCGGCAACCGCTCCGACGTCGTCATCGCGACCAAGGTGAGCCAGCACCCCGAGTACCAGGGCCTGTCCGCCGCCAACATCAAGGCAGCCGCCGACGCCTCGCTGCGCCGCCTCGACACCGACTACATAGACCTCTACTACACCCACTTCGACAAGCCGGAGATCCCCGTCGAGGAGATCATCGGCGCGCTCGACGAGCTGGTGACGGCGGGCAAGGTGCGCGCGATCGGCGCCTCCAACATCTCCGCCGAACGGCTCGCGGCCTCCCTGGAGTTCTCCGACCGGGAGGGCCTCGCCAAGTACGTGGCGCTGCAGCCGCACTACAACCTGGTCTCCCGCGACACCTACGAGGGCGCGCTGCAGGACGTCGCCGCGCGCTACGGCCTCGCCGCCGTCCCGTACTACGCCCTGGCGTCCGGCTTCCTCACCGGCAAGTACCGCCCCGGTACGACGGTCGACAGCCCGCGCGCGGGCGGTGCCGCCCAGCACCTGGAGACCGAGCGCGGCCAGCGCGTCCTCAAGGCCCTGGACGACATCGCCGAGGCCCACGACGCCCCCGTCGCCACGGTCGCGCTGGCCTGGCTCGCGGCGCAGCCCACGGTCGTCGCCCCGATCGCCTCGGCCCGCACGGTCGACCAGCTCCCGGCCCTGCTGGGGGTCGCGGACCTGACCCTGACGGACGCGGAACTGAGCCGCCTGACGGAGGCCTCGGCCTGACCGTCCCACGGCAGCCTCCGGCGGCGCCGAGCCCGCCCCGGCCCTACGAGCGGTACGGGTTGTGCGCGGGATACGGCGCCGCCGGTTGACCGTAGGTGCCGTACCGCGGCCACGGCGGGGCGGTCTCCGGCACCGGTGGGGCCGTCGCCCGCGCCGCGTGGTCCAGCGCCGGCCGGGCGACGTCCCGCAGGCGCCACAGCTCGGCCAGCAACTCCCGCTCCCGTACGGCGAAGTCGGCGCCGGCCCGCCCGCGCCGCGCCCGGTGCCGCAGGAACGCGAGGGAGGTCGCGTACGCCTCGTAGCGGGTCACCGCCCGCGCGGCCGGCCTGCCGAAGTGGTGCGCGGCGTGGTCGCGGGCCATCCGCCGCGCCCGCATCGAGCCCAGGGCGTACGGCTCGGCGGGCGCCAGCCAGCCCGCGGCGACGTACGCGGGCAGTTCCTCGCGCACGGTCCGCAGCTCCCGCTGCCGGGTCCAGATGACCAGCCAGGTCAGCAGCCCGAACGCGGGCACCATGAACGCGGCATAGACGCCGAAGAACCCGAACTGGCCGAACGTGGACGAGCCGTTCCAGAGCGCGTGCATGCCCATCGCGAGCAGCAGCCCGCACAGCGGCACCAGCACGCGCCGCGCGCGCTGCCGGTCGGCGGACGCCGCGGCGATCCCGAATCCGATACCGGTGAGCACGGTGAACAGGGGGTGCGCGAAGGGCGACATGACGATCCGCACGAAGAAGGTCGCCACCGTGACGGACGTGATGCCCTGGTCGCCGGTGAGCTGGTCGGTGCCGAAGGCGGTGCCCAGGTAGAGGATGTTCTCGGTGAACGCGAAGCCGGTGGCGGTGATCCCGGCTATCACCACCCCGTCGACGATGCCGGTGAAGTCCCGTCTGCGGAACAGGAAGACGAGCAGTACGGCCGCCGCCTTCGCCGACTCCTCCACGACCGGCGCTATCACCGTCGCCCCGAGCGTGTCCGCGCCGGAGGGGTCCGCGGTTGCCGTCGCTATCCACCTGGTCGCGAAGCTGTTGGCGACGATCGCTATCAGCGCGGCCGCGCAGGCGCCCCAGGCGAAGGCGAACAGCAGATTGCGCCAGGGGCCGGGGGCGACCCGGTCGAGCCAGCGGAAGGCGGCTATGAGCAGCGGCACGGGCAGCACCGCGAGGCCCAGCCCGACCAGGAACCCCTCGGTGCCGGTCTGTTCGCGCACCAGCGCCAGGATGACGAGGCCGGAGAGCGCCAGCAGGGCGCTGAGCGCGCCGTAGCGCACCGCACGCCGCTGCCACCAGTGCGCGTGCCCGATCGACCCGCCCAGGGGACCACCGGGGTACGGCGGTTGCGGCGGATGCGTCGGGTACGGAGGACAGGTGGCCACGGCATCGACCCTAACGAGCGAAGGCGCCGCCCGCGACGGTGCATCGCGCTGCCCGCTGGACTTCAGGCGCCGGTGGGGGGCTGGTCGTGATGCTGTACGCGACGGAACAGCAGGTCGTTCACGACATGTCCCTTGTCCAGTCCCTGGCCCTCGAAACGGGTCAGCGGGCGGAAGTCGGGACGGGGTGCGAAACCGCCGCCGGGCACGGTGTTCTCGAACGCCGGGTGCGCGGTCAGCACCTCCAGCATCTGCTCGGCGTACGGCTCCCAGTCCGTCGCGCAGTGCACGATCCCGCCGGGCCGGATCCGGGAGGCGGCGAGGTCGAGGAACTCCGGCTGGATCAGCCGGCGCTTGTGGTGCCGCTTCTTGGGCCAGGGGTCGGGAAAGTAGACGCGCAGCCCGTCCAGCGAGTCGGGGGTGAGCATCTCGCGCAGCAGGATGATGGCGTCCCCGTTGCCGACGCGGATGTTGGACAGGCCGCTCTGGTCGGCGAGGTTGAGCAGGTTTCCCTGCCCCGGGGTGTGCACGTCCACGGCGAGGACGTTCGTCTCCGGGTCCGCGGCGGCCATCTGCAGGGTGGCCTCGCCCATGCCGAACCCGATCTCCAGAACCACGCGGTGGTCGTTGCCGAACAGCTCGGCGAGGTCGAGGGTGTGCCGGCCGTCGATGTCCAGCCCCCACTTGGGCCACAGCCGCTGCAGGGCGTCCGCCTGCCCGGCGGTCACTCGGCTGCGGCGCGGCTGGAAACTCCGGATGCGCCGCTCGAAGTGCGAACCCGCGGGGTCGGCCTTCGGCCCGTCGGGGAACCGCGGCTCGCCCTTGGCCCGGGAGTGCCGGATGGAGACACCGGGCGCGTGCGAGGGGTGCTCGCCGGGGCCGGGAGGTTCGGGGATGGTGTGGGAGTCAGACACAGTGAGTTCGATTTTACGGCGGCTCACACCGAGGTCAGCATCGCCAGCGCCCTCCTCGCCACCTCCCGCCCGATCGGCAGCGAGGCCGTGGCCGCGGGGGAGGGCGCGTTCAGCACGTGCACCGTGCGGGGGCCCTCCTTGATCAGGAAGTCGTCCGCCAGCGAGCCGTCCCGCAGCACCGCCTGCGCCCGGACGCCGGCGGCCGTCGGCACCAGGTCGTCCGCCGTCACCGCCGGCAGCAGCCGCCGTACGGCGGTGGTGAACGCGTGCCGGGACACCGACCGGCGCAGCTCTCCCGCCCCGTACCGCCAGTGCCGGCGGGCCATGTGCCAGGACCCGGGCCAGGCCAGCGTCCCGGCCACCTCCCGCGGCCGTACGACACCCCAGCCGTAGCCCTCCCGGGCCAGCGCCGGCACCGCGTTCGGGCCGATGTGCACGCCGCCGTCGATGCCGCGGGTGAGGTGCACCCCGAGGAACGGGAACGCCGGGTCCGGCACCGGGTACACCAGCCCCCGCACCAGCTCGGGCCGCGCCAGCGAGTAGTACTCGCCGCGGAACGGCACGATCCGCATCTCCGGGTCGTCCCCGGCCAGCCGCGCGACCTCGTCGCAGTACAGCCCGGCACAGTTCACCAGCACGCGCGCGCGGACGACGTCCCCGGCCGTCGTCCGTACGGCGACCCCGAGCTCCGGGCGCCGGTCGATCCGCTCGACCCGGGCGCCGTAGCGGATCTCCGCCCCGGAGGCCTCGGCAAGCTGCCGGGCCACGCCCACGAAGTCGCACACGCCCGTGGTCCCCACGTGTATCGCGGCGAGACCGCGCACCTCGGGTTCGTACTCCCCGATCTGGGCGGCGCCCAGCTCCCGCACCGGGATCCCGTTCTCCCGTCCGCGCTGCACGAGGGCGTGCAGGCGGGGCAGCTCCTCGCGCTCGGTGGCGACGATCAGCTTCCCGGTGACGGCGTGCGCGATGCCGTACTCGGCGCAGAACTTCACCATCTCGGCGCCCCCGCGCACGGCGAAGCGGGCCTTCAGGGAGCCGGGACGGTAGTAGACGCCGCTGTGGATCACGCCGCTGTTGCGCCCGGTCTGGTGCCGGGCGGGTCCCGCCTCCTTCTCCAGCACGCCCACCCGCGTGCCGGGGGCGGCCCGCGTGATCGCGTACGCGGTCGACATGCCGACGATCCCCCCACCGATCACCAGCACGTCACAGTCGTAAGCGATCCCGGACCGCACCTGCACCACCTCCACTGTCGATAGTGCACTGCGCCACTGACAGTCGCTTCAAACGCGGGTCGGGCAGGTGGTGCCGATCACGCCGGTGCCATCAGCAGCGGCCGGGCCCGCTCCCGCAGCTCCACCACCCGTGGCTCGTCCCCGTACGGCTCCAGGCGGTGCAGCAGGTCCTTCACGTACTCGGTGGTACGCGCCGACGAGATGCGCCCGGCCACCTCCACCGCCCGCACGCCCTGCTCGCACGCCGCGTCGAGGTTGCCCGACTCGAGCTCGGCGACCGCCGAGACGACCAGCCGCAGCCCGTGCGAGCGCACGAACTCCTCCGTCGGCTGCGACAGCGCCTGCTCGGTGAAGCGCCGTACCTGCCTCGGCGCCTTGAGGTCCCGGTAGCACTCGGCGGCGTCCGCGGCGAACCGGTCGTAGGAGTAGAACCCGAGCCAGGACGGATCGTTGTCCCCCTCCCGGGACCGCTCCAGCCAGCCCTCGGCGGCCTTCAGCGCCGCCCCCGCCGCCTGCGCGTCACCCGCGCGCGCGTGCGCCCGTGCCTCGACCAGCCGGAAGAAGCTCATGGTGCGGGCGGTGGCCAGCCCGCGGTTGCGCTCCAGCGCGGCCTGCGCGAGGTCCACGCCCTCGTCGCCGAAGCCCCGGTAGGTGGCCTGCAGCGACATCGACGCCAGCACGTAGCCCCCGAGGGGCACGTCGGCCGCCGCGCGCGCGAGCCGCAGCGCCTGGATGTAGTACCGCTGCGCGGCCTCCTGCTGCCCGGTGTCGAAGGCCATCCACCCGGCGAGGCGGGTCAGCTCGGCGGAGGCGCCGAACAGGGCCCGCCCCACCTCGTCCGAGTACGAGCCGAGCAGCAGCGGCGCCGCCTCCACCCGTAAACACTCGGGCACCATCGAAGAGCGCCAGTCGCCGCCCCCGTACTTGGAGTCCCAGCGCCTGGCGTCCTCGGCGGCCTCCCGCAGCTTCTGCACGTCGCTGTGGCCGACTTTGAGCGGTGCGCCCGAGCCCTCCGCCGAGTTCGCCTCGCGCGCCACCGAAGAGTCGGCCGGGGTTATCAGCCACCGTGAGGCGGGCGTTGCGTACGCGCTTACTGCGAACGATCCGGCCAACGACTGCCAGATGCCGCCGGCGCCGGCCCGGCGCCCGGCGAGGTCGAGGCGGTACAGCTCCGTCGCCGAGCGCACCGCCTGTCCCACGTCCCTGGGGAAGGCGAGGCCCACTTCGGGGGCGGGATCCGCGTCCGCCAGGCCGATCTCGTGGAGCGGCACCGGGCGGCCGAGCTTCTGGCCGATCGCGGCGGCGATGAGGTGCGGCGCGGCGCCCTGCGGCACCATGCCCTTCGACACCCAGCGCGCGACCGAGGTCTTGTCGTAGCGAAGAGTCAGTCCCCGCTGGGCGCCAAGGTCGTTGACGCGACGGGCGAGGCCTGCGTTGCTGATTCCCGCGAGGGCGAGAACGGCGCCGAGCTTTTCGTTCGGCCCGCGTTGCTCCCTGGACATTGCGCCACCCCTCGACACAGACGGCTGCCGCGTTGGCATAACCACGCGGCATTCGTAAACCCAGCGTAGTTCGCCGCATCCCAAGCGTTAAGGGGCATTGTTCCGGATGGCGGGATTGTGGTCCGTACTGAAGTGCGGGTCCGATACGCGCGGTTGCCTCGTGCTCCCGATGTGTGGCCGTGCGCCCGTCCGTGCGCTCTTCTCCGGCCACCTCGGGAGCGCTTCCATGGATCGTGCGTGGGTCGGCCCGCTGTACTGGATCCAGTGGGCTGGGGGACACCGCCGCCTTCATCCCCGCGGGCGGCGGACCGGTCCGGGAGGTGAACTCCACCTCCCGGGCTGCGCGCCTGACTTGGTGGCGCGCAGTGTCGGTACGGAGCGTGTGCGGGCGTGTCCCCGCATCGCCGATTTGGCTGAAAATCGCCCCCGTGTTCGCCGGGTGATTACCGCTCCCACCACGGCACTTGAGGGCGCGAACGGAGTTTTCGGGGAGCGTTTTGGGGGCGCATTCGCGTCGCAGCCTCCCTGTTCCGCCCGGGTGTTGACGGCCGGGGGATCTCCCCGACAGGGTGAGCGCCCCGGCGCGTTCCCAGGGTCGTAAGCGGCTTCGCCGCCCCTCCAGCACGCCTTCTTCATGGCAGCATGGTGAACCGGTTCGTTCGGTGCACTGGTTGTCCACAGCCTGTGGAGGCGTCGATGCGGTGGTTGGTGGGATGGAGCAGCACCGCCGCGGGGGCCGCCGGGATCGGTTCCGCGGGGGCCACCGGGGCGGACGGCGAGACCGTGCATCCGGTGGGCTCCCAACTCCTGTGGGGCGACCCGGATCCGCTGTGGGCGGTCGGCGACTGGCGCCCCGACGAGGTGCGGGTGGTCAGGGCCGACGCGCAGACCCGGATCGCGGTCCTCGGCACCTGCGGCGCCACCGACGAGCAACTGCGGGTCGGCCTGTTCGCCGCGCGCGGGGGCGCACTGCGCCATCTGACGGCCTGGCCGGGCAGCTACACGGCCATTGTCCAGGTCGGCCGCCGCATCACCGTCTGCGGCGACCTCGCGGGCGCGCGCCCGGTCTTCTACACCCCCTGGGCCGACGGAACGGCCTACGCCACCGCCGCCCTGCCGCTCGCCGACCTCATCGAGGCCAACCTCGACTTCGGCCATCTGGCAGCCCTGCTCGCCGCCCCGGACGTCCCGGCCGCGCTGCACGACTCCACCCCGTACGACGGCGTACGGCGCATTCCGCCGGGGCACGCGCTGATCCTGCGCACCGGGGCGCGCGAGATCGCCGGCTACGAGCCGGTCGCCTCCCTCGCGGTGGCCGCCCCCTCCGCCGACCCGGACAGCGCCGTCGACGCGGTCCGCGACGCACTCGTGGACGCGGTACGCGCGCGTCTGTCGGCACCCCGGCACGTCCCCGGCGTCGACATGGACCCCGGACCCGTCCCCGGCATGGGCCCCGCCGAACGCCGTGCCGCGCGCGGTATGCCGGTCGCGGGGATCGGCGCCGATCTCTCCGGCGGCCCCGCCTCGGGCACCCTCGCGCTCCTGGCCGCCGGCCTGCCGGGCATGCCGGGCACGGTCCTCGGCCACGGCACGGGCGCGGGCGAGCGCCTGCTGGCGGTCACCTTCAACGACCTGACGGTGGGCGGCCGCGAGGCGGAACTGGAACGCGCCGGCGCCCTGGCGGCCAACCCCCGCCTGCACCACGTGGTCGTCACCGGCGGCGAGGAGACCCTCCCCTACGCCGACCTGGACGGCCCGCTGACCGACGAACCGGCCCCGTCCCTCGTGACGGCCGCCCGCCACCGCGCCCGCCTCGCCGCCGGCAGCGCGGACCACTTCACCGGCTACGGCGCCCGCCAGGTCCTGGACGCCCACCCGGCCCGCCTGGCCGACCTCCTGATGGACCGCAAACGCCGCCACCTGGTGCGCCCGGTCGCCGCCCTGGCGAAGGCGGACGGCTCCGTGATGGTCCCCGCGCGCGTGTACGGCGCGGCCCGCCGGCTGGCCCGTACCCCCTACCGGGCGGGCCTCGACCTGCTCGCCGAGCGCCTGCTCCAGCGCCGCTTCGACGAGCCCGGAGGCGCCGTCGGAGCCTCCCTGGCCGCCCTCACCTGGGCCAGACCGGGCCCCGCGGCCCGCTGGCTGACCGGTGAGGCCCTGGCTGAAGTATCGGTTCGCCTCCAGGCCGCGACGAACCGCTCGGGGGTCGGCCCCGGCCAACGCCCGGGCGACCACCGCGCGCGTGCCGCCCTCGCCCGTCAGGCGGCCGACGTCCGCGTCCTCGAACAGGCAGCTGAAATCCGCTCCCAGCGCCTGCACGCCCCGTTCCTCGACAACCAGGTCGTCCGCGCCTGCCGCACCCTCCCCGAAGCCCTACGGGTCCAGCCGGGCGCCCGCGCCGCCATCCTCCGTACGGTCCTGGAGGGCGCCGGCGTCCGCGACCTCCCGCCCGGCTGGGGCGCCCCCTCCCACGCCTCCGCGGCCGTCGCCGCCCGCACCGGCCTGCGCACCTCCGCCGACTCCCTCATGTCCCTCTTCGGCACCCCCCTCCTCGCCGAGGCGGGCCTGGTCGAGGCCCGCGTGGTCCGCAAGGCCCTGCGCGCGGCGGCAGCGGGCGAGCCCCTCCCCCTGGACGGCCTGGCCGACCTGGTCTCCCTGGAACTCTGGCTCCGCCGCCTCCTCGCCCGCCGAGGCACCTGCTGGACAGGCACCCCCGCCCGCCAACGAGCGGTCCCGGCGGGCATCTCCCCGAGACGGGGCGCGCTGGCGTCGGGCGGCGGGGCGGGGGTGGCCTGAAGAACCTGAAGAGGCGCCGGCACATCTGGACGCCGGTCGGTAAATCCAGCCCGTCTGGGGGTCCCCCTCTGGGGGAGTTTGAGGACGAGGCCCTTTCGGGGCCGATCGGGGGTCCAGGGGGCGGGGCCCCCTGGGCGGGGCCGAGGGGGCAGCAGCCCCTGGAGACGGGACGGGTAGGGGCGGCGGGGGCGAAACTCCGGCGACAATGACCCCGTGCGGTACAGAATCCTGGGCGTCACCGAAGCAGCCGACGACCACGGCACCCCCGTACCCATCCCCGGCCCCCGCCTACGCACCCTCCTCACCGTCCTGGCCCTACGCCCCGGCCGCGTCACACCCCCCACCACCCTCATCGACGAGGTCTGGCCCGACACCCCACCCCAGGACGCCCCCGCGGCCGTCCAGGCCCTCATCGGCCGCCTGCGCCGCACCCTCGGCAAGGACGCCATCACCTCCACCCCCGGCGGCTACCGCCTCGCCGCCACCGAGGACGACATCGACCTGTACGTCTTCGAACGCCTGGTCGCCGAAGGCACCACGGCCCTCACAGCGGACGACGCCCCCCGCGCCGCCCGCACCCTGGACGAGGCCCTCACCCTCTGGCGCGGCCCCGCACTCGCCGACCTCCCCGACCGCACGGCCGCCACCCGCGCGAACGCCCTGCATCTGGAGGCGACCCGCGCCCGCATCGACGCGGACCTGCGCCTGGGCCGCGCCCACACCGCCGTACCGCACCTGAGGGAACTGACCGCGGCGTACCCCTACGACGAACCCCTCCACGCCCTCCTCATCCGCGCCCTGCGCGACGCCGGCCGCGGCGCAGACGCCCTGGCCGCGTACGAGACGGCCCGCCGAGCCCTGTCCGAGGGCCTGGGCACCGACCCGGGCCCCCACCTCCAAGCCCTCCACACAGAACTCCTCAACGCACCCCACCCCAACCCGCACCCCCATCCCCCCACCCCAACCGGCAACATCCGTCCCCGACTTACCTCTTTCGTGGGCCGGGAACCAGAGCTCGACGCCATCCGTTCCGCATTGCAAGGAGCCAGACTGGTCACCCTCACCGGACCGGGCGGCTCCGGAAAGACCCGTCTCGCCGAGGAAGCCGCCGCCGGGCTCCCGCAGGCCTGGCTGGTCGAACTGGCGCCGCTCGACCGGCCGGAGGCGGTGCCAGGCGCGGTGGTCAGCGCGCTCGGTCTGCGCGAGACCGTGCTGATGACCACCGAGCTGACGGCCCCGCAGGACGACCCGCTCGCCCTGCTCGTCGAGTACTGCGCCCCGCGCAGCCAACTCCTGATCCTTGACAACTGCGAACACGTCATCGAAGCAGCGGCCGCCCTCGCCGAGACGCTGCTCACCCACTGCCCGGGGCTCACGATCCTCGCCACCAGCCGTGAACCCCTGGGCGTCCCCGGCGAGTCGGTGCGCCCGGTCGAACCCCTCGCCCCGGACCAGGCCCACCGCCTCTTCGAGGAGCGCGCGTCGGCCGCCCGCCTCGACGCGGACGTGGTGCTGCGCGACCGCGAGGCCGTCGCGGAGATCTGCCGCCGCCTGGACGGTCTGCCGCTCGCCATCGAACTGGCCGCGGCCCGGCTGCGGCTGCTCACCCCGCGGCAGATCGCCGACCGCCTCGACGACCGCTTCCGCCTCCTGACCTCCGGAAGCCGCACGGTCCTGCCCCGCCAGCAGACCCTGCGCGCGGTCGTCGACTGGTCGTGGGACCTGCTCGACGAGCGGGAGCGCACGGTCCTGCGCGAGACCTCCGTCTTCGCCGGCGGCTGGGACCTCGCCGCCGCGGAGGCCGTCTGCACCGGCCCCGCCGCCGACCTGATCGGCGCCCTCGTCGACAAGTCCCTGATCGTGGCGACCCCGCACGAGACGCCGTACGACGAGGGCGGCCCGGTCACCATGCGTTACCGCATGCTGGAGACCATCCATGAGTACGCCGTCGAGCGCGCCGCCGAGGTCCCCGACTTGCGTGCCGAGGCCGAACGGCGGCACCGCGCGTGGGTGCGCGCGCTGGTGGAGAGGGCCGAGCCGCTGCTGCGGTCCGCCGGCCAACTGCCGTGGATCGCGCGCCTGGAGACCGAGCTGGACAACATCCGCGCGGCCCTCGACCGCACCCTCGCCGAGGGCGACGAGGAGGAGGCCGGCGCCCTGGTCCTGGCCATGGGCTGGTTCTGGTGGCTGCGCAACTACCGCCAGGAGAGCGTCGCCTGGGTGGACCGCACCCTGCGCCTGGGCGCCACCCTGGACAGCCGCCGTACCCGGCACGCCGACCCGACGGCAGCCCCGGCCGCCTTCGCCGGCGACGTTCCCGACCCCGTCGACGTCTTCCTGGCCGCCCCGGACGCCGAGCGACACCACCCCCGGCACACGCTTCGGATGAACCTCCGCATGCTGCACCTGTTCCTCAGGTCGGACACGGAGCGCTTGGACGGCCTGCTGGACGAACGGCTGCGGCGCCACGTCGCCCGGCTGCGCGACTTCTACGAGCCCGGCGGCCCGGAGGCGGCCCGGATGCCGGGGTTGGTGTGGCCGCTGGCGACCATCGTCCTCGACGGCTCGACGGACCTGCGCCCCGCCATGGACGCGGCAGTCGCCAACTGCCGTACGTACGGCGACGACTGGGCGATCGGCGTCTCCCTGATGTTCCGTACCCACATGGCCGTCGACTCGCCGGGCGGCATGAAAGGCGTCGACGAGGACCTCGCGGAACTCAGGGTGCTCAGCCGCCGCGTCGGCGACCGCTGGATGCGGGCTCAGGTGTGCAGCGCGGCCGGGGAGGCGGCGATGGCCCGCAGCCGGCACCCGGAGGCCAAGGCCGAGTACGAGGAGGCACTGCGGCTGGCGTACGAGGTCGGCGCCTACACCGAGACGCCGTTCCTGCTGGCCCGGCTCGGTGAGATCGCCTTCCGCGCGGGCGATCGCCGGTCCGCGCTGCGCCTGCTGGACGAGGCGAGTGAGGCCGCCGAGCGGCACGCCGTGGTCGACTCGAAGGCGTTCGTCCTGCTGACGCTCGCCCAGATCGCCCTGGACGACAAGGATCCGGCCCGGGCGCGCGAGCTGTGCGAGCAGGCCCGGGCGGAGACCGGACGGGGTACGCCGCCGCCGCAGTTCCTGGTGATGCTGATGGCGGTGGACGCCTGCGTGACGGCCGCCGAGTCGGGCCCGGTCCACGGGCTGCCGAAGCTCGTCGACGCCGTCCGGGAGGCGGTGGAGAAGCGCTGCGCCGAAGTGATCGTGGCGACCCTGCTGGACACCACGGCGGAGGTCCTGAGCGAGCTGGGCGACCATGCGCGCGCGGCCCTGCTGCTGGCGCTGGCGGACACGTGGCGTGACGGCCGGCCGCGTCTCATGCCGGAGGGCGCGCGGGCCGAGCAGGCCGGCGAGGCCGCCCGCGCCACCCTGTCCGCCGAGCGCTACGAGGCGGAGTACGCCAGGGGCGCCGCCCTCACCCCGGACGACCTGTTCGCCGAGCTCACCGAGGCCCTGCGCAGCCATCCGGCCGCGTGAGCGAGCGGTGACCGGGCCGGTCGACTACGCGCAGGTGAACCTCGACTCGGCCCAGTCCGCGAGCGTCAGCGAGTCGAAGGCGTTGTTCGGCTCGGCGGCCAGCCGTACGGTCCGGTGCCCGGCGAGGTCCACATGGACCGGGACCGCCGGGTCGCCTCCCTCGACCGGCCCGGAGCTCCACAGCCGGACACCGTCGGCGTACACGGCGAAGCGGACCTTGCCGAGTCCCAGGGTCGTGTCGTCGATGCCGGCGGCGGCGTCGTAGGCGGTGCAGCCGCGGTTGAGGTCGATGGTGACCGAGGACCCGCCGTGCACGCTCACGCCTCGGGCGAACCGCCGTCCGCCGATCGACAGGCCGTAGCGCTGCCACACCCAGCTGCTGTCACCGATCCGCATCTCGGGCTTGGTGCCGTCGCCGGTGATGTCGTACGACAGCTCGCTCCACTGGTAGACGGCGGGAGGCGCCGGTGGGGGAGGCGGGGTCGGCGTGGGGGTGGGCGTCGGCGTCGGGCTCGGTTGCGGGGGCTGCTTCGGCGCGGGAGTGGGGGCCGGGGTCGGCGTGGGCCTCGGCCGGGGTGCGGGCGGCGAGGCGTGCGTCGGGGTGGGGAAGTCCGCCACGGGGACGACGTCCGGCGGTGTCGGCTGCTGCGTCGGGGGCGTGGGCTTCGGCGACTCGGGCCGTACGACCGGCGTCGAGACCGGCGGTTTGGCGTCCGGTTTCCTGGCCGGATGCGGGCTGCCGGCCAGCGCGAGCGCCACCGCCACGCCGGCCACCGCGACGACACCGGCCGCGATGCCGGCCTTCACGGGCGCGCCCAGCCCCTCGGAGGCCGCCGCGCCGCCGGCGCCCGCGCCCCCGGACGAACCGCCGCTCGCCACCGCGGCGGCCCCGGCACCGGCCCCGCCGGCGATGAGGCCGATCGCCTTGGCGTACCCGGCGGCGCCGAACCAGCCGATGACGGCGACCGGTACGACGGCGGGAATGCCGCCGGCGACCTCCTCGATCTGGCCCGCGGCCAGCCGGCACTTGGCGCACTCCTCGAGGTGCTTGCGCAGTCCCCGCTCGGCGCGCGTGCGCAGCCCGCCGCGGGCGTAGGCGCCGAGCCGGTCGGCGTACCGGGCGCACTCCTCGTCGGCCACGAGGGTGGCGCTGACGTGCGCCTGCAGATAGGCCTGCTTGAGCCCCTCACGGGCGCGGCTGGCGAGCACGCGCGTGCCGTTGGCGTCCAGCCCGAACAGCGTGGCGACCTCGCTCGGCGACTCGTCCTCCACCTCGGTGTGCCACAGCACGGCCTGCCAGCGCTCGGGCAGCGACCGGAAGGCCTGCATCGCCATCGACTGCTCGGCCTCGTGCATCGCGCGCACGTCGGCGCCGAGGTCCAGTCTGTCGTCGTCGGAGACCTCGGACGAGCGGGCGGCCTGTGCCGCGAACACCGCGAAGTCGTCGACCAGTTGCTCGCGCTTGGCGGACTTCGTCCAGCCGGCGGCGACCCGGCGCACCGTGGTGAGCAGATACGCGCGTACGGCGTGCTCGGGGCCGTGTCCGCCGCGTACGGCCTGGAGCGTGCGGGCGAAGACCTCGGCGGTCAGGTCGTCCGCGGTGTGGGCGTCACGGCAGCAGGTACGGGCGTACCGGCGCACGGCCTCCGCGTGGCGCTGGTACAGCTCCTCGTACGCGGTGTCGTCACCCGAGCGCATCCGGTCGATCAGGTCGGCGTCGGAGGCGCGCAACTCCCTGGGCGGCGGCAGCACGCCGCCGCCCTCCCGCCGGTCGCGCTGGGCGGGAACGCTTCCCTCGACGGGCTCGCCGCCCTGTGCCGGGATGGAGGGCGCGTCGGTCAGGTCGTCGCCGCGCGGGGTGCCGACGCGTCCTCCCTGACTCGGTACCTGCGGGGAGCCGTTCTCCTCCGGGTCACCGTCGTCCAGCGACCCGTCCCGCCCGTCGCCACTCATCGCAGATAGCCCCCGCCCGACCCACCAGTCCCGAACACCGGGTCAGAGTGCCATATTGGCTTTTGTTCAGGACCCCCCGAGGGCACGACATCCACTCATCCGTGGGGATTCCCCCCGGAGCCGCACTGGCCCTCACCCTCCGGGGAAGCCTCCATTGACGCCCTGGTGCACCCTTTCGAGTCATGCGCGCCGCGACAGTGACGGTGTGGGTGGGAAGTCACCCCACCCACACGAACATCACGCGGGCCGAGAGCGCAGCCCCTCCAGCAGGATGTCCAGCAGTCGTGCGGACGCGGCGGCCTGCTGTGCCGGGTCCGGCAGCGACGGCGCGGCGGTGGCGATCACCAGCAGCACGTCCGACACGGAGACGTCGGCCCGCAACGCCCCCGCGGCCCGAGCCCGCTCGACCAACTGCCCCACCACCTCGAGCAGCGCCGAGGCCCCGGTGTCGTCCTGCGCGGACACACCCGGCCCGGTGCCCTCGGAGACCAACCGGAGCTCCCCGGCCCCGGCCCCCGGCACCCGCTGCTGCGGCACCCGCGCCTCGTCGAACCCGCCCCCGTCACCCCGCTCCTCGGCGACGCCGACCCGCAGCACCTGGGGCGGCAGCAAGCGTCCCGCCCCCGAGGCCACCGACGTCCGCAGGAACCGCGACAGCGCCGACCACGGGTCGTCCTCCTGTCCGAGCGCCGCCCGGGCCTGGTCGGTGAGCCGGGAGGTCTCCTCCTCGGCTATCCGCCGCACGAGGACGTCCTTGCTGGGGAACCGCCGGTACACGGTCCCCACGCCCACCCGCGCCCGCCGCGCCACGTCCTCCATCGGCGCGCCGTAGCCCAGCTCGCCGAACACCTCGCGCGCCGCCCGCAGCACGTGCTCCAGATTGCGCTGTGCGTCCACGCGCAGCGGCGTCGTACGCGGTCCGTTCGCGCGTCCGTTGCCCGCCGCGCTCACCACGCCGCCCGCCGCGAGTGCGGACGACCAATGAGAGTCCTGAACATGCATAAGTGTTCCCCCGGTAATGACGTCTCCCCCCGGAGACTCTCCCCGCCATGAAAGCCGGAGCGTGCGGAGAAGAACGGATCACCCGCCCGCCCGTCGCGGACCTGGACCCGATGAAGCGCATCCCCCTACACCCCGTCGACACACGAACATAGTTGAGAGGGGGTCAATTCAGAAGGGGCACGTTCCGCACGGAGCGCCCCCCCGATCGGACCACGGGTGGTATAAGTCCCGATTGCACCCCCGGATGTTACCCGGCGCACACCCACTGACCTGCGTTCCTTCCGCGCACTTGGGCAATTCGGCCAACTCCGGAGATCCCCGACCCGCTGTCATACAAATTGTCGGGGCTGTGGACAAACTCCCGCGCCGGGTGCGTCATGGGATGGTGAAGGAACGTGCGCGCATTCTCGTTGTCGGTGGCGGCTACGTCGGGATGTACACGGCGCTGCGCCTGCAACGGAGGCTGAAACAGGAACTGCGGCGAGGCGAGGCGGAGATCACGGTCGTCACCCCCGACCCGTACATGACCTATCAACCGTTCCTGCCCGAAGCGGCCGCCGGTTCCATTTCCCCGCGCCATGTCGTCGTACCGCTGCGCCGCGTACTGGACCAGTGCCATGTCGTCATCGGCGAGGTCCGCTCGATCGACCACGCCAAGCGCACCGCCACCCTCACCACCCTCGCCACCGAGGAGGAGGGCGCGGGCGCGGAGCAGCTGTCGTACGACGAACTCGTGCTCGCGCCCGGCTCGATCTCGCGCACCCTGCCGATCCCCGGTCTCGCCGACCACGGCATCGGCTTCAAGTCGGTCGAGGAGGCCATCGGGCTGCGCAACCACGTCATCGAGCAGATGGACATCGCCTCCTCCACCCGCGACCCGGCGATCCGTGACGCCGCCCTCACCTTCGTCTTCGTCGGCGGCGGCTTCGCGGGCGTGGAGGCGCTGGGCGAGCTGGAGGACATGGCCCGCTACGCCACGCGCCACTACCACAACGTCCAGGCCGAGGACATGAAGTGGATCCTCGTCGAGGCCTCGGACCGCATCCTGCCCGAGGTCGGCGAGGAGATGGGCCGCTACACGGTCACCGAGCTGCGCCGCCGCAACATCGACGTACGGCTGAACACCCGCCTCGAGTCCTGCGCCGACCGGGTCGCCGTCCTCAGCGACGGGGCCCGCTTCCCGTCCCGCACGCTCGTGTGGACGGCCGGCGTGAAGCCGCACCCCCTCCTCGCCGCCACCGACCTCCCGCGCACCGAACGAGGTCGGCTGAAATGCACCCCCCAGCTGACGATCGACGGCGTCACGCACGCGTGGGCGGCGGGAGACGCCGCCGCCGTCCCCGACGTCACCGCCGAACAGCCCGGCGCGGAGACGGCCCCGAACGCCCAGCACGCGGTGCGCCAGGCCCGGGTCCTCGGCGACAACATCGCACATGCGCTGAGGGGCGAGGACCTTCGGACGTACTCCCACAAGTACGTCGGTTCGGTCGCCTCGCTGGGCCTGCACAAGGGGGTCGCCCACGTCTACGGCCGCAAGCTGAAGGGGTACCCGGCCTGGTTCATGCACCGGGTGTACCACCTCAGCAGGGTGCCCACCTTCAACCGCAAGGCCCGTGTGCTTGCCGAATGGACCCTCTCGGGCCTCTTCAAGCGGGAGATCGTCTCGCTCGGTTCGCTCGAACATCCCCGTGCGGAGTTCGAACTCGCGGCCGGTGGAAAGCCTCCTGGTGACCCGGCCGACGACCCGAAGGGGTCGTCCTGACCGGAGCGAGGAACTCCACCGACCGGGTGGGCGTCTGACGGATGTCGCCCCGGTAGGCCACACTGCCAGACTGATCCCCGCCCGCGGCGAGCACCGCTCGCCCTCGAGAACCCAAGAGGCTTTCCCCACCGTGCTGCATTCCGGGGGTGTCACCCCCCAGCCCTCCGGCCGGGTCCGGAGTGGGCCGAAGACGCCGAAGACGACGACACGAGGCAAGGATTCGTGAACTTCACGCGCTGGAGCGCCCGGCTCCCCGGAACGCAGCGCCGCGCTGCAGCGCGGACGGACCAGGTGGCCGTCCCCGACCGGCAGGCCGAGGGCGCGGGCTCCGTGCCCGCGGCCCGCGCCGAACAACTCACCGACGACACACGCCCGGTGCCGGCCGTCGACGAACTCCCCGTGCGCGAGGTCCTCGACCGCGTCCCGGCCCTCGTCGCCCTGGTCCACGGCCCCGACCACCGCGTCGCCTACGTCAACGACGCCTACGTGGCCGCCTTCGGCCCGCGCCCGCTCGGCAGACCCACCCGAGAATCCCTCCCGGAACTCGACGAACTGGGCCTGCTGCCCCTGCTCGACCAGGTCCAGCGCAGCGGCCGACCGCGCACGCTCAAGTCCCGCAAGGCCCCCGACGGCCGTTCCTACACCTTCAGCTGCACCCCGGTCACCGAGGGCGACACCCCGGACGGCCACGGCGGCGGGGTCCTGGTGTTCGCCACGGACGTCACCGACCACGCCGAGGCCGCCGAGCGGCTGCGCGCCAGCGAACGCAGCCAGCGCGAGACCGCGGTCACCCTCCAGCGCTCCCTGCTCCCCCAGGAGCTCGAACAGCCGGACGACCTGCGCATCGCCGCCACCTACCAGCCCGGCGGCACGGAGGCCGCGGTCGGCGGCGACTGGTACGACGTCATCACCCTCGGCGGCGGCCGCACGGCCCTCGTCATCGGCGACGTCATGGGCAGAGGCGTCCGCGCGGCGGCCGTCATGGGCCAACTCCGCACGGCGGTCCGCGCCTACGCCCGCCTCGACCTGCCCCCGCACGAGATCCTGCAGCTCCTGGACGGCCTCGCCGCCGAGATCGACGCCAACCAGATCGCCACGTGCGTGTACGCCATCCACGACCCCAACGAGGGCCGCCTGGTGTACGCCTCGGCCGGCCACCTGCCGATCCTCGTCCGCGACGAGAGCGGCGTGGTGCTGCGCGCCGACGAACCGACGGGCCCGCCGCTGGGCACCGGCGGCTGGATGCACGCCTCGGGTTCGATCCCGCTCGGCCCCGGCTCCACCGCCGTCCTGTACACGGACGGCCTGGTGGAACGCCGGGACGAGGACCTGGACGAGGGCATCGCGGCCCTGGAACGCGCCTTGTCCGGTGCGACCGGCACCCCCCAGGTCGTCTGCGACCGCCTCGTCCGCTCGGCGGGCGTCACCGCGGACCACGACGACGACGTGGCCGTCCTGGTCCTGCAGCACCCGGCCCGTACGGGCCCCGACAGCGAGCTCTTCCGCAACGCCGCGCTGGAACTCCTGGGCGGCGTCGAAGCGGCCCCACGCGCGCGTGCCTTCGCCTCCGGCGTGCTGACGAGCTGGCGGTTCCCGCCCGAACTGCACGACCTGGGCGTCCTGGCCGCCAGCGAACTCGTCGCCAACTCCCTCCAGCACGGCACGCCCCCCATGCGGCTGCGGCTGCGCCGCACGGACCGCCGCCTGATCATCGAGGTGACCGACGGGGACGACCACCTTCCCCGCCGGCGGCGCGCGGAACCGGGCGACGAGTCGGGCCGGGGCATCGCCATCGTGGCGACGATCGCCTCGTCCTGGGGGGCGCGCAGGACACCGGGCGGAGGAAAGGCGGTCTGGTGCGAGTTCGTCCTGCCGCGCCCCTGAGGACGCGACCGTCACCCGGCCATTGACTCCACGGGCGCCCCGCCCTGTGCGACGACGAGGCTCTTCCTCCGCCACGGCTGGTCCTGCACGGCGGTCAGCCGACGGCCCAGGCGCAGGGCGAGGAAGGTGATCCCGAGGGAGAACAGCAGAAAGGTCACGACGTACGGCGCCGGCAGGGAGGCCGCCAGCGGCCCGCCCACCGCCGGCCCCACGGCCAGCGCGAGCTGCTTCACCAGCGCGAAAGCCGAGTTGTACTGCCCGGCCATCCCGCGCGGCGCCAGATCGGCGACCAGCGGGGCGAGCGTCGGCGACAGCATCGCCTCACCCAGCCCGAACAGCGCGTACGTCGACACGAACGCGGCCGTCGCCATCTCCTGACTACCGTGTCCGAGCCCCGCGTACCCGGCCGCGACCCAGGCCACGGCCCAGATCAGTCCCACGGCCGCGATCACCCGCGACCGGCGCCGGCGCTCGACGAACTTCAGCACGGCGAACTGCGCGACGACGATCATCAGCGTGTTGGCGGCCAGCGCCGTCCCCAACGCGGACGTCGAGATCCCGGCCTTCTCGACCCCGTACGCGCTCAGACCCGAATCGAACTGCCCGTAGCAGGCGAAGAACAGCACGAAGCCCAGCACCGACAGCTGCACCATCGCCCGGTTCCCGAGCAACTGCTTCCAGCCGGACCTGGCCGTCCCCGCGGGAGCCCCCTCGACGCGCGGGGCGCGCGGCATCCGCACGGTCGCCATCACCGCGATCAGCCCGAGGAACACCGCAGCCTCGATGGAGAACAGCAGAGTGAAGGAGTCGACGCGCGTAGAGTCAACCAGATGGCCGCCGATGAGCCCACCGATGCCGAGCCCCAGGTTCTGCAGGAAGAACTGAAGGGCGAAGTCGCGGGAGCGCGTGTCGGCGGTCGAGCAGTCGACGATCATCGTCGCCAGCGCCGGCTGCATCACGGCCTGCCCGGCACCGAGCGCGGCCGCCGACAGCAGGACGGCCGTCGCGGTGCCCGCCAGCCCCAGGCTCAGCGCGCCCACGGCGGCGGTGACCAGGGCGGCGAGCAGGACCGGCAGCGGACCGCGCCGGACGATGGCCCGCCCGGCGAACGGCAGCACGACCAGCGCGGCCACAGCGAAGACGGCGAGGACCAGCCCCGCCGTCATGGCTCCGAGCCCACGCACCTGCGCCACGTAGACGTACAGGTACGGGACGGTGAAGCCGAGCCCGAACGCGCTGAGTGCGTTGCCCACGTGGATCCGGCGCATCGCTGCGCCCATCGCCCTGGTCACGTTCACCTCTCTCAGGTAGTTGAAGTCATGCAGCACTTACAACCGAAGACTTCGAAGATAAATTTCGTGAAGCTAAAGAGTACAGAGTCAAGGACTTCGAGGCAAAGGACCCCCGTGCGATACTGCGCCCATGGCCGAGACCCCCGGTGCCACCGAGCCGACGCTCGAAGAGCAGATCGCCGCCTACCAGCGTGAGTTCCAGGGCCTCGACCCCCAGGTCGAGCAGATCGTCTCGGCCCTGTCCCGGCTCAACCGCCGGATGAACGTCGCCTACGGCCGCCAGACCTCCGCCCTCGGCATCAGCAACGCCGAGTGGGAGGTCCTCAAGGCCCTCGTCCTCTCCGGCGCCCCTTACCGACTGGGCCCCAGCGACCTCGCCAAGCGCCTCGGCCTGACGCCGGCCGCGATGACCCACCGGATCGACCGCATGGTCGCCGAGGGACTGGTGACCCGGGAGCGCGACGAGACCAACCGCGTCCGCGTCATCGTCGAACTGACCGCGGGGGGCCGCGAGAAGTGGCTCGAGGCGATGCGCCTCGCCACGGTCTTCGAGGAGGACCTGCTCCAGGACCTCTCCGCCGACGAGCGCGCTAGTCTGGGAGACGTCCTCACCCGCCTGCTGCGCAGGGTGGAACACGCCCAGCCGGACGCGGGCGGACGCCTGAACGACCTGGACTAAAAGATCTTGACAGCGGACGCTTGACAACCCTCTGCCGGATCCGTAAAGTTCTTCGGGTTGCCACGGAGCCGTAACGGTTCTGCGGCAGCACTCCCGCCGCATCAGCGGCAACCCAAACCACAAGCACGATCTCCCGAGCGGGTTGATTTCGGCGTGTCCGAATTCAATTCGATACGGGGCTCGGCGGCCCGATTGGGAATCGCCGAGAGAATCCGCTAAGGTTTGGGACGTCGGAACGGCCCAACGGCCGGGAAGACAACTCCCGCTGACTGGGAATCAGACGCCGAAAGGATCTGATAGAGTCGGAAACGCAAGACCGAAGGGAAGCGCCCGGAGGAAAGCCCGAGAGGGTGAGTACGAAGGAAG
>NZ_JBIWPO010000038.1:0-76768 GCF_044768275.1 Streptomyces sp. NPDC101152 | reverse complement strand
GCCGGGACTCCGCCATGCCCAGGCAACGCAATCACCCGGCCCACGTGACGGCAGACGAACAGCGACGCCTCATCACCCCAACCGAAACGCCGAGGCTAGGGGGTGTTTTGAAAGCCCCGCACAGCACCCACGGCGCCCGGCACGCACCCTCGCCGCACCGGACGAAACCCCAAGTACGTCCAGTACGAGGGCTTTCGTCCGGCACACCGAGAGGACGCCCCGGACGCCGCTCCTTACCGGGCAAACGTTGCCTGCCGCGGCACTAGGACCTTCGTCCGGCACGCCGAGGCCACGCACCGAACACCGCGGGCACCGCACTGGACTTTCAAAACACCCCCTAGTCCCGTCCGACGCCCGGTCACCTGTTCTGCACGAACATCCGCGCCAGCCGCTGTCCGGTCGCTACGGCGGCGGCGTGGTTCTCGATGGGCTCGACCCGCGAGCCCTTGAAGACGATGTAGGTGACGCCGGAGGGCGTGCCGCCGCCGCGCGGGTCCGCGGGAATGCCGAGACCCCGTGCGGTGGCGTAGGAGGCCTCCCCGATGAGGTCACGCGGGCCGATGTCGCCGACGACCGCGTACTGCACCCGGTCCCGGTAGACGACGGCGGCGACCGAGCCGCCGCGCACGCCGTGGTCCCGGTGGTTCCAGATGCGGCTGGCGGCCGGCACGACGATGTACGGCAGCCTCTCGGCGCTCAGATGGCGCCCGTCGGACTGCTGGAAGGCGGTGGAGTCCGAGAACAGCGGGTCGGTGCGGCGGTTGCAGTGCGGCCCCGGCCTGCCGTCACAGTCGATGTCGAGGTCGGCCTTCCAGAAGACGGCCTGCCGGGTCCCGCAGACGGGGATGGTGGCCGGTCTGCCCGCGTTGCTGCGGTACCGGCCGTGCGAGACCGGGACGCAGCCCCGCACCCTGGCCAGCAGGTCGGCCGCGCCGACGGTGCCCTCGCGCCGGGCCGCCCGCTCCTCGGCGGTACGTGGCTGCGGTGCGGTGGGTGACGCGGAGGGGGCGAGCAGGGCGGCCCCGGCCACGGCCAGTGTCAGCGACTGGAAACGCACGATGAGGAAGCCTCTCCTGGGGGACACTGACGGACACTCAGCCAATGTGTTGCCCGCACATTGGGTGCGGCTACCACTGGTGGGCCGGACGGCGCACACCCCCGAACTCCGTGCAGGTGCCGGGGACCTGAGCCCGCGTCGGCTCCGGCCACCCGGCCACCCGCGTCAGGCGCGGGATCAGCGACGACAGCGTTCCGCGCCACCGGCATGAACTCACCAGCCCTCAGGGAGAGTTCAGCCGCGAGGAACTTCAGCATACGTAACCGCGGCGGGCCGCCACCAACGCCCCCGCACCCCCTCCTGCCGTGCCCGACCAGGCCGCGGGAACGCGTCACGCGACCGGACGTCGTACTCCCTCCTCCGTGGGCCGTGCGATGGGCCGGACGAGGTAATCCGTCACCTGCTCGGGGGCCCTCCGCGTGCGGGGCGGCCCGTGGGCACATTGGCTGCCCCTGAGGCAGCACGGGCGTTCCCCGACCCTCCGGCGGCGCAAGGGATGTACCGCCGACCGTGCCGCTGGAGGGCAGTCCACATGCGCAAATCTCAGCTTCTGATCCGCTCCGGCCTGGCCGTGGCGGCCACCGCGCTGCCGGTCGCCCTGGCCGGGCCGCCCGCCGCGGCGCTGGGCACGGGTATCTCGGTGAGCACCAGCGGCTCCACCGTGTCCGTGACCACCACCGTGTGCAACCAGACCAGCAGCAACGGCAGTTGGGGCACGGCCTCGCTGCTCAACAGCAGTCAGACGAACTTCACCCAGGGGCGGCAGGTGGCGCTCTCCGGGACGACCAGCCTCCAGTCGGCGGCCTGGCAGGGGGTGAGCCCGGGCACCTACACGGTCGTGGTGATCTGCACCGTGAACAACACCACCGCGGGCACCCAGTCCATCATCGTCGCGGCCCCCTCCTCGCCCACCATCTCCGCCACCTCCTCGCCGTCCCGCGGTGTCATGGGCGGTCTGGGCGGTGCCGTCCGGGACTACGGCCCGGTCACGCTCGGGGTGGGCAGCGCCCTGGTCGGGGCGGGGGTCATCGCGACCGGCTGGTACCTGCGCCGCCGTGCGAAGCCGTACCGGCTCTGACGGCGGCGGTGCTCACGCGGGCCCGGAATCCGGCAGGGCGGCGAACTCCTCCAGGGCGTGGGTGAGCCACTGCGTCCAGAAGGTCTCCAGATCGATGCCGGCCCGCAGTACGAGGTGCCGCAGCCGGTCCTGGTGACCGTCCCGGCCGGGCGGGAAGTCACGCTGCTCGATCTCCTCGTACTCCGCCAACTGCCGCTGGTGCAGGCTCAGATGGCGGCGCAGGTCGGCCTCGATGCCCTCCGTTCCGACGACGGCCGACGCGCGCAGTCGCAGCAGCAGGGGGTCGCGGAGGGGCTTGGGGTCCTGGGCGGTGGCCGTCCAGCGGGCCAGCTCGGCGCGGCCCGCGGGCAGGACCTCGTAGCTCTTCTTCTGTCCGCGGGCCGGCTGCTCGGACGGCAGCGCCCGGATCTGTCCCTCGGCCTCCAGCCTGCTCAGCTCGCGGTAGATCTGCTGGTGCGTCGCCGACCAGAAGTAGCCGATCGACCGGTCGAACCGGCGGGTCAGCTCCAGCCCGGAGGACGGCTTCTCGAGCAGGGCGGTGAGGATCGCGTGCGGGAGGGACATGGGGTCATCCTAGGGACGGGCGCCTACAGGGCCGCCGCGATCTCGGTGCCCTGCTTGATGGCCCGCTTGGCGTCCAGTTCGGCGGCCACGTCCGCGCCGCCGATCAGGTGCGGGCTGCGGCCGGCGGCGACCAGGTCCTCGTACAGGTCGCGGCGCGGCTCCTGGCCGGTGCACAGCACGATCGTGTCCACGGGCAGGACGGTGCTCTCCTCGCCGACCGTGAGGTGCAGCCCGGCGTCGTCGATACGGTCGTAGCGCACGCCGGGGACCATGGTGACGCCGCGGTGCTTGAGTTCGGTGCGGTGGATCCAGCCGGTGGTCTTGCCGAGGCCCGCGCCGACCTTGGACGTCTTGCGCTGGAGCAGGTGCACGCTGCGCGGCGGGGCGGTGCGCTTGGGGGCGGCCAGACCGCCAGGCGCCTGGTAGTCCATGTCCACGCCCCACTGGCGGAAGTACGTCTCCGGGTCCTCGCTCGCCGCGTCGCCGCCGTCGGTCAGGAACTCCGCGACGTCGAAGCCGATGCCTCCGGCGCCGAGGATGGCGACGCGCTCGCCGACGGGTGCCTTCTCGCGCAGGACGTCGAGGTAGCCGACGACGCTCGGGTGGTCGACGCCGGGGATGTCGGGCGTGCGCGGGGTGACACCGGTGGCGACGACCACCTCGTCGAAGCCCGCCAGGTCGCCTGCCCCGACGGGAGTGTTCAGGCGTACGTCCACCCCGTGGGTGTCGAGCTGGTGGCGGAAGTAGCGCAGGGTCTCGTCGAACTCCTGCTTCCCGGGCACCTTGCGGGCGACGTTGAGCTGCCCGCCGATCTCGTCCGCGGCGTCGAACAGGGTGACGAGGTGGCCGCGTTCGGCCGCGGACACCGCGCAGGCGAGTCCGGCGGGCCCGGCCCCGACGACGGCGACGCGCTTCTTCAGCCGGGTCGGCGCGAGCACCAGCTCGGTCTCGTGGCAGGCACGGGGGTTGACCAGGCAGGAGGTGATCTTCCCGCTGAAGGTGTGGTCGAGGCAGGCCTGGTTGCAGCCGATGCAGGTGTTGATGGCTCCCGGCGTCCCGTCCGCCGCCTTGGCGACGAAGTCCGGGTCGGCGAGCATCGGGCGGGCCATGGACACCATGTCCGCGTAGCCCTCGGCGAGCAACTCCTCGGCAAGTTCCGGGGTGTTGATGCGGTTGGTGGTGACGAGCGGGACCGACACCCGGCCCATGAGCCGCTTGGTGACCCAGGTGTAGGCGCCGCGCGGCACGGAGGTGGCGATGGTGGGGATCCGGGCCTCGTGCCAGCCGATGCCGGTGTTGATGATGGTCGCGCCGGCCGCCTCGACGGCCTGGGCGAGCGTGATCACCTCGTCGAGTGTGGAGCCGCCCGGCACCAGGTCCAGCATGGAGAGCCGGTAGACGATGATGAAGTCCTCGCCGACGGCCTCGCGCACGCGCCGGACGATCTCGACGGGGAAACGCATGCGGTTCTCGTACGAGCCGCCCCAGCGGTCGGTGCGGTGGTTGGTCTGGGGGGCGATGAACTCGTTGATGAGGTAACCCTCGGAGCCCATGATCTCGACGCCGTCATAGCCTGCCTGCCGGGCCAGCCGGGCGGTGCGGGCGTAGTCGTCGATGGTCTGCTCCACCTCGGCGTCGGTCAGCTCCCGGGGCACGAAGGGGCTGATCGGGGCCTGGAGGGGGCTGGGCGCGACCAGGTCCTGGTGGTAGGCGTACCGCCCGAAGTGCAGGATCTGCATCGCGATCCGCCCGCCCGCGCGGTGCACGGCCCCGGTGATGACCTCGTGCTGCTCCGCCTCCGCCTCGGTGGTCAGCTTCGCCCCGCCCTCGTACGGGCGCCCCGCCTCGTTGGGCGCGATGCCGCCGGTGACGATGAGGCCCACTCCCCCGCGGGCCCGGGCGGCGTAGAACTCCGCCATCCGCTCGAAGCCGCGCTCGGCCTCTTCCAGGCCGACGTGCATGGAGCCCATGAGCACGCGGTTGGGCAGCGTGGTGAAGCCCAGGTCGAGCGGGTTCAGCAGATGCGGGTAACGGCTCATGGGGCCCCTCCGTGGCGGTGTGGTCCCTCAGTTGTAGAGGACCGCACCGTTTTATGCAACTAGTTGCACAATCGAGGGGCGCGCACCGTCAGCGGCTCTCGAGAACCACATGCAGCTCCCGCTCCTGATCCCCGGAGGCCGATGACAGGTCCCGCACCGTGAACAACGGGTCCAAGGTGCTGCGCAGCCGTTCGATGGCCCAGTAGCCGCCCTGCGCGTCCAGTTCGACCGAGGACTCCAGGGGTCCCGGCGCCGGGCAGGTGTGCGCCTCCGTCACCTCGAACGTCCCGAGCCACACCATCGGCCGCGTCTCGTGCAGCTGCTGCGGCACGTCGTCGGCGCCCCGGTCGGACTCGAAGCACGCGCACAGCGTGTCGAACACGATCCGGGCGTCCTCCTTGCTGCATCCGCTGATCTCGAGGGAGACCGGCTCCTCGTGCAGTCGCTCACGGTCCATCGTGATCGCTCCTCTCGTGGGCGGCGACGCGACCCGGCGGAATTCCCCGCGAACCGCGTCACCTCCCCAGAAAAGCACCACTGCCCCCGCCGTACCAGCGAGCCGGTCAGCCCTTCTTGAAGCGGTACGTCTTGCTGTCCGTCAGCACGCAGAAGCCCGGCGAGACGACGATGACGCGCAGGGTGCCGTCCCGGCGGTCGTAGTCGATGCCCTCCACCTCGAAGGTGCCCGAGCAGCCGCTGCGCAGGGGCAGCTGACGCAGGGCGGTGACGTGGCCAAAGACGTCCGAGGCGCCGTTCGGCGCGGCGGACAGGTCGACCTGGAGCAGCGGCTTGGTGAAGCCGAACAGCGTGCTCGCGGGGTCGTCGGAGGAGCACAGCAGGGTCGTCGGCCCGGAGAAGTCGCAGCCCTGGACGTCCCGGACGGGGTGGTCGAGGTTGACGGTGGCGACCTGCGGGAGGTTCGCCGAGGGCGAGGTGCTCGCGTTGACGCCCGGCGTCGGGAAGACCAGGAAGCGGCTCATGGTGCCGTACTCCCCGGACAGCATCCACTGCCCGTCGGGCGAGATCGCGTCCCAGGAGTTGTTCAGTGCCTCGCCGGGGCTGAGCGTGTGCACGTACTCGGACCAGGTTCCGTCCGGTGCCTGGACGCGGTACATCTTCGCGTTGCCGGAGTCGGCCTGGTACGGCTCGACGTAGTAGCCGTTGTAGGAGGCGTCCGGGTCGCCGACGTGGTTCCAGCCGCGGCTGGAGACGCCGATGGGGATGGTGCCGATGCCGGTGTAGCGGTTGGGGCTCCCGGCCGGCACCTCGACGGAGGCCAGGCCCTGACTCTCGGTCAGCGGATCGGCGCGGTCGGACCCGACCTCGGTCCAGGTGTCGGCGGCCGAGGCGGGCGGCGCCGAGGACAGCAGGGCGGCGGTGGCGAGGGCGAGGGCCGCGGTCAGGGCCGCGTGACGACGGCTGCGGGCGCGCAGGGGCATGCGAGGGCTCCTCGTCGGAGGTGGGGGTGGGCCTGCTCGGCGGACAGTCTGGCCCGACGAGATGGTCATGTACAGACCAGTCCGGTAACGGGAGTCGTCGGCTCGGCGACGTTGCGTGCCCGGTACCGTCGTCACGGCTTCGGGGGACGCCGGCGCGTGTGTCGAGGGATGGTGGAGGTGGGCGGCACAGGCGTCACAGGGACGGTTGAGCGCGGTAGAACAGGGGAGTCGGCACGGGGGGAACGGCGTGCCGCGTCAAAGGACGAAGGCGGTGCGTGGAATGAGTGCACCCGGATTTCCGGTGACCGACGGCGACGAGTCGGTGCGCCCCAGCGGGCTGCTCGACGTCCTGGGCGTGGCCTCGGTGGTGCTGGACGCCGAGGGGCACATCGTGCTGTGGAGCCCGCAGGCGGAGGAGCTGTTCGGCTATCCGGCGAGCGAGGCGCTCGGGCGGTACGCGGCCCGGATCATGGTGCACGAACAGCATCTCGACCTGGTCGTCAAGCTGTTCGCCGACGTGATGGTGACCGGCCAGAGCTGGGCCGGGGCCTTTCCCATCCGGCGCAAGGACGGCAGCACCCGGCTGGTGGAGTTCCGCAACATGCGGCTGCTGGACGACCACGGCGACGTCTACGCCCTGGGGCTGTGCGCGGACCGGTCGACGGTACGGCAGTTGGAGCGGGACGTGGCGCTGTCCACGCGGATGATCGCGCAGTCCCCGATCGGCCTGGCCGTCCTGGACACCGACCTGCGGTACGTGTCCGTCAACCCGGCGCTCGAACGGCTCAACGGGGTGCCCGCCGCGGACCACATCGGCCGCCGCGTCGCCGAGGTGGTGCCCGATGTCGAGGTCGAGGCGCTGGAGGGCGCGGCGCGCCGGGTGCTGGAGACCGGGCAGCCCCTGGTCGACCATCGCACCGTCGGCCGTACCGCGGCCGATCCGGACGAGGAACGGGCCTGGTCGATCTCGCTGTACCGGCTCGAGGACGCCTTCGGGACCGTGCTGGGGGTGGCCGGATCGATCCTGGACACCACGGAGCAGCACCGGGCGAGGGTGGAGGCGGAGACCGCGCGGCGGCGGCTGACGCTCATCGCGGACGCCTCGGCCAGGATCGGCACCACGCTGGAACTGGACCGCACGGCAGGGGAGTTGGCGGATGTCGCGGTCCCGGAACTGGCCGACGTGGCCGCCGTGGACCTCCTGGAATCGGTGGTGCAGGGCAGACGCAGCAACCTGGGCCCCGCCCAGCCGGCGGAGCTGCGGGCCCTGGCCGTGCACGCCGACGACGCCGCCGAGGCGCTGCTGGCCGCCGACCAGCCGGGGCAGGTGGCCCGCTACGGTTCCGACCGCCTGGTCACCGAGTGCGTCCGCACGGGCCGGCCGGTGATGGTGGCCGAGGTCAAGGACGCGGACCTGCCGCGCATCGCCCGCTCCGAGGCGGCGGCCCATCTGCTGGCCGAGGCGGGCGTGCACTCCTATCTGGCGGTGCCGCTGATAGCGCGCGGCGAGGTGCTCGGCGCCCTCGACCTCAAGCGCACCCACAATCCGCTGCCGTTCAGCGAGGACGACCTGCTGCTCGCCCGTGAGCTGGCGGCGCGGGCGGCCGTGCAGATCGACAACGCCCGCTGGTACCAGAACGCCCGCGACACCGCCCTCACCCTGCAGCGCAGCCTGCTGCCCAGCCACCCGCCGGTGATCGGCGGCCTCGAGGTCGCCTCCCGCTACCAGCCCGCGGGCGCCACCAGCGAGGTCGGCGGCGACTGGTTCGACGTGATCCCGCTGGACGGCGGCAAGACCGCGCTGGTCGTCGGCGACGTGATGGGCAGCGGCATCAACGCCGCGGCCACCATGGGCCGGCTGCGCACGGCCACCACCACGCTGGCCTCCCTGGACCTCGATCCGGCCCGGCTCCTGGAGCACCTCGACCGGATCACCGAGGGCCTCGACCACTCCATCGCCACCTGCGTGTACGCCGTCCACGATCCCGAGCTGCGGCAGTGCCGCATCGCCAACGCCGGACACCTGCCGCCGGCCCGGCTGCGCTCGGGGCGTCCGCCGGAGCTGCTCGAACTGCCCACCGGGGCGCCGCTGGGCGTCGGCGGCGTCGCCTTCTCGACCACCACGGTCGACCTGGCACCCGGCGACCGGCTGGTCTTCTACACCGACGGCCTCGTCGAGACCCGCCAGCACCCCCTCGACGAACGCCTCGACGCGCTCCTGTCCCTGCTCGACGGCCCCGACCGCCCCTTGGAGGAGACGTGCGACCTCCTGCTGCGCACCCTGCACCAGCCGGACAACTCCGACGACGTGGCGCTGCTCATCGCCCGGGTGCAGCACCAGCGACCGGACTGACGCCCGGCGTGGCGGCACAGGTCCGTCCAGCCGTACTCACAGCTCCTGATTACCTGACCCTTATCGCTTGCATCGCACAATCACAGTGAGGCGTGGCATGCAGATGCCGGGTGCCGTAGCCGATGGGAGCGAGCCGTGACCGACCAGGAACCCACTGCCGGGGGCGGAACGCCCGACCGGCAGGGCGAGACGACACCGGAGTGGGAAGTGATGAGCGGCCCCGGCGGGGCGGAGCGTCCTTCGGATCCGGCCTGGGACCGGGTGTGGCGGACGCGCTCCGGCCGGGCGCGGGCGGTGATCGCGGCGTCGACGGTCGCCGTGCTGGCCCTGGGCGGCACCGTGGCCTACGCGGCGACCTCGGGCGGCTCGGGCACGAGCGCCACACCGGCAGCGGCGGGGTCCGCCTCGCCGTCGCCGGGCGGTCCCGAGGGGCGGCACGGCGGGCGGTGGTTCGACTTCGGCGGGATGGGCGTGCACGGTGAGGCGACCGTGAAGGACCAGGACACCGGCAAGTGGGTGGTACGGGTCTGGCAGCGCGGCACCGTCGAGAAGATCTCCGGCGACCAGGTCACCGTCAAGAGCGAGGACGGCGCCGAGTGGACCTGGACCGTCACCTCGGCCACCACGGTCCTCCACGACGGCACCCAGGGTTCCGGGACCGGCGCCGTCAAGAAGGGCGAGACGGCGCTCCTGGTCGGTACCCGCTCGGACAGCGGCACCAGGACCGCGACACGCGTCCTGTCGGGCTCCTTCGAGAACAAGGGTCCCGGCGACCGGAGGCCGGGTGGCCGGCACGACGGTTTCGGCGGTCACGGGCCCCGCGAGTGGCGGATGCCGTCTGCGCCGTCCAGCCCGTCGGGCAGCGGGGCGACGACCTGAGGTGACCCCCGCCGCCCGCTGCGCCGGCGCCGCCTACGAGGCACCGATCACCACGTGGGCGTACCACTCCTCCGAGACCGCCAGCCGTGTCGTCAAGCCGGCCGCGGTGAAGGCCGCCACGGCCGCCGGCGCCTGCGCCCGGCTCGTCTCGACGAGCAGACAGCCCCTCGGAGCGAGCCAGTCGGGGGCTTCGGCGGCGACCCGGCGCAGCACGTCGAGCCCGTCCGTGCCGCCGTCGAGGGCGACGAGCGGTTCGTGGTCGCGGGCCTCGGCGGGCAGCAGACCGACCTCGCCGCTCGGGACGTACGGCACGTTGGCCGCGAGGATGTCGACGCGGCCCCGCAGGCCGGCCGGCAGCGCGGCGAACAGGTCGCCGGCGTGGACGTGACCGCCGACGCCGGCGACGTTGCGGCGGGCGCAGCGCACCGCGGCCGGGTCGATGTCGGCCGCGTGCAGTTCGACACCGTCGAGCGCGGTGGCCAGGGCAGCGCCGACGGCACCCGAACCGCAGCACAGGTCGACCACGACGGACGCCTCGGGCGCCCGGTCGAGGGCCTGCTCGACGAGGAACTCGGTGCGGCGGCGGGGTACGAAGACGCCGGGTTCGACGGTGATGCGCAGGCCCCGGAACTCGGCCCAGCCGAGGACGAGTTCGAGGGGCAGTCCGTTCGCACGGCGGTCGACCAGGACGGCCAGTTCCTCGGGCGTGCGGGCCTGGGCGAGGATCAGCCGGGCCTCGTCCTCGGCGAAGACGCAGCCCGCGGCGCGCAGAACGGCCGCGACGGACTCGACAGAGGGGGACGAGGACGGCAGGGGGGACATCGGGGGCATGGAAGCCGAGAGCCTTTCGGTGGGTCGAAGGGCGCTCTCGCCGTCGCCTACGGGCGGTGATCCACGTCGGCGCGAGGAGAGAACACCCCACCTGACACAGCGGTGATGGGACTCACCTCCTCGCCTCCCGAGGGCCGGGACACTCCACGGCCGGACGGCAACACTACCCCAACGGTCGCCCTCGCTTCAGTTGTATTCTGCAACCAGAATCCCGAGGGAGGTCCGATGGACGCCGACGAGGCCGTGGAGACGATCCAGCGCGAGATGACCGCCTTCGCTCGCCGCGCCCGCGCCTCGGCCGGCCGGATGCACCCCGAGCTCTCCCTGGTGTCGTACACGCTGCTCGGGCATCTGGAGGAGAGCGGCGGCTGCCGGGCCACCGATCTGGCGGCCCACTACGCCCTGGACAAGTCCACGGTGAGCCGCCAGGTGGCCGCGCTGGAGCGGGCCCGGCTGATCGAGCGGCGCCAGGACCCGGACGACCACCGCGTCCAGGTCCTGCACCTGACCCGCACCGGCCGGCAGATCCTGGCCCAGGTCACCGACAGCCGCCGCGCGGCGTTCCGGGAACGGCTCGCGGACTGGCCGGCCGCTGATCTGGAACGGTTCGCCACCTATCTGCTGCGCTACAACTCGCGGCCGCGCTAGTGCACTAAGAAACCGTCACCGCACGTTCGTCCGCGAGGTGTTCGGGGACGCGGGCCGCGCCGAACGTGGTGGTGCGGCGCAGCCGGAAGCCGAGGGACTCGTAGAGGCGGATGGCGCCCGCGTTGCCGGCCCCGGTGTGCAGGAACGGGGTCTCGCCGCGCTCCCGGATGCCGTGGGCGACGGCGCGGATCAGCCGGGTCGCCAGGCCCTCGCCGCGGAAGGCGGGGTCGGTGCAGACCGCGCTGATCTCGGTCCAGCCCGGCGGGTGCAGCCGCTCCCCCGCCATCGCTATCAGCGCGCCGTCGCGCCGGATGCCCAGGTAGGTGCCGAGTTCGACGGTGCGGGGCAGGAAGGGGCCGGGCCGGGTGCGTTCGACCAGGTCCAGCATCTCCGGTACGTCGGCGGTCCCGAGGCGGACGGCCTCCGGCTCGGGCGCGGCGGCCAGGCCCTCGTCGACGAGCTGCACGCCCTCGATCTGGAAGGTGACCTCCCAGCCGGCCGGCACCCCGCCGCTGAAGCCGAGCAGCGGAACCTCGGCGCCGGGGCCCGCGAGCGCCGCGAGGTCGGCCCAGTCCTGGGCGTCGGGCTCGTCGGGCAGGGCGAGCCAGGGCGACACGTCGACCGGGTAGCGCACCACCCGGCCGTGCCACTCGGCGAAGTGCGCGTGCGGGCCGGTCAGGGAGGCCAGGGCGGGATTGTCCAGGACGTGGCTCACGCGGTGACCTCGATCACGATCTTGCCGCGGGCGTGGCCGTCCTCGACCGCGCGCAGGGCCTCGCCGGCCCGCTCCAGCGGGAAGGTCCGCGTCACGTGCGGGTCGAGCTCGCCCTTCACGACCAGGTCGGCCGCCGCCACGAGCCGCTCGGAGCTGCGGATCCGGGCGACGCGGGAGCCGCCGAGCCGCTCCACGACCTCGGGCGGCGCCCCTGCGGTGATCAGCTTGGTCCGGTCGCCGAGCAGGCTCGCCGCCTCCGTCAGCACCTCGCCGCCCACCAGGTCGTACACGCCGTCCACGGTGCCCGGCACCTTACCGGTCCAGCCCGGCCCCGACGGGACGTGCACGGCGTCGAACGACTCGACGAACTCCTTCTTGCCCGCGCTGGCGAGTCCCACGACCCGCAGTCCCTCGGCGCGGGCGATCTGCACGGCCGCGACGCCGACCCCGCCGCCCGCACCGGTGACGAGAAGGGTCGCACCGGCCGGCAGACCGAGCTGCCGGATTCCGTCCAGCGCGGTCACCGCCGCGACCGGCAGCGTGGCCGCGTCGGTGAAGGACAGGCCGTCGGGCTTGCGGGCGATCAGGTCGACCGACAGCAGCGCGTACTCGGAGTACCCGCCGACCACCGGCCGCCCGAACACGGCGTCCCCCGCCGCGAAGCCCTCGACGCCGTCGCCGACCTCCTCCACCACACCGGACACCTCGTTGCCGAAGTACGCGGGGAACTCACGCTCACCGCTCTCCCCGGGGCGCCGGTAGCCGGTGCGCTGCTTGAAGTCGACGGGGTTCACGCCTGCGGCGCGCACCGCGACGAGCACCTGGCCGGGACCGGGGCGGGGCCGGTCCACGTCGATCAGTGCCTCGGTCTCCGGTCCGCCGTAGCGCGTGAACACGTACGCCTTGGGCATGTCCCACTCTCCTTCACTGCCGTCTGCTCACCGGTTGTACGGGGCACCGGTTCCGGCACCAGTCGGCAAGGCGTTCGCGGGGGAGGCTATTCCCGGGGCGCCGGAGTCTTCATACGGCCTTAACGATCGGGCGCGGCCCGCGTCCGGAGCACCGCTGACCGGCACGTACGGTGGACAGTGTCAGCTTCCGCTTCGTCCCGCTGGATCCGTATGAACGTCACCCGAGGCTTCACCGGGCGCGCCCGCGTCCACCAGCCGGGTCTGCCACCCGGTCAGTACGACGCGGGCGACGACTGGCCCGTCCTGTCCGCGGAGGTCACTCCCCGGTCGGCGCCGGGCGACTGGACGTTCCGCGTGGACGGTCTGGTGGAACGGCCGCGCACCTGGGACTGGGAGCAGGCCCACGCGCTGCCCGCGTCGGCGTACGAGGGCGACATCCACTGCGTCACCGGCTGGTCGAAGTTCGGGGTGCGGTTCGGCGGCGTGTCGCTGGACGCCTTCCTCGATGTGGTCCGGCCCCATGGGTCCGCCACCCATGCCGTCGCCTACTCGCACACCGGGTACACCACGAACCTCCCGCTCGCGGACCTGAGCGGCCGGCGCGCCTGGATCGCGTTCGAGTACGACGGCGAGCCGCTGGCCCTCGAGCACGGCGGGCCGGCCCGGCTGCTGGTGCCGCACCTGTACTTCTGGAAGAGCGTCAAGTGGATCGCGGGCATCCGGCTCCTGGACCACGACGAGCCGGGCTTCTGGGAGCAGAACGGGTACCACGCGCGCGGCAATCCCTGGGAGGAGCAGCGGTACTCCGGTGACTGAGCACAGGTCGGCGACGGCCGCCGCGGCGCCCTTCACTCCCCCGACCCGTTTCGCCGTGCCGGGCCGCATCGCCGTCAGCCGGCGGGCCGCCTCGACATGGCAGCGGGCCACACTGACCCGGATCCGCCGCGAGACGCCGCACGCCGCCACCTTCCGGTTCGCGGTGCCGGACTGGGCGGGGCATCTGCCCGGCCAGCACCTGATGCTCCGGCTGCGGGCGGCAGACGGCTATGTGGCGCAGCGCCCCTACTCGATCGCCTCGGCACCGGACGACGCCGGGCACATCGAGCTGACTCTGGACCACGTCGTGGGCGGCGAGGTGTCCGGCTGGTTCCACACGGTCGCCGAACCCGGGGACGAGGTCGAGGTGCGCGGTCCGCTGAGCGGCTTCTTCGCCTGGCCCGGCGACCGGGCCGCCCTGCTGATCGGCGCGGGGTCCGGCGTCGTACCGCTGATCTCGATGGTCCGCCACCATCGGGCCCGCGCCCTCGGCGTGCCGCTGCGGCTGCTGGTGTCCGCGCGCTCTCCCGAAGAGCTCATCTTCGCGCGGGAGTTCGGCGCGGAGACGACGCCCGTGTTCACGCGCGGCGCGCCGACCGGCGTGCCGGTGGGACGTATGACCGCCGCACATGTGGCGCCGCTCCTGGCCGAGCGGCCCGCCGGTGGGTGGGAGGCCTATGTGTGCGGCTCGAACGGCTTCGCCGAACACGCCTCGCGCCTGCTCGTCGAGGCGGGCCAGCCCGTGGACCGGATCCGGATCGAGCGCTTCGGCTGACGCGGGCGCACGAGACAAGAGGGGTTCGCGGTGAGCGATCTCCGAAGGTCTGGGTACCCCGATTTCATGGGCACGCGCACGCACACACGGTCCGGACGTACACCACGGATCGAACAGGTATGGCAGCGGTTGCGGCCCCTCCGGTTTCGGTGACGGCGAGGAGGTCGACATGCGGACCCGGGTGCGCGGCTGGCGCTGGCGGCGCAATCCACTGCGGCGGCGGTCGGACGTCGTGGAGGCGTGGACGACACTGGTCGTCGCGGTCCTGCTGTTCCTCGGCGCCCCGCTGGCGGGGGCGATCGCCGGGTGGTGGGCGCACGACGAGGCGCGGGCCGTCGCGGCGGCGCAGCGTGCGGACCGCCATCAGGTGCGGGCCGAGGTCGTCGGCGCGACCCCCGACCGGGCACCCGCCGTGCAGGGCGGCAGCCGGCGCCCGTTCCGAGTGACCGTGCGCTGGAGCGATCCCGTCACCGGCTCGCACACCGCCGAGGCGCTCGTCGCGGCGGGGAGCCGGCAGGGCGGCACGGTGGACGTCTGGTTCGACTCCCGGGGCCGGGCCGTCGGCCCGCCGCCCGGTCAGACCCAGATCTGGCAGCACACCGTCACCATCGGCACCTGCGCGGCGGCCGGCGCCGGTGCCGTGGTGCTCCTCGGCCACCTCGTCGTACGCCGTGTGGCCACCGGCCACCGGCTGGCCGAGTGGGAGCGGGAGTGGTCCCGCACGGAGCCCCAGTGGACCCGGCGCCAGGCGGGCGGGCCGTGACCGGAGGGGCAGACCGGGAAAGGCCTGGCCAGTGGTCCGACCGCGCACGTACGGTGTGATCATCCGCACCGACCCTTCGCAAAGGCGGTCCTACATGGCCCTGTTCGACCTCCCCCTCGACGAGCTGAAGGAGTACCGCAGCGCGTCCGTCGAGCCCGAGGACTTCGACGCGTTCTGGTCCAAGACCCTGCAGGAGGCCCGCGAGCACGATCTGGACGCCCGCTTCGAGCCGGTCGACACCGGGCTGACGACGGTCGAGGTGAACGACGTGACGTTCGCCGGGTTCGGCGGGCACCCGGTGAAGGGCTGGCTGACGCTGCCCGCCGGGACGGCTGAACCCCTGCCGCTGGTGGTGGAGTTCATCGGGTACGGCGGTGGCCGCGGACTGCCGCACGAGCACCTGCTGTGGGCGTCGACCGGCCGCGCGCACTTCGTGATGGACACGCGCGGACAGGGCAGTGCCTGGGGCGGCGGGGGCGGCACCGCGGACCCGGTGGGCGGCGCCCCCGCCTACCCCGGCTTCATGACCCGCGGCATCGACGCGCCCGAGAACTACTACTACCGCCGCGTGTTCACCGACGCGGTCCGGGCCGTCGAGGCGGCACGCTCCCACCCGCTGACCGACGCCTCCCGCACGGCCGTCCTGGGCGGGAGCCAGGGCGGCGGCATCACCATCGCGGTCGGCGGCCTGGTCCCCGACCTGGCGGCGATAGCGCCGGACGTACCGTTCCTGTGCGACTACCCACGCGCCGCGACCGTGACGGACCGTCACCCCTACCGGGAGATCGGCCTGTTCCTCAAGACCCACCGCGGCCGCACCGCGGACGCCCTGCGCACCCTCTCCTACTTCGACGGTGTCCACTTCGCCTCGCGTGGCAGCGCGCCGGCCCTCTTCTCGGCGGCGCTGGAGGACCAGACCTGCCCGCCCTCGACCGTCTTCGCGGCCTTCAACGCCTGGAGCCGCGAGGACAAGAGGATCGAGGTGTACGACTTCAACGACCACGAGGGCGGCGGTCCGTACCAGGAGGCGACCAAGCTGCGCTGGCTGAAGCCGTACCTCTGAGGTCGGCAAGCGGCCTCACCGCCGGCCTTCCCTCCGGTCCGACCAGTCGGTATGTTCGGGATGCCCGGGCGGCAACGGGGCCGCCCGGGCGCATGGCGGACGACGGAGGGCCTGATGACGGAGCGCGAGCCGGACGTGGACGGTCACTGCGACGAACGGTTCGCAGCCGTGCGGACGGCGTTCGAGGAGAACTTCCGGGAGCGGGGCGAGCTGGGCGCCGCGGTCACCGTGAGCGTCGACGGCGAGGTCGTGGTGGACCTGTGGGGCGGCTGGGCCGACGCCGCCCGCACCCGGCCCTGGGAGCGGGACACGCTGGTCAACGTGTGGTCGACGACGAAGGGCCCGACCGCGCTGTGCGCCCACATCCTCGCCGACCGGGACCTGCTCGACCTGGACGCGCCGGTGGCGACGTACTGGCCCGAGTTCGCCGCCGCCGGCAAGGAGAAGGTGCTCGTACGACATCTGCTGTCGCACCGGGCCGGGCTGTCAGGACTGCGAGAGCCGCATTCGCTCGAGCAGCTCTACGACTGGGAGTTCACGACCGGCCGGCTCGCGGCGACGGAGCCCTGGTGGGAGCCGGGGACGGCGTCCGGGTATCACGCGTTCACGTACGGCTTCCTGGTCGGCGAGGTCGTCCGGCGGGTCTCGGGGCAGCTGCCCAGCACCTTCCTCGCCCAGGAGGTGACCGGGCCGCTCGGGATCGACTTCACCATCGGGCTCCCGGAGAAGGAGGCCGGCCGGGCGGCCGAACTGGTGCATCCACCGGCCGCCTCCAGCAGCGAACAGGCCGCCATCTTCAGCCAGTTGACACCCGCCGCGCTGGCTGCGCTGGCCAATCCGCTGGTGGGTGCGGCCGAGGCCAACACGCCCGAGTGGCGGGCCGCCGAGATCCCGGCGGCCAACGGCCACGGCACGGCCCGGGCGATCGCCGCACTGTACGGCGTCTTCGCGGGCAGGGGGTCGTACGACGGCCGTCGCGTCCTGTCCCCCGCGGCGGCCGAACGGGTGCGTGAGGGCCAGGGCAGCTGCCGCGACCTGGTGCTGGGGGCCGGGCTCGACGCCGAGACGGACATCGGGCTCGGGCTGTGGCTGAGCGGCACCAACGGCTCCTACGGACCCAACCCGCGCGCTTTCGGACACGACGGGTTCGGCGGCTCGTGCGGACTCGCCGACCCCGAATCCGGGTTGTCGCTCGGCTATGTGATGAACCGGATGGGGCCTCATATCGCCAACGACCCACGGAAGATGGCCCTGATCGAGGCCCTGTACAGCGCCCTGTGAACGCCGGTGCGGGCGGGCCGGTTTCGGCCGAACCGCCCGATCACCCTTCCCTGCTGGTTTAGACCAATGCTAGATCTGGTGGCGCACCGAGCCCGCACGGCTACCGTACGTCACCCACAGGAGGCGCGGCATGGCCCGCACCCACCACCCGGTCCCGGCAGGACAACCGCTTTACTGGCGTGTCGCGACCCGACTACTCGACGAGTTGCGCGACGGAACCATCCCGCCCGGCGAACGGCTGCCGGGCGAACGGCGGTTGGCCGCGCACTTCGCCGTCAGCAGGGAGACCGTCCGGCAGGCGCTGGAGGTGCTGCGCCGGGACGGAATGGTCAGCACCGACCGGCGCGGCAGCCACGCGAGACTGCCCGGTCTGCCCAGTCAGGCGCCGTCCTCGCTGGCGTTCCCGGTGGGCGCCCGAACCGCCGACCCGCGCGCCGCGGACCGGGCCACGGTCGCCTGGGAGACTCCCCCGCCGGACCACGCCGAGGCCCTCGGCCTCGCCCCGCACCGCCCGACCCTGGTCCACCGGTACGAGTCCTCGGGCGCGGACGGCCGCGGACGGCGTACGGCGGTGACGTCCTTCTCCGCCGTCGCCCTCTGTGAGGTCGAGGAACTGGCCCGCTACCGCGACCGGGCCGACGGCACCGCCTCCGCCCACCTGGGCCGCGCCTACGACTGGATGCGCAAGGCCGGACTGACCCTGCACCACCGGGACGCCATCACCCCGCTCGCGGACACGCCTTCGGTACGCGTGACACGACGCGTGCACGACCAGTACGCGCGGCCGCTGGAGATCACCGACCTGATCGTGGACGCCCGACAGGACGCCCTGGTCTACGAGTTCACGCTCCCGGCCGCGGGCTGAGCCGCTCCCCGGGACGGCGCGCCAGGACCATCCGCACCCGGGGGCTGCCGTCGCTGCGCCGCCCGAACTCCTCCAGGGGCCGCAGGTCGACGCGGAATCCGGCCCGCTCCAACTCCCGCCGAACATCCCCCAGTCGGAAGGCCCGGTAGTACATGACGAACGGCGGGCGCCACACGGCGTTGCGCACCCGCATCACCGCGTCGAAGCCGAGCAGCATCCAGTACGCGGGCGACGAGGGCCGGGGCGGGGCGAGCACCGGAAACGCGAAGCACCCCTCGGGCCGCAGCGCCGCGCGCACCTCGGCGAACAGCCCGGGCAGTTCCTCGGGCAGGAAGTGCCCGAAGGCCCCGAGACTGACGACGACGTCGAACGCGGACCGGAACGGCAGCGCCCGGGCGTCCGCGCGCACCCAGGCCACCCGGGGCCCGGCCGGCCGCGTGCGCCGCCGCGCCACGTCCAGCATCCCGGCGCTGAAATCGACCCCCGTGACGCTCCTCCGGCACACCCGCGCCAGTACGCCGATCCCGGCCCCCGTGCCGCAGCACAGGTCGAGCCCGTCCTCGAAGGGACCCGCCGACGCCAGCTCCGCGGAGACGGCGTCGAGCACCGAGTCGGGCGTCCGGAAGGGGGTGTGGTCGAACTTCGGGGCGAGCAGGTCGTACCCGCGCTCCACGGACGACAGGGCCTGGACGGCGAGTTCTCGCAGGCTGGGGCCTTGGGGGCTGAACACCCACAGCAGCCTAGTGGACACCGTCACGCCGCCTGACTACTCTCACCTTTACCTACTCAACTAATTGACTAAGAGGTGGTCCGATGCGCGCGTTCCGCGAGGCGGTCGAGGCCGGCGATCTCGACGCCGTCGAGGCTCTGCTGGCCGAGGACGTCGTGTTCACCAGCCCGGTGGTGTTCAAGCCGTACCCGGGCAAGGCGATCACCGCGGCGATCCTGCGCGCGGTGTCCCGGGTGTTCGAGGACTTCCGCTACGACCGAGAGCTCACCGGAGCCGACGGCCGCGACCACGCACTGGTGTTCACCGCCCGGGTCGGCGACCGCGAACTGACGGGCTGCGACTTCATCCACCTCGACGAGAACGGGTTGATCGACCAACTCACCGTCATGGTGCGGCCGTTGTCGGGCGCCCAGGCCCTCGCGGCGGCGATGGGCGCCCGCTTCGAGGAGATCGCGAAGGAGGCGGAGGGGAGGACCACCGCCTCCTGACGTCACACGGTACCGGTGACCGGGCGCGAGCCCGCACCTGCGTGCAGTAGGCGGCGTAGCGCGGTCGTCGGCGCGCTCTTCCCGCCACGGGGAACCCGGCTGCGGTTGGATGTCCTCATGACCACCGACGAGCACGCGCGGTTCATGCGGGCCAACCAGGCGAACTGGGACGCCCGCACCCCCGTCCACCTCGCCAGCCGGTTCTACGGCCTCGACCAGGACCTCGACCCGGCCCGCTGGTTCGCCTCCTTCGAGTGGGACGACCTCGGCGAGCTGTCCGGCCGCGACGTGCTCCACCTCCAGTGCCACCTCGGCACCGAGACGATCGCCTTCGCCGGGCGCGGCGCCCGGGCCGTCGGCCTCGACTTCTCCGCGGCGTCGGTGGCCGCGGCGCGGGACCTCGCGGCGCGGGCGGGTCTGGACGTCGGCTACGTGCGGGCCAATGTGTACGACGCCGAACAGGCTCTCGACGGGCGGCAGTTCGACGTCGTGTACACCGGCAAGGGCGCGCTGTGCTATCTGCCGGACCTGGTGCGGTGGGCGGACGTCGTCGCCCGACTGCTGCGCCCCGGCGGCCGGTTGTACGTCGTCGAGTTCCATCCGCTGCTCAACTCTCTGGGCCCCAAACCCGCCCCCGGTGAGGGCCCCGAGCTGTTGCTGCGCCACGACTACCTGGGCGGCAGGGGCGTGGTGCACCGGGACGCGACGCACACCTACACCGACGGCCCGGCGGTCGAGGGCGCCACCGACAGCTACGAGTGGACGCACGGAATAAGCGAGGTCATGGACGCGTTGATCGGGGCAGGACTGACCGTCCGGCGCCTGCGCGAGAGCGAGGAACTTCCCTGGCCCCGCTGGCCGCAGATGGTCCGTACGACGTCCGGCTGGTGGCGTCTGCCCAAGCCGCGGATTCCGCTCCTGTACGCCCTTCTCGCCACCCGCTGACCGGTTTACGGCGACACCGCCTGTGGTACGTTTCTGCTAGCACCTGAGTTCGCCCCATCCTTGTGGGCGCCGGTGCCGGTTCCCTCTCAGTTCGCCGCTCCGCCCGCCGTCTCCCGGTCGGCGCACCGGCTCTCCAGCACCATCTCGTGACCTGTACGGCCCTGCCGTACCCCGAGGGCGCTGTTTCCCGCCGCCGAAGGCGCTGTCCGCCTTCCAGTCGCGGCTTCGACCCCTCCTCCCGCATGTCTCATGCCATCCGTCCTCGAAAGGACCCCCACCATGACCACCACTCTCGAACACCCCCCACTCCAGCAGGAGCCCCCGGCCCAGCTCGTCACCGGTGTCCTCGACATCGACGCGGGCGGCAAGGGCCACCTGCGCGCCGTAAACCTCCTCGCCGCCCCCTCCGACCTGCCCGTGTCCCCCGCGCTGATCCGCCGTCACGGCCTGCGCAAGGGCGACCTCGTCGAAGGCGTACGGGACGGCCGCCGCGCCCTGACCGAGGTCGTACGGGTCGACGGGCGCACGCCCGACGACCTGCGTGGCCGCCGCCACTTCCGTGACCTCACCCCGTTGCACCCGCGCGAGCGGATCCGCCTGGAGCACCCGGCCTCCGGGCTCACCGGCCGGCTCACCGACCTGCTCGCGCCCGTCGGCAAGGGCCAGCGGGGCCTGATCGTCGCCCCGCCCAAGACCGGCAAGACCGTGCTGCTCCAGCAGATCGCGGCCGCCGTCGCGGGCAACCACCCCGAGTGCCGCCTGATGGTGGTACTGCTCGACGAGCGCCCCGAGGAGGTCACCGAGATGCGGCGCTCGGTGCGCGGCGAGGTGTACGCGTCCACCTTCGACCGGGCGGCCAAGCAGCACATCGCCCTCGCCGAACTCGTCATCGAGCGGGCCAAGCGGCTGGTCGAGGCGGGCGAGGACGTCGTGATCCTGCTGGACTCCCTGACCCGGCTGTGCCGGGCGCACAACAACGCGGCCGCCGCCGGTGGCCGCACCCTGACCGGCGGCGTCGACGCGGCCGCGCTGCTCGGGCCGAAGCGGTTCTTCGGCGCCGCACGGCTGGCCGAGGAGGGCGGCTCGCTCACGATCCTCGCCACCGCCCTCGTGGAGACCGGTTCACGCGCCGACGACTACTACTTCGAGGAGCTCAAGAGCACCGGCAACATGGAGCTCCGCCTCAGCCAGGAACTCGCCGCGCGCCGGGTGTTCCCGGCCGTCGACATCAACCCTTCGGGCACCCGTCGCGAGGAACTCCTGCTGCCCCAGGCCGAGTTGACCACCGTACGAGGGCTGCGGCGAGCGCTGCAGGCACGGGACGGACAGGGCGGCCTCGAGACCCTGCTGGAGCGTATGCGGGCGACCCCGGACAACGCGACGTTCCTGCGCCGCGTCCAGCCGACACTGCCCGCCGAGTGACCCCACGCCGGATATCCGGCGTCCATCCGAGTGCTGGCGCACCGTGTTCCGGCCCGGTCACCGTCGCGTACCCCAGACCGATTCCTACGTTGATAAGTATGACCATCGGATTCCCATCCCGGACGGGCATCGTGGCCTGCGCGCTCTGCGCGGCGGGCGTCCTGACCTTCGCGCCCGTCGCCCTGGCCGTCGGCGCGCAGCCCCCGACGACCGCCGGGCCACGCCCGACGCTGCCCCGCCCCTCGCTGCTGTACCGGGAGGGCACGCAGGTCCGGGCCGCACGCGGAGTGCCGAGGGTGCCCGGTGTCTCCGCGTTGTCGTGGCTGGTGGCCGACGCGGACAGCGGTGAGGTGCTGGCCGCGCACGACGCGCATCGCAGGCTGCCGCCCGCCAGCACGCTCAAGACCCTGTTCGCCCTCACCGTGCTGCCGGGACTGCCCGCGGGCCTCCGGCACACGGTCACCGAGGAGGAGCTGGCGGACATCGGCCCCGGCAGCAGCATGGTCGGAGTCGCCGCGGGGCAGACGTACGAGGTCTCCGATCTCTGGCGTGGGGTGTTCCTCAACTCCGGCAACGACGCCGTGCACGTGCTGGCCGCGCTGGACGGCGGCTGGCAGGCGACGGCCGGGCGCATGCAGGCCAAGGCCCGTGCGCTGGGGGCACTGGACACCCAGGTCCGCTCGCCGGACGGATACGACACCCCGGGCCAGGTGTCCTCGGCGTACGACCTCGCGGTGTTCGGCAGGGCAGGGCTGCGCAACGCGGACTTCGCGCGCTACTGCGGGACGGCCGAGGCGCTGTTCCCCGGCCTGGGCGGGGCGTCGTACGGGATCCGGAACACCAACCGGCTGCTGACCGGCGCGGACGGCGTGGAGCGGTATCCGGGGCTCATCGGTGTGAAGAACGGTTACACCACGAACGCGGGCAACACCCTGGTCGCCGCCGCCCGACGGGGTGGCCGCACGCTCGTCGTGACGGTGATGAACCCGCAGGCGGGCGGCGGCTTCACCGTCTACGAGGAGGCGCGGGAACTGCTCGACTGGGGGTTCGAGGCGGCCGGGCGGGCGGCACCGGTCGGGTCGCTGGACGGGCTTGTGGTCAGGCCCCGGTCGCAGCCGAGCGCCGTTCCCGCCGCCGCCGTGGTCGCGCCGGATGGCGGGCCGGGGTGGGAGGAGGCGGGTGCCACCCTGGGGGCGGCCGTGCTCGGCGCGGGTGCGGTGGCCCTGGTGCTGCGGGGCAAAAGCGCGTCCGCAGAAGGGAGTTGACCGACCGGCAGCCACAGCAGGAGGCCGAGCGTGATCCAGGCGTAGGTGTTGCTGCCGAGGAATCCGTCGATGCCGGACGCGTCGTGGAACCACAGCCACACCACGCTGGTGCACAGCACCGCGTAGAGGGCGCCCGCGACGCGCCTGTGCCCGGCGCGGACCAGCACCGCGAAGGCGGGCAGCAGCCACACCAGGTGGTGCACCCAGGTGATCGGGCTGACCAGACAGGCGGTCAGACCGGTGAGCGCGAACGCGGCCGGCCAGTCGCCCGCGGTGAGGGCGCGCCGGGCACGGAGCGCCCAGACGCCCAGCACCAGCAGGACCGCCGCCGCCCAGACCGCACGGTCGGTGTCGCCGAGGCGGGCCAGTATCCCCTGCAGGGACTGGTTGGAGACGTAGTCGAGGCGACCCACCCGGCTGGTGTCCCACAGGGCCTCGGTCCAGTAGAAACGTGAGGCCCGGGGGGCCACGAGCGCCGCGAGTCCGGTCGCCGCACAGGTGACGGCGGTCGCCACGGCGGCCGCGCGCCGGCGGCGGGCGAGCAGGAGCAGGGCGATGAAGACGGCCGGGGTCAGTTTGATCGCGGCCGCCACACCGATGCCGACACCCGCCCAGCGGTCCCGGCCGGTGCACAGCAGCCGGGCGTCGACGAGCACCAGGGCCAGCAGCAGCAGGTTGACCTGGCCGAAGCTGAAGGTGTCCCGCAGGGGCTCGAACAGGGCGAGCCCACAGGCGCCCAGGGCGCAGCCGTACCAGCCGTGGCGTCGCCACGCCCCCTCGGTCAGCAGGTGCGCGATCAGGGCGAGCGCCGCGAGGTTGAGCACGAGGGCGAGCGCGATCGCCGTGTGCAGTCCGACCAGGGCCATGGGCGACATGGCGACGGCGGCGAAGGGCGGATAGGTGAAGCCGTAGGTCGTGCCCGGGACCAGGTAGTCGTAGAGGCGTCCGCCGTGGTGGACCCAGGTGTTGACGGCACCGTAGTAGACCCGCAGGTCGAACCAGTCGCGCAGCAGTGGCACGGTCGCGGTGAAGCCCGTGACGGCGGCGGCCACGGCGAGGACCAGCAGCAGCCGGCCGCGGTCGGTGCGGGGCGGGGTCACGCCGGGTGTCCCGGCGCGGGTGCCTGGGCCGCCTGGTGGGCCTGCCAGAGGACCACCAGGGCGAGCGCGCCGCCGGAGACGGCCAGCACCAGTTGGCCGGTGTCCGCCGGGCCGCCGCTGGGGAGGGTGGCGAGCGCCAGGACACCCGTCACGGCCGCCACCCGGCGCCGCACCGAGGTGGTGGGAGCGGCGGCGGCGATCAGGAACAGGCCCCACAGGGCGTACCAGGGGCGGATCGCCGGGCCGAAGGCGGCGACCGCGGCGAGGCTCAGGCCGAGGGCGTAGACGGGGTGGGGCCGCAGCCGCCACCATATGGCCGCCGTCAGCAGCGAGGTGAGCGCGAGGCCGAGTAGGTGCCAGGCCGGCAGGGCGAGCGGCGCGAGGTCGCTGCCGAGGTGTTCCAGGAGGGCGCCGGTGGCGCGGCCGAGGAGGCTGGTGAGCGCCCAGTTGTGCGACGAGACCGGCGTGTCGAGGGCGCCTATCCAGCCGTATCCGGTTCCGGCCAGGGCGGTCGCGGCGACCGTGGTGGCCGCGGCGGCGACGACGGTGGTCAGCACGGCCCGCGCGGGACGGCGCCCGGCGCGCACCTGGAGGACGACGACCGCGGCGAGCCCGAGCAGGGCCGGCGCCTTGACCAGCGCGGCGAGCGTCACGAGTACGGCGCCCAGGACCGGCCACCGGCCCGACGCGGCGACCAGGCCGACGCCGAGCAGGCCGAGCATGATGGCGTCGTTGTGGGCACCCGCGACCAGGTGGAGCAGCACCAGCGGGTTGAGGGCGCCGAGCCAGAGCGCGGCAGCCGGGTCGGCGCCGCTGTGCCGGGCGAGACGGGGCAGCGCGGCGGCCATGAGCGCAACGCCGAGCAGCGCGAGCAGCCGCATCCCGACGAGTCCGGCGGGCAGTTGCCCCCGGGTCAGGTCGGCCAGGCGGGAGGCGACGGCGAGGAACACCGGTCCGTACGGCGCCCCGGTGTGCTGCCACAGCGGCGCGACCTCGCCGGCCAGCGGGCCGCCGAGTTGGGCCGGACCCTGCGCGTAGACGTCCATGTGGGCGTCGACCATGGCGCCCTGGGCGAGGTAGCTGTAGACGTCCCGGCTGAACAGCGGCGGGGCCAGCAGCAGCGGGGCCGCCCAGACGGCGAGCACGCCCAGCAGGGCGCGTGGGCCGGGCGGATCCGCGCTGCGCACGAGTTGGCCGAGCAGCACCCAGGCGGCTATCAGGATGACGACGCCGAAGTAGACGCCGACCAGCCCGAGTGCCGCGCGCACGTTGGCGGGGGCGAGCAGTTGCTGCACGGGCAGGGCGCCGGCCGTCTCGCCGCCCAGGGCGAGGAAGGCGGTGCCGGCCAGGCCCAGGACCTGACAGCGGCGAAGATCGACGGGGAAAGCCATGGCCAACACTCGGGCAGCGTGTCAACGCCGGGTGGCCGGAACCTGACGCGCCGACTTCCGTCCGGGGACCTGCGTGTGACCGGAGTGTGAGCGGCGTTCAGAACACCGACAGTCCGGTCAGGGTCGTGAAGCGGTCCAGGGCGGCGACGCCGGCCACCGAGTTGCCGCGTCCGTCGAGACCGGGGCTCCACACGCACAGCGTGCACCGGCCGGGGACGACCGCGATGATGCCGCCGCCGACCCCGCTCTTGCCGGGCAGGCCGACGCGGTAGGCGAATTCGCCCGCCGCGTCGTACGTCCCGCAGGTCAGCATGACCGCGTTGACCTGCTTGGCCTGGCTGCGGGTGAGCAGCCGGGTGCCGTCGGCGCGCACCCCGTGGCGGGCCAGGAAGGTGGTCGCCAGGGCGAGGTCGGCGCAGGACGCGGTGACCGAGCACTGCCGGAAGTACTGGTCGAGCAGAACCGGCACCGGGTTGTCGATGTTGCCGTAGGACGCCATGAAGTGCGCGAGTGCGGCGTTGCGGTCGCCGTGCCCGGCCTCGGAGGCGGCGACGTCCTTGTCGAAGTCCAGGGCAGGGTTGCCGCTCTCCGTGCGCAGGAAGGTCAGCAGTTCACCGGCCGCGTCCCCGGTTCGTGTGTGCAGGCGGTCGGTGACGACCAGCGCGCCCGCGTTGATGAAGGGATTGCGCGGGATGCCGTTCTCGTACTCCAGCTGGACAAGGGAGTTGAACGGGTTGCCGGAGGGCTCGCGCCCCACGTGCTCCCACAGTTCGTCGCCCTCGCGGGCCAGGTCGAGGGCGAGGGTGAAGACCTTGGTGATGGACTGGGTGGAGAACGGCTCCCGCCAGTCCCCCACGCCGTACACCGTGCCGTCCAGCTCCGCGACCGCCATGCCGAAGCGGCGCGGGTCGCAGGCCGCGAGCGCCGGGATGTAGTCGGCGGGCCGGCCGCGGCCCGGGGTGCGCCCGATCTCCTCGGCGATGCGCTCCAGGACCGGCTGGAAGGAGTGGGCCGACGTCGTTGTCATGATCACCATTGTGCCTCCGTGCCGATCCGGGCGCGTCGTTGTGGTCGTCCCGGTGCGGGTCAGACGAGGGGTGAACCGCTGCCCGCGAGGGCCTCGGGCCGGAGCAGGTCGGCGAGGGTCTCGGCGGGCAACAGGCCCTTCTCCAGGACGAGTTCGGCCACTCCGCGGCCGGTGGCAAGGGCCTCCTTGGCGATGTCGGTGGCGGCGGTGTACCCGATGTGCGGGTTCAGCGCGGTGACCAGCCCGATGGAGTTCTCCACGCTCGCGCGCAACGCCTCGGTGTTGGCGGTGATGCCGGCCACGCACCGCTCGGCGAGCGTGACACAGGCGTTCCGCAGGTGCGTGACGGACTCCGACAGGGAGTGCAGGATGATCGGCTCGAACGCGTTGAGCTGGAGCTGGCCGGCCTCGGCGGCCATGGTGATGGCGACGTCGTTGCCGATCACCTCGAAGGCGACCTGGTTGACGACCTCGGGAATCACCGGGTTGACCTTGCCGGGCATGATGCTCGAACCGGCCTGCACCGGCGGCAGGTTGATCTCGCCGAGGCCCGCGCGCGGTCCGGACGACAGCAGCCGCAGGTCGTTGCAGCTCTTCGACAGCTTGACGGCGATCCGCTTGAGCACGCCGGACATCTGGACGAACGCGCCGCAGTCCTGGGTTGCCTCGACCAGGTTGGCGGCCGTGACCAGGGGCAGCCCGGTGATCGCCGCGAGGTGACGACGAGCCGCCTCCGCGTACCCGGCCGGAGCATTGAGCCCCGTGCCGATGGCCGTGGCCCCGAGGTTGATCTCATGGATCAACTGGACGGCCTCGTCAAGACGGTTGCGGTCCTCGTCCATCATGACGGCATAGGCGGAGAACTCCTGACCCAGCGTCATCGGAACCGCGTCCTGCAACTGTGTACGGCCCATCTTGAGCACGTCGCGGAACTCGACGGCCTTGGCCGCGAAGGCGTCCTGCAGGACGGCCATCGCCCTGAGCAGCCCGCGCACCGCGAACACCGTCGCTATCTTGACGGCGGTCGGATAGACGTCGTTGGTCGACTGCCCCAGGTTGACGTCCTCGTTGGGGTGCAGGAACCGGTACTGCCCCTTCTCATGCCCCAGCAGCTCCAACGCCCGGTTCGCGACGACCTCGTTGGCGTTCATGTTGGTCGAGGTCCCGGCGCCGCCCTGGATCACGTCGACGACGAACTGGTCGTGCAGCTTCCCGTCCCGGATCTCCCGGCACGCCTCGACGATCGCGGCGGCCTTCTCGGGCGCCAGCAGCCCCAGCTCCTCGTTGGCGAGCGCGGCGGCCTCCTTGACGGCGGCCAGGGCGTCGATCAGATGCGGGTAGGCGGAGATCGGCGTCCCGGTGATGGGGAAGTTCTCGGTGGCCCGCAGGGTGTGCACACCCCAGTACGCGTCGAGGGGAACATCCCGGTCGCCGAGCAGATCGTGCTCACTACGGGTGACGGCGGTGGTCATGAGGGTACGGTCCTCTTTCTGAGGTACGGAAGTTACAGCGCCCCTGACGGGGGCGCGGGGCGTCATTGACATGCGGCTACCGCCGTGTGGGCGCGACCAGCCACGAACGGCCCGCAGTCGCCGAATCACACACGTGGCACACCCTTAGGCGCACGTCGACGAAACAACCGGCTCGAGCGAACGAACGGGCCGCACGCACCCGACCGGCCGCCCACCACCGAGAAGGGCCTCCCCCTGGAACTCGGTGAGCAGCGCCGGATCCACCCCGGCCCGCGCCAACGCCGCCGCAGCGACCGGCACCCGCGCCCGGCTCGCCCCGTCCGCGATCTTCACGGCGACGGCACGCCCGTCGGGCAGCGCGGCGACCTCGACGCCCTCGAACCCGTCCTTGGCCAGCAGCCCGGGCACGGCCGCCATCAACGCGGCGACGTCCCGCCCGGTGCCCGACGCCATCTCGGCGTGGGAACGCATCGCGTCGGCCACCCGCGCCTCCGGTGTACCTGCGGCGGCCGTGGTGATCCGCGCGGCGGCCCGGGCGAGACCGTGCAGGGACACGGAGAACAGCGGCGCCCCGCACCCGTCGACCGTCACGGCCGCGATCCGCTGCCCCGTCAGGTCCTCGACGATCTCGGCGATCGCCTGCTGCAGCGGGTGCCCGGCCTCGAGGTAGCCCTCGAGGGGCCAGTCGTTGAGCACACAGGTGTACAGCATCGCCGCGTGCTTGCCGGAGCAGTTCTGGGCGAGCCGGGAGGGCGGACGCCCCTCGCGCACCCAGGTGTCCCGGACGACGGGGTCGAACGGCATGTCCGTGACGTTGCGCAGGTGGTCCTCGGTGAGCCCGGCGAGCTCCAGGATGCGCCGGGTCCCGGCGAGGTGGCGTTCCTCGCCGGAGTGACTCGCCGCCGTGAGCGAGAGGAGCTCGCCGTCGAGCGGCAGCCCGGCCCTGACCATGGCGACCGCCTGGACGGGCTTGAGGGCCGAGCGGGGGTAGAAGGCGGCTTCGATGTCGCCGAGCTGGAAGTCGACCGTTCCGTCGGCGCCGAGGACGACGACGGAACCGTAGTGGATGCCCTCCACGACCCCGCCGCGTATCAGGTGGGCGACGGGGGCGTGGAGGGGCTCGCGGATCAGGGGTGCGTCCGCGACGGAACTGCTGAACATCACTGCCTCTTGTCAGGAAGCGGCGCGTGGCTCACGCGCCGGCTCCGGTCGATGTGGTCCAGGGCGTGTCGGAGCCGCCCTAGGGGGTGTTTCGAAAGTCCTGTGCGGTGCCCCCGGTGTTCGGCGAGGGTGCCTGCCGGGCGCCGTGGGTGCTGTGCGGGGCTTTCAAGACGCCCCCTAGATGTTGGACGTGCGCCCGACCCGGCGGCGGACGCCGAACCATCCGCCGACCAGGGCCCCCACGATCAGCGGCAGGCACAGCACGGTGGTGCGGCCGGCGCCTCCGTCGGCGTACATGAGGACCAGGACGGAGGCGAGGAAGGCCAGCGTCACGAGTTCGGTCCAGGGGGAGCCCGGCAGCCGGTAGCCGGGGCGGGTCAGCTCGCCCTTCTGCGTCTTCTGCCAGAAGAGGAGGTGACAGATCATGATCATGCCCCAGGTGGAGAGGATGCCGATCGCGGCGAAGTTCAGGACGATCTCGAAGGCGTCCGCCGGAACGACGAAGTTCAGGCCGACGCCCAGGACACAGATACCGCTGGTGAGCAGGATGCCGCCGTACGGGACCTGGCTGCGGCTCATCACCGAGGTGAACTTCGGCGCGGAGCCGGACATCGCCATGGAGCGCAGGATGCGCCCGGTGGAGTACAGGCCGGAGTTGAGCGAGGACATGGCCGCGGTGAGGACGACCAGGTTCATCACGCCGCCGGCCGCGGGGATGCCGACGTGGGACAGCACGGTCACGAAGGGGCTCTGGGCGGCGCTGTACTTGTTCCACGGCAGCAGCATCGACAGCAGGACCACCGAGCCGACGTAGAAGAGGCCGACGCGCCACATGATCGAGTTGATCGCCTTCGGCATGATCTTCTCGGGGTTCTCGGTCTCGCCGGCCGCGACGCCGACCAGTTCGACGGAGGCGTAGGCGAAGACGACGCCCTGGATGATCAGCAGCATGGGCAGCAGGCCGTTGGGGAAGACGCCGCCGTTGTCGGTGATCAGGGCCGGGCCGGGGTGCGTGCCGTCGACGGGGTGCTGGGTGACCAGCAGGAAGATGCCGATGCACATGAAGACCACGAGCGCGCTGACCTTGACGATCGCGAACCAGAACTCCAGCTCACCGAAGATCTTGACGGAGATCAGGTTGACCGTCAGGACGACGGCCAGGGCGATCAATGCGATCAACCATTGAGGGATGTCGGAGAACATGCCCCAGTAGTGCGTGTAGGTGGCCACCGCGGTGATGTCGGCGATGCCGGTGGTCGCCCAGTTCAGGAAGTACATCCAGCCGGCGGTGTAGGCGCCCTTCTCGCCGAGGAACTCACGGGCGTACGACACGAAGGCACCGGACGAGGGCCGGTACAGGACCAGTTCGCCGAGGGCGCGCACGACCAGGAAGGCGAAGACGCCGCAGACCGCGTACGCGATGAACAAGGAGGGTCCGGCGTCGGCCAGGCGGCCGCCCGCGCCGAGGAAGAGACCGGTGCCTATGGCGCCGCCGATGGCGATCATGTTGACGTGCCGGGACTTGAGGGACTTGCGGTAGCCCGCGTCCCCGGCGTCCACATGTGCGGCCGCTGTGCGCGTCTCGTCTTTGAGGTGCTCGCTCACGCCTCGGGTCCGCCTTCCGGTGGTGTTTCCGCGCGCGCGGGGCGCACGATGTCGGTGAGGGTCGTCTCGACGCGGTCGAGGTGGTGCGCCATGGCGTCCACCGCGTCGAGTTCGGAACCGTCCATCAGCGCCTCGACGATCGCCCGGTGCTCGCGGTTGGACTGCTCGCGGCGTCCGCCCAGTTCGTTGAGGAAGGCCGACTGACGCGCCAGTGCGTCGCGGATCTCCTCGATGACCCGGCGGAAGACCGGGTTCTGGGCGGCCTGGGCGACAGCGAGGTGGAACAGCGTGTCGAGGGCGACCCACGAGGTGGTGTCGGTCTCCCGCTCCATGCGCTCCAGCAGGTGCGCCAGGTGGTCCAGGTCCTCGGGCGTGCGGCGCAGGGCCGCGTAGCCCGCCACCGGGATCTCCACGTGGCGGCGCACCTCCAGCAGGTCGCTGGCCGCGTAGTCGCCGAAGGTGGGGTCCTCGACGGCGTTCGCGACGACGAAGGTGCCCTTGCCCGTCTTGGAGACGGTCAGGCCCATCGTCTGCAGCGCCCTGAGGGCCTCGCGCAGCACGGGCCGGCTGACCTCGAGTGTGCGGCACAGCTCGGCCTCCGAGGGCAGCTTCTCCCCGACCGCGTACTCGCCGTTCTCGATGGCGGCACGCAGATGCCCGAGGACCGCTTCCAGGGCGCTGACACGCCGCGGACCCTGACTGGCTGTCTTGCTGTCTGACAGGTTCACGGGAGCGATCCTCCGGGTGACGTACGGGAGATGTCAAGGGGCGTGAAAAAGGAGATTCACGGGGCGTGGGGCCTGAATACCACCTCACGCCGGGCGGTCTCAGCTGCTCAGAGTGCCGGTCACCCGGCCCACAAGGCGTGCGCGAGGGACACTCCGACGAACGCCGCGCCGAGGCCCGCCGTCACGCTGCCGACGACGTTGGCGGCAGCGTAGAGCCCGGCACCCGTCTCGGTGAGCCGCAAGGTCTCGTAGGAGAAGGTCGAGTAGGTGGTCAGGGCCCCGCACAGCCCCGTGCCGATCAGCAGCTGCAGATGGACCCCCGCGGCCCCCTCGGCCACCGCTCCGGTCAGCAGGCCGAGGACCAGGCAGCCGGAGACGTTCACCAGGAACGTGCCCCAGGGGAACACGGAGTCGTGCCGCGACTGGACCGCGCGGTCGGTCAGATAGCGCAGCGGGGCGCCGATCATGGCACCCAGGACGACCAACACCCAGTTCACGACTTCCGGCCCCTCGCGCCCGCCGTGCCCGGGCCGTCCTCGCGGCCGACGTACCGGATCACCTCGCAGTCGTCGAGGATCACCAGTCCCTCGGCGACGAGTTCGTCGAGCTGCGGCAGGAAGGCCCGTACCCGCTCCTCGGTGTCCACGACGACGATCGCGACCGGCAGGTCCTCGCTCATCGACAGCAGCCGCGAGGTGTGGATCAGCGAGGAGGCGCCGAAGCCCTCGATGCCGCGGAAGACGCTGGCGCCGGCGAGTCCGGCCGCGTGGGCGCGGTGCACGATCTCCGAGTACAGGGGCTTGTGGTGCCAGGTGTCGTTCTCGCCGATGAAGACGGTCACCCTCAGGGCGCTGCCGGTCAGCCTCGTCATGGCTGCCTCCACTTCAGGACGCGGCGGGCCGCGGCCACCGCGAGCCACACCGCCGTGAGCGCCGCGAGCAGGGTCGCGGCCAGATAGGCCAGCCCCGTGCGGGGATGGCCGGCGTCGATCAGCTTCTGGACGTCGACGGCGTAGGTCGAGAAGGTGGTGAAGCCGCCGAGCACGCCGGTGCCGAAGAAGGGCCGCACCAGGCGGTGGGCGGCCCACACGTCGGTGATGACGACCATGAACACGCCGATCACGGCACAGCCGACGACGTTGGTCCAGAAGGTCGCCCACGGGAACCCGCCGGCCGGGGTGGGCCACCACAGGGAGAGCGCGTAACGGCCGGTGGCGCCGATCGCCCCGCCCAGCGCCACCACCGCGACCACGGGTACCTGGCCACGCCAGGCAGGCCGTCGCGGGGCGCGCGGCCGGGCGCGGAGGCTCTCGGCTTCCGGGGCTGTCATGGTCGTACGTCTCCTACTCGCCGGGGCCCGGGCAGACGGGCGCCGCTGCTTCGCAAGTAGGGACCGTTGGCGGCGTCACTGCCGCGGTTCGGGTACGGCGGGCCCCACCACCGCGCCGCGTCAAGCCGCGGCAGGGCTTCAGGGTAGCGTCCGGGCCGCGCCGTGGTCACTTCGGGGCCGGGCGCTCGCACACCGCCAGGCCCCGTTCCCACAGGCTGCCCAGGACCAGGTGCCCGTCGGCCTCGCAGACGCTGGTCACCATGCGGTAGCCGGAGCGGCGGCGGGTGAGGTGGTGCACGATCTCGCCCCGGTCGTCCACCGCGAGGACGCCGATGGTGCCTGTGGGGCGGTAGGGGGCGCGGACGGCGATGCGGGCGGCGGCGCGGCGGACGGCGGGGGCGGCGCGGTGCAGCAGGTCGAGCGGGGGGACGCGCGGACCGGCCAGGGAGACCCAGATCGGGCCGTCGGGGGCGGCGCGCCAGATGTTGTCGGGCATGCCGGGCAGGTTCTCGGCGAAGGGCTCGGCGTGCCCGGCCCTCGCCCCGGTCAGCCAGTAACGGCTGAGCCGGCGGGCGCCGGTCTCGGCGACGACCAGGAAGGACTCGTCGGCACTCAGTGCCAGGCCGTTGGCGAACTGCAGCCCGTCCAGCAGCACCTCGGGGCGTTCGCTGCCCGGCGGGAGGCGCAGCAGCCGGCCCGTGCCGGTGTGCTCGACGATGTCGCCGATCCACTCGTCGAGGGGGTGGCTGCGGCTGGAGACGGTGAAGCAGACGCTGCCGTCGGACAGCGACACGACGTTGCTGCAGAACCGCAGCCGCTCCCCCGCCACCGAGTCGGCGAGGATCCGGACGATGCCCTCGCGCAGGTCGACGCGCAGCAGCCCGAGTTCTGCGTCGCACACCAGCAGGACGTCGTCGGGCAGGAGTTCGAGGCCGAGGGGGCGCCCCCCGGTCTCGGCGAGCACCTCGACGCGGGCCGGGCCGGGACCGGTCAGTCCGTCGACGCGCAGGATGCGGCCGTCCTCCACTCCGGTCAGCACCCGGCCCCGGGCGTCGGCGACGACGTCCTCGGGGCCCCGGCCGCCGATGGCGACGTACCGCAGCGGGACGAGTTCGGTGGCACGGTCCATGGGAACCTCCTCGACGAGGTCGGACAGTTCATGCTGGCATGCGGGCGATGGCACACCGGGTACCGCATCACCCGAAGGGGTTTACCTCCGGGGTTTCCTGGCCACTCAGGACATCGCCACCAGTGTCCCCACCGGACCATGCGCCCAGAGGCGTACCGGAGACAAGAAGGGGTGGTCCCATGCACCGCTCGGCCGCCTGGTGGCATCGGCTGGGGTTCGCCGAGCTGCACCGGCGGGGCAAGGAACTGGAACTGCTGCACCGGGCCATGGGGTTCGCGACCCTCGCCCTGGTCACGCTGGCGCCGCTGCTGATCGTGGTCGCGGCGGCGGATCCGCTCGGGCACGGCGGGTTCGCGCTGTGGCTGGTGGACGGCATGGACCTGTCCGGCCGCTCGGCGCACGCGCTCACCAGCGTCTTCGGGCCGCCGAAGCGGGTCGTCAGCACCACCAGCGCCTGGAGTGTGGCGCTGCTGGCGCTGTTCGGCCTGTCCTTCGCGTCCAGCGTGCAGAGCGGCTACGAGCGGATCTGGAAGCCGTACGCCGGCCCCTGGCACCGGCTGTGGCAGCAAGTGGTGTGGCTGCTGGTGCTGATGATGTACGTGTACACGCAGGTGCAGACCCGCAACGTGCTGCAGGGACCGCCCCGCATTCCGCTCAGCCTGGCCGTCGGGGTGCTGTTCTTCTGGTGGAGCCCGCGCTTCCTGCTGCACCGCCAGGTCCGCTGGCTCCATCTGCTGCCGGGCGCTCTGGCCACGATGGCGGGCCTGGTGGGCCTGCGCTGGTTCTCGTACGTGGTGTTCACCCCGCTGCTCGTGACCAACGCCATCAGCTACGGCCCCGTGGGCGCCATCCTGGTCGTGGAGTCCTGGCTGGTCGGCGTGGGCTTCGTCGTCTACGGCGGCGCTCTGCTGGGGCGGCTGCTGTGCGAGCGGTTCGGGTACACGGACGAGGACGACGAGGCGGAGCCCCCTCAGAAGCAGGGGCCGACGCCCATGCGGTCGTCGGAGGGCACGGTCTAGGCGGACCGCTACTCCCTACCAGCCTTTCTCGAACATCCGCGCCACCTCGGCGACCCGCATCTCGTCACGCCGGTAGTAGGTGCGCCGGCGGACTCTGCGGGTGCGCAGCAGACCCACCGCGGCGAGCAGGTCGAGGTGGGTGACGGCGACCGCGCGGGGCACGGCGAGTTTCGCGGCGACGGCGTCCGCGGTGACGCCGTCCTCGGCGAGGTCGCCGTGGGGCTGCGGTGGGAAGTGGGCGGCCGGGTCCTTCAGCCACTCCAGGATGTCCAGGCGTGTCGCGCTGACGGGAGTCCTCAACATCTCGTCCCCCTTTCCGGACGGACCGCCTCACACCGCGTCTTCCCACTGTCCCGCACGGCAGACCGCCGTGTCGGGTACTCATGGGCCCTTGGCCGGGACCGGACGGTCCTGTGCGCCCGGAGCCGCCCTCCGGCCGGAGGGCGGGACCGGCACGAGCGAGCATCGTCCGGAAAAGGGCGAGGACCCGGCCGCTCCCCTGCGACCGGGCCTTCGGCCGGTGGGTTCAGCGGTGGCTGAACCAGCTCATGGCCGAGGTGGCCTTGTCGTTGTAGTCGAACAGGGCCTGGTTCTCCCAGCCGTTGCCGGAGCTCGGGTCGGCCGGGTCCCAGCCGTTGCCGGTGACCGCGGTCCAGGGGGCCTCCCAGTAGAAGACGCCGAGTCCCTTGTGGTTCGGGACCGCCTCCACGACGGCGGCGACGGCGTTCATCCACGCCAGCTGTCCCGCCTGGGTGGCCGGATGGCCGGTGACCAGCTCGCTGCTGGTGTCGATCTGGTTCTCCAGCGAGTCGTCCTGGGCGAGGGTGAACGGGTAGGCAGCTCGAGGGCCGGGTGGTCGCCGTAGCGCTCGGCGAGGCGGGTGGTGATGTCCGCGGCGGCGGCGCGGTGCGCGGCGTTGCTGTGACAGATGGCGCCGCGGGAGCCGAACTCGTAGCGCACGCCCGTGTCGGTCACCGGCAGGGCGTCGGGGTGCGCCCGGTAGGACCAGGCCGGCGGGCAGACGGTGGGGGTTCCCAGGTCGACGCGGATGCCGTTGTCGTGCAGCAGGTCCAGCAGGCGGTCGAGCCAGCCGAAGTCGTACGTCCCCGGTGAGGGCTCCAGCAGCGCCCAGGAGAAGATCCCGACACTCACCGTCGTGACGCCGGCCTCCCGCATCAGCCGGACGTCCTCGGGCCAGACGCCTTCCGGCCGGCACCGGCCCCCACGAGCCAGCCGGCACGGTGCTCCTCCCCTTCAATCGGCCTGCGGCCGACTCGGCGGGGCGTGTTCGGAGCGCGTACCCGTCTCGCACGACTGCACGGACGGGTGCCCCTGGCGGAGCGCTGCGCACCCGTCGGCGCAACCGGTCAGGATCCGAGAAGCCACCTGCCGCTCCCCCGTCCTAGCGTGGGACCACCGGCGAAAACCAGTCGGATCCGCCCCTACGGAGGAGCTCGCCATGACCGCAGGCCTGAAGACGATCATCTACCCCGTCAAGGACGTCAACCGGGCGAAGGCCCTGTTCACCGCCCTGCTGGAAGTGGAGCCGTACGCGGACGAGCCGTACTACGTCGGCTTCAAGGACGCCGGTCAGGACGTCGGCCTCGACCCCAACGGACACGCCCAGGGCCTGACCGGGCCGGTGCCGTACTGGCACGTGAGCGACATCCGCGGTCGGCTGGCGGCGCTGGTCGAAGCGGGCGCGGAGGTCGTGCAGGACGTCCGTGACGTCGGCAACGGCCGGCTCATCGCCTCGCTCAAGGACACGGACGGCAACCTGGTCGGGCTGCTCCAGGACCCGACCGCCTGACGACCGCCCGCTGCATGCACCCGCATTGGTTGCACGCTCAACGAATGGCTCGTTCGGTGTTACCGTGCGGGTATGGCAGCGAAGACGGCCGGGGCCGGGCTCGAGGAGAAGTGGCGGGACATCCTGTCCGTGCACGCCCGCACGATGTGCGAGATCGACCGGGTGCTGCACCCGCACGGCCTCGGCGCGAGCGACTTCGAGGTGCTCGACATCCTCGCGTCCGAGGCGCCCCGCGAGGGCGACCAGTGCCGGGTGCAGAACCTGGTCGGCCGGGTGCATCTCAGCCAGAGCGCGCTGTCCCGGCTCATCGGCCGACTGGAGAAGGACGGCCTGGTGGAGCGCTCCGTCTGCACCGAGGACCGACGCGGCGTGTACGTCGCCCTCACCCGCAAGGGCCGCGACCTGCACGCCGAGGTCCTGCCGCTGCAACGGGCCACGTTGGAGCGGATGTTGGGCCAGGGTGCCCTATGACCCGTCCGGCGCACAGCCGCGCAGGGCGAACGCGATCACCTCGTCGAGCCCGGACCCGGCGACTTCGGGCGGCAGCATCCCGGCGGTGACCAGGCCGGCGTAACCGTGCAGGACGGCGAACACCGGGACGCCGACGCGCTCCAGCGGCCCCTCGCGCACCTCACCCCGCCGTTGCCCTTCGTCGATCACCGACACCAGCACCTCCGCCCAGCGTTCGGCCGCCTCCCTGAGCGCCTCGGACGCCTCCGGGTCGTGCTTGATGGAGTACATCAGGTCCAACAGCGCCGCGTTCTGCCGGGCGAAGTCCACGTAGGCGCGGACCATGACGTCCAGGCGCTCCGCGAACGACTCGCCCGCGCTCCCGCGTGACCGCTCGAGCGCCACCGCCAGCCGCTCGAAGCCCGCCAGCGCCAGCGCGTCCAGCAGTGCCTGCTTGTCCTTGAAGTGCCGGCTCGGCGCGGCATGACTGACGCCCAGGTCCCGGGCGAGCTCCCGGAGCGACAGGGCGGACGGCCCCTTCTCCTTCAGCGTCTCCTCGGCGCGGGTCAGCAGCGCGGCGCGCAGGTCTCCGTGGTGGTAGCGGCGGGTGCGGGTGTGCATGGGCGTCAGTGTACCGGTCATGTTTATCCCGCCTACATTGTTGCCACCGTCACCATTGTTGACATTGACAGCATTGTTGGCGACGCCTACATTCGCTGGCATGACTACTGCACCCAGCAAGTGGAACGTCACCGACATCCCCGACCTGACCGGCCGCACCGCCGTCGTCACCGGCGCCAACAGCGGCCTGGGCATCGCCACCGTCGAGGCGCTCGCCGGCGCGGGCGCGCACGTGGTGCTCGCCGTACGGGACCCCCGGCGCGGGGAGGCCGCGGCGGCCGGCGTGCACGGCAGCGTGGAGGTGCGCCGGCTCGACCTGGCCGACCTCGCCTCCGTGCGCGAGTTCGCCGCCGGCTGGCAGGGCGCTCTCGACCTGCTCGTCAACAACGCCGGCGTCATGAACATCCCCGAGTCGGCCACGAGGGACGGCTTCGAGACGCAGTTCGGCACCAACCACTTGGGCCACTTCGCCCTGACGAACCTGCTGCTGCCGCACATCACCGACCGCGTGGTGACGGTGTCCTCCGGCGCCCACCGGATGCCCGGCAGCCCCCGCATCCACTTCGACAACCTCAACCTGACCGGTGAGTACGCCCCGATCAAGGCCTACAGCCAGTCCAAGCTCGCCAACCTGCTGTTCACCCTCGAACTCCAGCGCCGTCTGGCCGAGTCGGGCTCGGCCGTACGAGCCCTGGCCGCGCACCCCGGCTGGGCCGCCACCAACCTGCAGAACCACGACGGCAGCGCGCTGCGCCGCGCCTTCATGCAGGTCGGCAACCGCTTCATCGCCCAGGACAACAAGGCCGGCGCCCTGCCCACCCTCTACGCCGCCGTCCAGGACCTGCCCGGCGCGAGCTACATCGGTCCGGACGGTCTCGGTGAGATGCGCGGCGCCCCCACCCTGGTGGGCCGCTCCGCCGCGGCCAGCGACCCGGAGAGCGCCCGCCGTCTGTGGACCGTCTCCGAGGAACTGACCGGCGTCACCTTTCCGCTGTCGGCGGCCACCGCCGGGGCACGGCCGTGATCGGTCTGCTCATCGCCGCCGTGTTCGTCCTCGGCCTCGCCTGCCTGGCCATGGCGGTCGCCTTCTGATCCGCCGGACCACGGCTCAGCCCGCCGCAGGTGCCTCGGGGCGCCCGTCGCCGGGTCTGCGGTCCGCGGGCCGGCGCGGCGGAACGGGCCTCGACGCGAAGTCGCGCGGCCCCGTCCACAGCGCGGGCACGGCGTCGCAGCGGCGGCACAACTCGTAGGCGATCGCCTCGTAGTTGACGCGCCAGCCGTGGAAGTGCGGCCAGGCCTCGGCGGTGGGGCGTTCGGCACGGAAGCCCGCCGCCTCCAGCATGGCGGCCGCGGCCTCGAACTCCTCGTAGGTGAGCCGCACGGGGGCGTCCGGGGCGGGGTCGGGGTCGAAGGGGATGCGCTGGACGCGGGCCATGTCCCGCAGCGCGGTGAAACCGGCGCGCAGGACGAGGCGGGCGGCAGGCGGGGCGGCGCCCGGGGTGAGCGCGAGCTGCATGGCGGCCGCGTCCATCACGGCGACGAGGCCGACCAGCCAGTGCCGGTAGGGGCGCGGTGAGCGGAACGCCATCAGCACGGGGTACGCGGAATGGCTCTCGCCGATGTCGGAGGCCAGCCGTTCCCAGGCCCGGTACAGCTCCGGAAGGGCGGTCTCGGTGTCGACCAGCCACTGCCTGGCCAGGATCTCCGGACCCCAGGCGGGCTCGCCGGCCCGCGACTGGAGCAGGGTCACCTCCAGCTCGCGGCGATTGTAAGCGGCGTAGAGGGTGGGCAGGTAGGCGATCTGCAGGGCGATGAGGACGGGGCCGGTGGCCGCCGCGACGAAGTCGAGCGCGGACAGTCGCAGCCGGTCGCCGCTGGCGAAGCCGAGGGTGAGCAGGCTGGAGCCCGCCTCGCGGAAGGAACTGCCCCAGGACAGCCCGGACAGGGCGTGCAGCAGCAGCCCGAACCCGAGCAGCGCGCCGCCGAGCCAGGTGGTGAGCATGCCGATCAGGATCAACGGGGCGAGCCAGGTCTGCGCGCGGTCGATGGCGTCGTACCCACCGCCGGGCGCGGCGAGCCGCAGCAGGCGGCGCAGCAGCCACCACAGCCGGTAGACCAGCATCGAGTACAGGCCCCGCGGCACCACGAGGGTGCGCAGGACACTGCCCACGAGGACCACCAGCAGCAGCCCGCCGGCCACGCCGGAGATCCATGTCATGCGGTCATTGTGGCCCGCGGCGACGAACGGGGCCTCGTCGCACCGTCATGGGCGGCCGGGCCGCCCCACGGTCTCAGGGCCTGGCCAGCAGCGTGCGTACGCCTTCCGAGGTGAGCGTGAGCGGGTGCTCGGAGCCGGCGTCGATGGTGAGCGACAGGTCGTCGGCCGGCCACTGCGAGGCGAGCGCGCCGAGCGGTACCAGGCGGTAGCGGGAGACGAACGGCAGCAGCTCGGCCATCTCCCCCTCCGAGGTGAACACGGGCACCACCGGGTCGCCGCCCGGCTGCTCCAGCACGGGCAGGGCCACGGCGCTCGGATCGGTCGCGTCCTCCGGATTCGCGTCGTCGGGCACGGGGACCAGCACCTCGCTGCCGGCGAGCGTGTCCAGCGCCATCGTGTCCTCGGTGTTCACGGCCAGGGCGTCCAACGCCTGCCGGGCCGGCGGGGTGGTGTGGTCGTGGGCGGGTGTCTCCATGGCAGATCCCCTGGTAGCGGTGGTGGTACGGCCCACCCGGGCAAGATCGCTCCCGGGCGCGGTCCTGGTCGCGTACCCGATCCGGAGCGGCCCATTCCTGCCCGGCGCCGGACAATGACCGGCGACCTGCTGCCGGTGCCCCCGGGCTTCCGGTGTCCCGGCTCGTCCGGGCGCGGTCACCTGCCACGCCGCGTACGGCCCGGTGGTCGTGCCGTCCGCCCGCACACCGGTGTACTGGTCCCAGCCGAGCCAGGCGGCGGCCCACCCGAGCGTCCGAGCCGTGCGAAGGTCAGCCGAGCGGGCGTCCCGGCACGACGTGCTCCCGCACCCCGCCCCGCCCGTCGGTCTCGACGCGGTACACATGTGAGCCCGCAGCCCCGGACACCGTCTCCGTCAGCCGCCCGTCCGCGACGAGCGCCGCCGCCCCGTCGTCCAGTGCCCACCCTCCCGGCAGCGACCCGTCGGCCACCGCCGCCCGGTAGGAGGGGCGCCGGCCCGGTTCCACGTCGTAGTGCGGGCAGACCGAGCCGGACAGCAGACCCAGGCCGCCGTGGAGGTTCACCAGCGGGCCGAAGGAGTCCGTGCTCGAGGCCTCGGCCCAGCAGTTGGCGCCGGCACTGGTGCCGCACAGGAGGGCGCCCCGGTCGTAGGCCTCGCGCAGCAGGCGGTCCATGCCGTGCACGCGCCAGACGGCCGGCATGTTCGCCGTGTTGCCCCCGCCCGCGTACACGACGTCCTTCGCGAGCACATACGCGCGCAGCGCCTCGTCGTCCAACTCCCGCTGGAACAACGGCAGTACGGACGGCCCGCAGTCCTGACGCCGGCGCACGGGGGTCATCCTCGCTCCGCGAGGAGCTCGGCGACCGTGGTCAGGCGGATCAACGGCCCGTAGGAGTCCATGAGTCGAAGGGCGCGCTCGTGCGTGTCGTCGTCGGCTCCCGCACACGCGTCGGCGACCACCACGACCTCCACTCCCGCGTCAGCGGCGCCGAGGGCGGTGGACAGCACGCAGCAGTCGGTGCTGACGCCGGTCAGGACGAGGCGGTTGTCGGGGCCGAGGAGGGTGGCGAGTCGCGGGCCCCATTTGCCGAAGGTCGTCGCGTCCAGCGTGGGGTGGGCGTGATCGGTGAAGTCCTCGGTCAGCTCCCACAGTCGGGCGTCCGGCGGCTGGAGCGCGAAGGGCCACCGGTAGTAGTACGCCCGCCAGGCACCCTCGGGTTTCGCCGGGGCCAGGAAGCGGGTGAACGTGACCCGGTCGCCAAAGGCCGGCAGCAGGCCTCGTACACCGGCCGCCGCCTCGGCGTACCGGGGGGCGGCCCAGGGACTGTCCGGCTCGGCGAAGACGCGTTGCATGTCGATGACGGTGAGCAGGCCGCCGGTCATACGGCGGCTCCCGCGTCCCTCGGGCTCGGCGCCTGAGCCTCCTGCGCGTCGACGCGGGCACGACCCGCGAGGGTGCCGAGGAAGCCGAGGACGAGCGCGGCGAGGACGCCGAGGTTGGCGTAGGCCCAGGCGCCGGATTTGCCTCCGAGGCCGAAGGGGTCGAGCAGGTAGCCCTGCCACGTGAGCCAACTGGCGGCCGAGTTGGTGACCAGGCCCCACCCGAGGGCGGTGGCGACGACGGTCAACAGCAGCGGCAGGAGCGGTACGTCGCCGTAGCGGCCCGTGGGCCGGTAGAGGTCGGCCTCGTCGTAGTCGCGCCGCCGCAGGAGGAGGTCGGCGAGCATGATCCCGCACCAGGCGGCGATCGGGACGCCCAGCGTGGTGAGGAAGCCCGTGAACTGGCCCAGGAAGTCGCCGGCGAAGAAGACGATGTAGACGGATCCCGCGATCATCAGCACGCCGTCGACGAAGGCGGCCAGGTGGCGGGGGATCCGGATGCCCGCCGAGAGCAGGGCGAGGCCCGAGGAATAGATGTCCAGGACCGCGCCGCCGACCAGGCCGAACACCGCCACCACGGCGAAGGGGACCAGGAACCAGGTGGGCAGGATGGTGGTCAGCGCGCCGATCGGGTCGGCGGCGACCGCGGCGTTCAGCTTGGTGGAGGAGCCGGCCAGCAGCAGGCCGAAGACCAGCAGGAGCAGCGGGGCAACGGACGCGCCGAAGGTGGTCCAGCCGATCACGGCCCGGCTGGAGGAACGGCGGGGCAGATAACGGGAGTAGTCGGCGGCCGCGTTCACCCAGCCCAGGCCGAAGCCGGTCATCATGAACACCAGCGCTCCGATGAACTTCTCCCCGGAGCCGGCCGGGATCGCGCTGACGGTGCTCCAGTGGATGTGGTCGGCGACGAGCCCGATGTAGACGACGGTGAGCACACCCGTGACGACGGTGATCACGGTCTGCAGCCGCATGATCAGGTCGAAGCCCATCACGCCGCCGACCACGGTCAGCGCGCCCACGACCACGAGCGCGACGGCCTTCGTCCCGGTGCCGCCGCCCCAGCCGAGCCGTCCGAAGACGGTGGCGGTGGCCATGGTCGCGAGCGCGCAGAGCACGGTCTCCCAGCCGACGGTGAGCACCCAGGAGATCACCGAGGGCAGCCGGTTGCCCCGGACGCCGTAGGCGGCCCGGCTGAGCACCATCGTGGGCGCGGAGCCGCGCTTGCCGGCCACGGCGATGAGGCCGCACAGCAGGAACGAGAAGACGATGCCGATGACCCCGGCGATCAGCGCCTGCCAGAAGGAGATCCCGAACCCGAGCGCGAAGGCCCCGTAACTCAGGCCCAGGATCGAGACGTTGGCGCCGAACCAGGGCCAGAACAGGGCACGCGGGGTGCCCTTGCGCTCGGCGCCGCCGATCACGTCCAGCCCGTGCGTCTCCACCTGGAGCTGCCGGGCCGTGGGTCTGCTGTCGGGGGAGTCCTGAATTTCCGTCATCGCCGCCCTACCCGTCCAGATGTGTCCAGTGGAGGCTAGGCAGGCCACACAGGGGCGTCAACCGGCTTTCAGCGGGCCCAGAACGGCAGGGGCGGGCAGACGTCGGCGCAGGAGCAGGGGCGGTGGCGGTCAGGGCCGCCGGGCGGCGAGCGCCACGGCGGCCGTACCGAGTCCGCGTCTGATGTGGATCATGCCATCGGGAACGACGGGTTCCGCCCGATGGTCACGCCCGGTGTGCGTCAGGCGGGGGTCTCGTGGCGCTCCGGGGCGGCCCAGTGGGTGTGGAAGGCGCCGGGGCGGTCGGTGCGCCGGTAGGTGTGGGCGCCGAAGTAGTCACGCTGGCCCTGCAGGAGGGCGGCGGGCAGGCGGCCGGCGCGCAGGGTGTCATAGTGGGCGAGGGCGGCGGAGAACGCGGGCACGGGGATGCCGCGGCGGGCGGCGGAGGCGACCGTCTCCCGCCAGGGCACCTGTGCGTCGGTGATCTCCATGGCGAACTCCATCTCGCCCAGCAGGCTGACCAGTTCACGGTCGAAGGCATAGGCGGCGCGGATGCGGTCGAGGAAGGAGGCGCGGATGATGCAGCCGCCGCGCCAGATGCGGGCGACCGTGCCGAGGTCGATCTTCCAGCCGTACTCGGCGGCCGCGTCCTGGATCATCTTCCAGCCCTGGTCGTAGGCGATCACCTTGGACGCGTACAGGGCGTGTTCGACCTGGGAGGCGAAGCGTTCGGCCTCGGTACGGCTGAGGTGCGGCCGGGTGCCGCCGGGCAGGCCCGCGTAGGCGGCGCGCAGTTCGCTCTGGCCGGAGGCGGCGCGGGCGAAGGTGGCCTGGGCGATGGCGGTGACCGGTGAGGCGAGGTCGAGCGCGGTCTGCACGGTCCAGCGCCCTGTGCCCTTCTGGCCCGCGGCGTCGGCCACGATGTCGACGAAGGGCGCGCCGGTCTCCGGGTCCGTGTGGGCGAGGACCTCGGCGGTGATCTCGACCAGGTAGGAGCCGAGGCGGCCGGCGTTCCAGCCCCGGAAGACCTCCGCGATCTCGGCCGGAGTGTATCCGGCCACCTGGCGCAGCAGGTCGTACGCCTCGGCGATGAGCTGCATGTCGGCGTACTCGATGCCGTTGTGGACCATCTTGACGAAGTGGCCGGCGCCGTCGCTGCCGATGTGGGCGGCGCAGGGCTCGCCGTCGACCTTGGCGCTGATGGTCTCGAACATGGGCCCGAGCACGTCGTACGCCTCCGCCGAGCCGCCGACCATGATGGACGGTCCCTCCAGGGCGCCCTCCTCGCCGCCGGAGACGCCGGCGCCGACGAAGTGCAGGCCGCGCTCGCGCAGGGCGGCCTCGCGGCGGCGGGTGTCGGCGAAGTGGGCGTTGCCGCCGTCGATGATCATGTCGCCGGGCTCCAGGAGCGGCACGAACTCGTCGATGACCGCGTCGGTGGCGGCGCCGGCCTGCACCATGATCATCAGGCGGCGGGGGCGTTCGAGGGCGGCGACGAACTCCTCGGCCGTCTCGGCGGCGACGAAGGACCCCTCGTCGCCGTACACCTCCATCAGCGCGCGCGTGCGGCCCACCGTGCGGTTGTGGACGGCGACGGTGTACCCGCGGCGGGCGAAGTTGCGCGCCAGGTTACGGCCCATCACACCCAGGCCGGTCACGCCGATGGCTGCGGTTGCGTTCATGGTGTTGGTCCCTCGATCGGTTCCGGTGGCGGTCGGCGGGGCGGGCAGGCCCCCATGACCGTGAGGTACGGACGGGGAGCCGGATCGTCTCGATTCACTCCTGGTTCACCCCCTGGCACCCCCGTTCGACGGATCGAAACACGAAAGGTTTAACATATGAGCGCCGCCTAGCTCGAAAGATGGATCAGTGACCCTCAACGACGACTCGTTCACCAACTGGAAGACCCGCGAGGAGATCGCGGAGTCGATGATCCCGATCATCGGAAAGCTCCACCGCGAGCGGGACGTCACCGTCCTGCTGCACAGCCGCTCCCTGGTGAACAAGTCGGTGGTGAGCATCCTCAAGACCCACCGCTTCGCCCGGCAGATCGCCGGCGAGGAGCTCTCGGTCACCGAGACCCTGCCGTTCCTCGAGGCACTGACGACGCTCGACCTCGGCCCCTCGCAGATCGACATCGGCATGCTGGCCGCCACGTACAAGGACGACACCCGGGGTCTGACGGTGGCGGCCTTCACCGCGGAGGCGGTCGCCGGGGCCACCGGCGCCAACAAGATCGAGGGAGGCGTCGGCCGCGACGTCGTCCTCTACGGCTTCGGCCGCATCGGCCGCCTGGTCGCCCGCCTGCTCATCGAGAAGGCGGGCTCCGGCAACGGCCTCAGGCTGCGCGCCATCGTGGTGCGCGGAGGCGGCGATCGGGCCCCCGAAGATCTCGTCAAGCGGGCCTCGCTGCTGCGCCGGGACTCCATCCACGGCCAGTTCCAGGGCACGATCACCGTGGACGAGGAATCGAGCACCATCTTCGCCAACGGCAACGCGATCAAGGTGATCTACGCGAACCACCCGTCCGAGGTCGACTACACGGCGTACGGCATCAGCAACGCCATCCTGATCGACAACACCGGCAAGTGGCGCGACCGCGAGGGCCTGTCCCAGCATCTGCGTCCCGGCATCGACAAGGTCGTGCTGACCGCGCCGGGCAAGGGCGACGTCCCGAACATCGTGCACGGCGTCAACCACGACACGATCAAGCCGGACGAGCAGATCCTGTCCTGCGCCTCCTGCACCACCAACGCGATCGTGCCGCCGCTGAAGGCAATGGACGACGAGTACGGCGTGCTGCGCGGCCACGTGGAGACCGTGCACTCCTTCACCAACGACCAGAACCTGCTGGACAACCACCACAAGGCCGACCGCCGTGGCCGTTCGGCGCCGCTGAACATGGTCATCACCGAGACCGGCGCCGCCTCCGCCGTCACCAAGGCGCTGCCCGGCCTCCAGGCCCGGATCACCGGCAGCTCGATCCGGGTCCCGGTGCCGGACGTCTCGATCGCGATCCTGAACCTGCAACTGGCCCGGCCGACCGACCGCGAGGAGGTCCTCGACCACCTCCGCAAGGTCTCGCTGACCTCGCCGCTCAAGCGCCAGATCGACTTCACCACCGCCCCCGACGCGGTCTCCAGCGACTTCATCGGCTCGCGACACGCCTCGATCATCGACGCGGGCGCCACCAAGGTGGAGGGCGACAACGCCATCCTCTACCTCTGGTACGACAACGAGTTCGGCTACTCCTGCCAGGTCATCCGGGTCGTCCAGCACGTCTCCGGTGTGGAGTACCCGACGTTCCCGGGCCCGGCCGCCTGACCTGGGCCGACTGTCTGGTCAAGGGTCGGCAATATGACCTTTGGCCAGACCATTCCGGGGGAATGAATCCGGCCACAGGGGTGGGGGAGCACTCTGGAGGCGCCGTGACCACAACGTCGGAACCAAGGGTGTCGGGCCTGGAGATACGTTCCATCGACTACGTCCCGCTGGACGAGCGCCACGGCAAGCTCTGGCACCTCGGCCCGCTGTGGTTCATGTCGAACGCCCAGATCGCGACCCTGGCCGTGGGCCTGATCAGCATCACCGAGGGCGGCAACCTGATCTGGTCGCTGATCGCGATCGTCGCCGGCACCGTCCTCGGCACCTTCTTCATGGCCTTCCACTCCGCCCAGGGCCCCCAGCTGGGCCTGCCGCAGATGATCCAGTCGCGGCCCCAGTTCGGTTACATCGGCGCCCTGCTGGTGTGGCTGTTCGCCTACATCCAGTACGCGGGCTTCAACGTCTTCAACACCATCCTCGCCGGCGAGGCCATGCACACCACCGTGCACGGCGGCGTGAAGCTGTGGGTGGTCGTGGTCACCGTCGTCGCACTGGTCATCGCGCTGGTCGGCTACGACGTCATCCACCGGGCCGAGCAGTTCCTGACGTACACCTTCCTGGTCGTCTTCGGGATCTTCACCGTCGGTGTCCTGGTCACCCTGCACTACCCGGCCGGCTCCTTCGACCTCGGTGCCTTCAAGTGGACACCGTTCCTGGCGCAGTTCGGCGTGGTCGCCGGCTACCAGATCAGCTGGGCGATCTACGTCTCGGACTACTCGCGCTACCTCCCCCCGGACGTCACGGTCCGCAAGACCTTCTACTGGACCTACTTCGGCTCCGCCCTCGGCGGCATCTGGCTGATGGTGCTCGGCGCGCTGCTGGCGGCCTGGGCGGGCAAGGACTTCGACACGATCAAGTCGATCAACGCGGCGGGCGACAAGGTGTTCACCGGCTTCGGCGCGATCGTGCTGCTCTTCGCCGTCCTGGGCCTGGTCTCCGTCACCGCGCTGAACATGTACGGCGGCTCGCTCACGTTGATCAGCGCCGTCGACTCGATCAGACGGGTGCGCCCGACGCTGAGCGTACGGCTGGTGACGATCGGTCTCACCGCGGCGCTCTCGCTGGTCGGCGCACTGGCCGCGACGTCCAACTTCCTCGCGAACTTCAACAACTTCCTGCTGCTGGTCCTCTATCTGTTCATCCCGTGGACCGCGGTCAACCTGATGGACTACTACGTCGTGCGCCGTGGCCACTACGCCATCGCCGAGATCTTCAACCCGCGCGGAATCTACGGGCGCTGGGGCTGGCACGGCATCATCGCCTATCTGGTGGGCTTCGCTGTCATGGTGCCGTTCTTCTCGGTGGGCACCCTGTACACCGGCCCGGTCGCGCACTCCCTCGGCGGAGCGGACATCTCCCTGTTCGTCGGTCTGCCGGTGGCCGCCGTCCTGTACTGGCTGTTCACCCGCTCCATCGACGTGGCCGCGGAGGCCCGGCTGGGCGAGGCGGAGGCGGCGGAATTGGAGCAAGCGGCACACGAACACCGCGAGCCCTGACGGATATCGCCGAATCAGACATTCCTGCCGCGAACCGATTCCGTGGCGAATATGTGTGGATTATGTTCGGGCAGGTACTGGGCCTGAAGCGGGCTTGCGGCAATAACTTTCTTCAAGTAATCACGTGAAGCATGAACTTGTTCACCCGCGCTGCGTCCCTGCGCCGCCCGGCTCCCCCCGCAGCTTCACCGTCCTCCGCACACGCACCGGCCTTCTCCCCCACCGCCGGCCCGGCCGACCCCTCGCTCGCCTCCCTGACCGGAGAATGGATGATCGACCCGGCGCACAGCCGGATCGGTTTCTCCGTCCGGCACGCCATGGTCACCACGGTGCGCGGCGCGTTCACCGAGTACCGGAGCAGGCTCTTCTTCGACGGCCGCGATCCCGCCCGCTCGCAGGCCGAGATCGTGCTGTCCACGGCCAGCGTCGACACCGGCGTGGAACAGCGCGACGCACACCTGGTCGGGCGGGACTTCCTGGACGCCCGCACCTACCCCAGCATGAAGTTCCGGAGCACCGCCGTCGAGGTCGACGGCAACGATGTCTACCGCATGACCGGCGACCTCACGATCAAGGCCGCAACGCGTCCGGTCGTACTGGAACTCACCTACATAGGACAGGTCACCGACCCCTTCGGTTATGACCGCGTCGGATTCGACGGCACCACGACGATCAATCGTTCCGAATGGGGTCTGACCTACAACGCGAAACTGGCCGAGGGCGGAGCCATGGTGAGCGAGAAAGTCCGCCTCCAATTCGACATCGCCGCCATCCGCACCGCCCCCACCGGATGACGCGGTGAAGCCGGCCCGCGCTCCGTGACCGCGGTCGCGGGGCGCGGGCCGGAAAAATCTTCCCCGGAGGATGTCGAGAACCCGTGGCCCGCTCCGTCCCCGAGGTGAACGCGACCACAATGGGTCGCACCAGCACCGAGGAGACCACGATGGCCAAGTACCTGCTGCTCAAGCACTACCGAGGCGCCCCGGCTTCCGTGAACGACGTACCGATGGACCAGTGGACGCCGGAGGAGATCTCGGCGCACGTGCAGTACATGAACGACTTCGCGGCCCGCCTGGAGAAGACCGGCGAGTTCGTCGACAGCCAGGCGCTCGCCCCCGAGGGGACGTGGGTCCAGTACGGCGGTGAGGGGCGCCCGCCGGTCACCGACGGCCCGTTCGCCGAGACCAAGGACCTCATCGCCGGCTGGATGATCATCGATGTCGACAGCCACGAGCGCGCCGTCGAGCTGGCCGGGGAGCTGTCGGCGGCGCCCGGGGCGGGCGGGAAGCCGATCCACGAGTGGCTGGAGCTGCGACCGTTCCTGCACGCGCGTCCCACGGTCACGGAGTGCCTGCTTCATGGATGAGGCACTGCTGCGCAGCCTCACACCGAGTGTCCTGACCGTCCTCGTCCGCCGCGGAGCCGATTTCGCGGCGGCCGAGGACGCCGTACAGGAGGCCCTGCTCGAAGCGGTGCGCGTCTGGCCGGCCGACCCGCCTCGGGACCCGAAGGGCTGGCTGGTCACCGTGGCCTGGCGGAAGTTCCTCGACCAGACCCGCGCGGACAGCGCGCGTCGCCGGCGTGAGGACCGTCTGGACGAGGAGCCACCGTCCGGATCCGTTTCGGACGTGGACGACACGCTCCAGCTCTACTTCCTGTGCGCCCACCCGTCGCTCACGCCCTCGTCCGCCGTCGCGCTCACCCTGCGCGCCGTCGGCGGGCTCACCACCCATCAGATCGCCCAGGCCTACCTGGTGCCGGAGGCGACCATGGCACAGCGCATCAGCCGGGCCAAGCGCACGGTCTCCGGCGTCCGGTTCGACCAGCCCGGCGACGTCGCCACCGTGCTGCGCGTGCTCTACCTGGTCTTCAACGAGGGGTACTCGGGCGACGTCGACCTCGCCGCCGAGGCCATCCGGCTCACCCGGCAGCTCGCCGCCGGCATCGACCATCCCGAGGTGGCGGGGCTGCTCGCCCTCATGCTGCTGCACCACGCCCGGCGCGCCGCCCGGACCGCGCCCGACGGCAGCCTGGTGCCGCTCGCCGAGCAGGACCGCGGCCGGTGGGACACCGGGTTGATCGCCGAGGGCGTCGCGATCCTCCAGGGGGCCCTCGCCCGCGACCGGCTGGGCGAGTTCCAGGCCCAGGCCGCCGTCGCGGCCCTGCACGCGGACGCGCCCAGCGCCGAGGAGACCGACTGGGTGCAGATCGTCGAGTGGTACGACGAACTCGTCCGCCTGACCGGCAGCCCCGTCGCCCGCCTCAACCGCGCGGTCGCCGTCGGCGAGGCGGACGGGCCGCGCGCCGGGCTCGCCGCGCTGGCGGAGCTGGACGCCTCACTGCCCCGCCACACGGCGGTGGCGGCCCACCTTCACGAACGCGACGGCGACATGGCGACGGCGGCCCGGCTCTACGCGGAGGCCGCTCTCAAGGCCCCCAACCTCGCCGAACGCGACCACCTGACCCGCCAGGCGGCACGACTCAACGCCGCGCGCCGCCGATGACGTGGTCCCCGCACGCCGAACGTACCGGCCTACACCGCCCACCTCACAACTATGGTGCCCCACCACATGTCCGCCTGACCTGCGCCTTCCTACGGTGTGCCGACACCCACCCGTCCCCACCGCACACGAGGAAGTGGCGCACATGGCCTCCGCAACCACCGCACCACCACCCGGCAACCTCAAGCGCATCGTCGCCGCCAGCCTCATCGGCACCACCATCGAGTGGTACGACTTCTTCCTGTACGGTTCCGCCGCCGCGCTCGTCTTCAACAAGCTGTTCTTCCCGGACTCCGACCCCATGGTCGGCACGCTGCTGTCGTTTCTGACGTACGCCGTCGGATTCGCCGCCCGCCCGCTGGGCGCCCTGGTCTTCGGGCACTACGGCGACCGGATCGGCCGCAAGAAACTGCTGGTGGTCAGCCTGCTGCTGATGGGCGGCGCGACGTTCGCGATCGGGCTGCTGCCCACCCACGCGACGGTCGGCACCGCCGCTCCCGTGCTGCTCACCACCCTGCGGCTCGTCCAGGGCTTCGCACTCGGCGGCGAATGGGGCGGGGCCGTGCTGCTGGTGTCCGAGCACGGGGACGCGCGGCGCCGCGGCTTCTGGGCGTCCTGGCCCCAGACCGGGGCGCCCGCCGGCCAGTTGCTCGCGACCGGCGTGCTCTCCCTGCTGACGGCGCTGCTCTCCGACGCCGCCTTCGGCTCGTGGGGCTGGCGGATTCCGTTCCTGCTGTCCGGGGTGCTGGTGGCCGTCGGTCTGTGGATTCGTCTCTCTGTCGATGAATCGCCTGTCTTCCGCGAGGCGTTGGCGCGGGCCGAGGCCCGCAGGGCGGCCCGCGACGGTGAGGCCGAGAGGCTGCCGCTCGTGTCGGTGCTGCGCCACCACTGGCGCGACGTGCTGGTGGCGATGGGCGCCCGCATGGCCGAGAACATCAGCTACTACGTCATCACCGCGTTCATCCTCGTCTACGCCACCACCTCGGCCGGCGTCTCCAAGCAGACCGCGCTCAACGCCGTACTGATCGCCTCGGCCGTGCACTTCGCGGTCATCCCCGCCTGGGGCGCGCTCTCGGACCGGGTGGGACGGCGGCCGGTGTATCTGCTGGGCGCCGTGGGCGTCGGCCTGTGGATGTTCCCCTTCTTCTCGCTCGTCGACACCGGCGGCTTCGGCGACCTGGTCCTCGCCGTGACGGTGGGCCTGGTCCTGCACGGGGCGATGTACGCGCCCCAGGCCGCCTTCTTCTCCGAGATGTTCGCGACGAGGATGCGCTACTCCGGCGCCTCCATCGGCGCCCAGTTCGCCTCCGTCGCGGCCGGCGCGCCCGCGCCGCTGATCGCCACGGCACTGCTGTCCGACTACGGCAGCTCCACGCCGATCGCCCTGTACGTCATCGCCGCGGCCGTCCTGACGGTGGTCGCCGTGGGGGTGGCGAAGGAGACGCGGCGACGAGACCTCGCCGACCTCGGGTCCTCCGGTGAGGCCCGGTCGGCGCCGGCGCCCTCGGCGGACGCCCGGCCCGTCTGAGCCCGCCTGTGCCGCCCCCCGTACATGCGCTCGTGTACGGGGGGCCGGCGCTGTCAGGCCGCCGCCAAACGGTGCAGGCGCAGGGCGAGTTGGATCTCCAGGGTGCGAGCGGGGGTCTGCCAGTCGTCGCCGAGGAGGCGGCCCACGCGCTCGAGGCGCTGGGCGACGGTGTTGACGTGGACGTGGAGTTCGTCCTTGGTGCGGGCGGGGCTCATGCCGCAGGTGAAGTACGCGTCGAGAGTGCGGACCAGGTCGGTTCCGCGGCGCTCGTCGTAGGCGACGACCTGGCCGATGGTGCGGTCGACAAAACCCGCGATGTCCCGGTCGCCGGCGAGCAGCAGACCGAGGAAGCCGAAGTCCGCTGCGGCGGCTCCGTCACCGGCGCGGCCGAGCAGGCGCAGGGCCTCGAGGCAGCGCCGGCCCTCGGCGTAGGCGGCGGCGACGGCATCGGGGTGAGCGGCGAGGTCCCCTACGGGAGCCGAGGCACCGACGGTGACCGCTTCGTGGACGGCCGTGCCCAGGTGGCGGGCGGTGCGGCGGGCCAGGCCGGTGGCGGTGTCGCCGGTCCGCAGCGGCAGGAGGAGGACCGTGCCGCCGTCGCGGGCGGCAGCCAGGCCGTGCCGGGTGGCGGCGAGGTGGGAGGCGGCGGACCACAGGCGCCGTCGGGCGTCGGCCTCCTGCTCGGCGTCCGCGGTGGGGCCGCCGAGCCGGGCGGCGAGCACGACATGGGTGGCGTCGAGGTCGGCACGCAGGCGTGCGGCTCGCTCGCGCAGCAGGCGCGGATCGCGGTCGCGGGCGTCCAGGAGGTCGTCCAGCAGTTCGCCGCGGACGCGTTGTTCGGCCTCGGCGGCGGACCGTCTGGCGAGCAGAAGCAGCGAGGTGACCGTCGCGGCGCGCTCCAGGGTGAGCTGGTCGACGGGGTCGAGCCCGGGGTGGCCGCGCAGGACGAGCGCGCCGAGGAGTTCACCGCCGGCGGCCACGGCGGCGATCCAGTCGTCCCCGTGGCGCACGGCGTGCCCTTCGGCCCGGGAGGTCTCCAGTGGTGCCGACGGTGTGTCGTCGGACTCCGTGAACTCGACGGTGCCGTCGAGGACCTGGGAGACGGCCGCGGCCACGTCGTGCACCCCGCCGCCGCGCAGCACGAGTTCCGTGAGCCGGTCGTGGACGTCGGAGGCACGCTCGATGACCGCGCTGCGGTCCCGGATGATCTCGTTGGCCCGCTCGAGGCCCGCGAGGGCGGAACGGGTCTCGGTGAGGAGGTTCGCGGTGTCGATGGCGGCTGCGGCGAGCGCGGCGAAGGAACCGAGCAGGGCGATCTGCTCCCGCTCGAAGACCCGGGCACGCCGGTCCGCGGCGAACAGCACGCCGATGACGTGGTGGCCCAGCATGAGGGGCACGCCGAGGATCGCGACCAGGCCCTCGTCGCGCACACCGGCGTCGATCGCGTGGGTGTGCTGGAAGCGGCCGTCCTTGAAGTAGTCGTCGGTGACATAGGGGCGGGCGGTCTGGGCCACGAGGCCGCCGAGCCCCTCCCCCATGCCGATCCGCAGCTGCTGGAAGCGGGCGGCGACCGAGCCCTCCGTCACCCGCATGTAGGTGTCGCCGCGCAGCGGGTCGTTCAGGCTGAGGTAGGCGACGTCCGTGCCCAGCAGCGAGCGGGCGCGCTGGACGATCGCCCGCAGGACGGAGTCCAGGTCGCGCAGGCCCGCCAGGTCGTGGGCGGTCTCGAACAGCGCGGACAGCTCCGCCTCCCGCCGGCGCCGCCCCTCCAGTTCCGCGCGGACCCGCAGTGCGAGTTGCTTGGCGTGCTCGAGGGCGTCGACGGTCTCGGCGGGTGCCCCCGCGGCGCGGGCCAGCAGCACGGGCTGCTCGTAGGCGTCGGCGGACGCGCCCCTGGCCAGCAGTTCCAGGAACGGTGTCTCGGTGGGCGCGGCCACCGGCGTTCGGCCGTCGGCGTGCTCGGCGGACTGCACGTGATCGCGGGACATGCTCACAGGATTCCCCATCGCACGTTCACCCCGTCAGCCCTGTGGACAACTCGGGCCGACCTGGCTTCGGGCCTGCTCAGTGGGCGGTCCAGCCGCCGTCGAGGACGAGGGAGGTGCCGGTCACGAAGGACGACTGCGGGCCGCACAGGTACGCGACGGCCTCGGCGACCTCCTCCGGTTCGACGAGCCGTTTGACTGCGCTGTCCTGCAGGAGCACCTCGGTCAGCACCCGCTCCTCGGGGATGCCGTGGGCCTGCGCCTGGTCGGCGAGCTGCTGTTCGACCAGGGGGGTGCGCACATAGCCGGGGTTCACACAGTTCGAGGTGACGCCGTGGGGTGCGCCCTCGAGGGCCGCGGTCTTGGACAGGCCCTCCAGACCGTGTTTGGCGGCCACATAGGCCGACTTGTAGGCGGAGGCGCGCAGCCCGTGCACCGAGGAGATGTTGACGATCCGGCCCCACCCTTGGCCGTACATGTGGGGCAGGGCGCCGCGGATGAGCCGGAACGGCGCCTCCAGCATCACGGTGAGGACGGTGTGGAAGACGTCGGGCGGGAACTCCTCGATGGGGCGGACCAGCTGCAGTCCGGCGTTGTTGACCAGGACGTCGGTGCCCGCGGCGGCCTGTTCGGCGGCGTCGAGGTCGGTGAGGTCGAGGACGTGCGACTCGACCGTGCCGGCCAGGCCCTCCGCCAGCCCGGTCAGCGCTTCCAGGCCCGCCTCGTCCCGGTCGACCGCTCTGACCTCGGCCCCGGCTGCCGCGAGCCGCAGCGCGCAGGCGCGGCCGATGCCCCCGGCGGCGCCGGTGACCAGGGCGGTGCGCCCGCCGAGGTCGAGGGAGGGGGTGTGGGGGGCGGGAGCGGCGCTGGGCGGGGTCATGGAACGACCCTAGGCAGGGCGGGTACCGGACCACATGTGGTCGCAGCCCATACTTCACCCGGATGTAGTGGGGTCAAACCATGTGGGTGCGTCCGACAGCGCCTGCTTGATCCGGAACAGCGCGTATTCGTTCAGCTCCGGCAGGGCGTCGACCTCGAACCACCCCACCTCCAGCGACTCGTCGTCGTTGACCCGGGCCTCGCCGCCGACGGCCCGGCAGCGCAGCGAGATGTCCATGTACTGGCAGGTGTCGCCGTTGTCGTAGGTGACGGGCTTCAGTGCCTGGACGAGGAGCACCCGCTCGACGACACAGTGCACTCCCGTCTCCTCCTGCACCTCGCGCACCGCGCAGGCCGCGGGCTGCTCCCCCGGTTCCGGGATGCCGCCGATGAGCGACCACTTGCCGTTGTCGGAGCGGCGGTTGAGCAGCACCCTGCCCTCGTCGTCGAGGACGACGACGCTGACACCCGGCAGCCACAGCAACTGATGGCCGATGGAGGACCGCAGATCACGGATGAAGTCAGGGGTAGCCATGAGGCCGACCCTAGCTGGCCGTGTCCGCTCCCCCGCGGCGCCACCCGCGCACCCCGGCCCCGATCGCCCAACCCAGACCGCCCGCGGCGACCAGCATCAGGGCGATCTCCGGCAGGATGCCCAGCTTGGTGGCCGGCGTCTCCGAAGAGCGCAGCGGCACCTTCTGGACCAGGTAGGCGGGGACGAACATGCCGGTCCTCTGGGTGATCTTCCCGTCGGGCATGATGATCGCGCTGACGCCGCTGGTGACCGGCACGGTGACGCTGCGACTGTGCTCGACGGCCCGCACCCGGGACATGGCGAGCTGCTGGTAGGTCATCTCGCTGCGGTCGAAGGTCGCGTTGTTGCTCGGCACGGAGATCAGCTGCGCGCCGTCGGTGACCTCCGAGCGCACCGCCCAGTCGAAGGCGGCCTCGTAGCAGGTGACCAGGCCGACCTTGGCGGGGTCCATGGCGAACACGCCGGGCTTGGTGCCCCGGCTGAAGTCCTGGTGGACCATCGACGTCCAGTGGCTGTTGATCGCGCCGATGAGACCGCGCAGCGGCAGGTACTCGCCGAACGGCTGGATCTGCCGCTTGTCGTAGGTGTCGGTGGGGCCCTTCTTCGGGTCCCACAGGATCTGCTCGTTCCACCACTTGCCGTCCCGCTCGACGACCCCGCCGACCGAGATGGGCGCGCCGATCGCCTTGGCTGCGCCGTCGATCACGGCGTAGGCGTCGGCGTTGGCGAAGGGGTCGACGTCGGAGGAGTTCTCCGGCCACAGCACGAAGTCGGGCCTCGGCGTCCGGCCGGCCTTGACGTCGGCGGCCAGCCGCAGCGTTTCCCGCGCGTGGTAGTCGAGCACAGCCCGGCGCTGGGCGTTGAACTCAAGGCCGGAGCGGGGCACGTTGCCCTGGATCAGGGCGACGGTGGCGTAGCCGTTCTCGGCCTTGTCGCTGACCAGGGCCTGGGCGGCCACCGCGCCCGCCACGGGGACGGCCACGCTCAGCAGGGCCACGGCCGCCGCCGACCGCTGCACGGCCCGCGTCCTGCGCCCCTCGACCACCAGGCGGACGGCCTCGTACAGCCCGAAGCCGCACAGGACGACCCCGAAGCCGAGGGCCGGGGTGCCGCCCACCGCGGCGAGCGGCAGGAAGACGCCGTCGGCCTGACCGAAGGCGATCTTGCCCCAGGGGAAGCCGTGGAAGGGCACGCGCGCGCGTGCGGCCTCGCCCGCGATCCACAGTGCGGCAGCCCACACCGGCCAGGCGGGCAGCCGGGAGACCGCCGCCACACCCACGCCGACCAGGGCTATGAAGATCGCCTCGATAGCGGCCAGCGCGATCCACGGCACCGGGCCGACCTCCACGCCGGTCCACACCAGCAGCGGCAGCAGGAAGCCGAGACCGAAGAGGTAGCCGAGGGCGAGGGCCGCCTTCCAGCTGCGCCCGCGCAGTACCCAGCCGAAGCCGGCGAAGGCCGGCAGGGCCAGCCACCACAGGGTGCGCGGCGGGAAGCTGACGTAGAGCAGCACTCCGCAGAGCGCGGCGACGAGGGCCGGGACGAGGCGTACGAGGCGCGCCGTGCGCGAGGCGGGCGCGGGCTGCGGTCGCAGCTGGTCCGACTCGTCCACGGAGGTTGCGGTGACGGTCACCCCGGGAGTGTACGGCGGGTGACCTTGACACGGACAGTTCGGTCCGGATGGCAGCACGGGGTGACGCGGTGCGTCTGCAGCATCGTTCCTGCGCAACTCGGCCCAACTCATCCACAAAACGCCCACCAGCCGTTACCGTGCGAGGTCCGGGGGGCTTCGGTCGGTTTCGGGGGGCGGGGTGGGTTCAGCGGGGACGACGTCCGGTGCCGGTCCTGGGGAGGACGGCGACAGACGAAACGTTTCGGACGCGGCGGGCGTCGTGGTGCTCGGTGCCTGCGCCACGTGGTCGCTGATCACGGGGGCGGTGCACGAGGGACGCCCTGAGGGCGTGCTGTTGGCGGTGCTGGCGGTGGCCGCCGGCTATGCGGCGGGACGCATCTGCGGGGCGCTGCTCCCGGTCGCGGCGCCGTGCGCCGCGGCACTGGCCGGGCTCGGCCTTTCGGTGGCGGTACCGCGGCTGACGCCGGGACCGCAGATCGTCGCACCGCTGGGACACGCGGGCGCCACCGCGGCCGTACTGACCCTGTGTGCCGGCGCCGCCTGCTGTGCCGCCTGGGCCGCCGAGGCCCCGGTGGCACGGTTCGCGCTGGGCTCACTCGCGGCCGGGATCACGGTGGCCGCGATCACGCTCGGCTCGGTCAGCGCGTTTGTCGCCTGTGCCGCCGTCCTGCTGTGCTCGCTCGCCGCCCGGCGGATGCGCAGCCGCGCGGTGGGCATCGCGGGTCTGGCCGCCGCGGCGGTCGTCATGGGCGGCGCGGTCCTGGCGGTGGCCGGCGGCAGGCTGCCGGGCGGCCTCGCCGCGTCGCTGGAGGGCGGGCTCACCCGGCACCGCGTCGAGCTGTGGCGCGCGGCCCTGCACCTGGCGCGCCGCAACGCCGCCGTGGGAGTGGGCCCGGGCCGTTTCGGCGAGGCGGCGACGACCGCCGACCCCGCGCTGCTCTCGGACAGCAAACCGCACTCGGCGCTGCTGCAACAGGCGGCGGAACAGGGTGTCGTCGGCGTCGTCCTTCTTGCGGTCACCTTCTACTGGATCCTGTACACGCTGTGGCGCTCCGCGCGCCCCACCCCCGTCGTGCTCAGCGCGGGCGCGGCCCTGACGGCCGTGACCGCCATCGCGGCGGTCGGCAACGCTCTGAGCTTCACCGCCGTCCCGTTGGGCGCCGGGCTCCTGGCGGGCCTGGCGACGGCCCGGCCGCTGACCGAGGAGCCGCCCCGGCTGGAGAGCGCCGTAGGACCGCGCCGTGACCGGCTGACGCCGTGAAATCGGTGCTGGTGAATACAGAGTGAATACAGACTATGGCCTGCCCGGCCGCAGTCGGTCGCGGATGACCCGTACCGCCGCCTCCGCGTTGTCCACGGTGATGGTGAACGTGTGGCCGTCCCACAGGCGCAGCACCACGCCCTCACCACGTCGTACGACGACCGCGGTGCCCTTCTCGGGCCGCCAGCGGTAGCCCCAGCCGCCCCACTGACGCGGGGTGACGTGCGGGGCGAACTCGGCGCCCGCGACATGGTCGAGGGGGATACGGCGGCGCGGGACACCGATGTGCCCGCAGCGCACCTCCAGGGACTCCTTGTCCAGCCTGAGGTCCACGTGCACGAAGGCGAGGGTGCCGAACAGGACCAGCAGTCCGGCCAGGATGCACCCGACGACGGACATCACGAGCGGGGCGATGCCGGAGTTCCAGGCGGAGTCGACGGCGAGTTCGATGCCGAGCGCCATGAAGGCGGCCCCGCCGAGCGCGAGCAGCCACTGGGCGCGGTTGGTGGCGCGTCCGGTCCAGACGTCGGGGTGCTTGGCGTGCTCGCCGTGGGGGTGGTCCCTCATACCCATGAGGTTACTCAGGTTTCGCTGCGGTGGTACCGGGTCGCGGAGAGTGACTGGGCCGGACGGGCACCGCGGACCGAGGGTCACCGCGCGGGGCTGACCGCCTGGAGGATCCGGCCTTCCTCGTAAGCGAGCGCGGGCGTCGGGAGGGCGCCCTCGCGTCCGCTCAGCAGCACGGTGAGCGTGCCGGTGGCCGGGGCGTCGGGGAGGGGCCGACTGCCGAGGCGGCGCAGCGCCTGCGCGGCCACGGCGCCCGCCGAGCCGTGCAGGACGAGGGGCGGCCGGCCCGGCTGCTGGACGGCCGCGCGGATGCGCTCGGCGACGAGTTCGTAGTGCGTGCAGCCCAGGACGACGGTGGTGACGTCGTCGGGGGTGAGCGCGGCGGCCGCGGTGACGGCGGCGGCGATGGCGGCCTCGTCGGCGTGCTCCACTGCCTCGGCCAGCCCGGGGCAGGGCACCTCGGTGACGCGGACCCCGTCGGCGAACCGCGCGATCAGGTCGCGCTGGTAGGGGCTGCCGGTGGTGGCGGGGGTCGCCCAGATCGCGAGGGGACCGCCACCGGACGCCGCGGGCTTGATCGCCGGGACGGTGCCGATGACGGGCAGCTCCGGCTCCAGGCGGGCGCGCAGCGCGGGCAGCGCGTGCACGGTGGCGGTGTTGCAGCCGACGATCAGGGCCTCGGGCCGGTGCGCGGCGGCGGCCTCGGCGACCGCGAGGGCCCGTCCGGTCAGGTCCTCAGGGGTACGCGGACCCCAGGGCATTCCATCAGGGTCCAGGGAGAGGACGAGATCCGCGTCGGGGCGAAGACGACGTACCGCGGCGGTGGCCGCCAGCAGACCGATTCCGGAGTCCATGAGCGCGATCTTCACCCGGCCACGATAGACGATGAGCCCTTGGGGGCCGGTGGCGTGGGGCAGACTGCGCGGGTGAGCGCCATCGATTGGATCGCCGCCGTCTCCCTCGCCGCCTGGCTGTGGCTGCTGCTCTGCCAGGGCTTCTTCTGGCGCACGGACGTCAGACTGCCGCGCCGGGAGGATCCAGGCGACTGGCCGCCGGTGTGCGTGGTGGTCCCGGCGCGTGACGAGGCGGCCGTGCTGCCCGGGAGTCTGCCGTCGCTGCTCGCGCAGGACTATCCGGGGCGGGCCGAGGTCTTCCTCGTCGACGACGGCAGTTCGGACGGTACCGGGGAGCTCGCCCGTGAACTGGCTCGCGAGCACGGCGGTCTGCCGCTGACCGTCGCCTCACCGGGAGAACCGCCGGCCGGCTGGACCGGCAAACTATGGGCCGTGCGGCACGGCATCGCTCTGGCACGCGCGCGTGGACCCGAGTACCTGCTGCTGACGGACGCGGACATCGCCCACGCGCCGGACAGTCTGCGCGAGCTGGTCGCGGCGGCCCGGACCGGCGGCTTCGACGTCGTGTCGCAGATGGCCCGGCTGCGGGTGGAGAGCCTGTGGGAGCGGCTGGTCGTACCGGCGTTCGTCTACTTCTTCGCCCAGCTCTACCCCTTCCGCCGGATCGGCAGGAAGGGCGCCCGTACGGCGGCCGCTGCGGGGGGCTGCGTCCTGCTGCGCGCCCGGACCGCCGAGCGGGCGCGCATCCCGGACGCCATCCGGCACGCCGTCATCGACGACGTGGCGCTGGCGCGGACCGTCAAGGGCGGCGGTGGGCACATCTGGCTGGGGCTGGCCGAGAAGGTCGACAGCGTGCGCCCCTACCCCCGGCTGCACGACCTGTGGCGGATGGTGTCCCGCAGCGCGTACGCGCAGCTGCGGCACAACCCGCTGCTGCTGCTCGGTACGGTGCTCGGACTGGTCCTGGTGTACCTGGTGCCGCCGGTGACCCTGGTCGTGGGTCCGGCGACCGGGAACCTTCCGGCGGCGGGGGCCGGTGGCCTGGCGTGGCTGGTGATGACGGGCACGTATCTGCCGATGCTCCGCTACTACCGCCAGCCGCCCTGGCTGGCTCCCCTCCTGCCGTTCACCGCGTTCCTGTACCTCCTCATGACGGTCGACTCGGCGGTACAGCACTACCGCGGCCGTGGCGCCGCGTGGAAGGGCCGCACCTACGCCCGCCCGGACACGGTGCCCGACAAAGGCTGAGCGGCTACTTGCGGCCAGGAGTCCAGTTCATGCCCCACCCGTAGGCGCGGTCGATGGTCCGCTGCGGGCTGACCCCGCGTTCGGGCACCAGGTAGCGCGCCTCGCGCTGGACGACCAGGTCGTTGCCGGTGTTGGTGATCAGGGCGAGGGCGCAGACCGTGGACGGCACCGTGCACTCGTCCAGGGAGAAGTCGACCGGGGCGCCGTACTGCGGTTGCAGGGTGACCGTGGCGTGCAGGTCGGCGAAGGAACGCGCGCCCTCGTAGATGGTCACGAAGACGAGGATCCGCCGGAACGACTGCCGGTGGTCGAGGTTGACGGTGAGGTTCTCACCGCTCTCGACGGCGCCCGTGCGGTCGTCGCCGTCGAGGTGGATGTACGGCGGACGGTGCAGGGAGCCGAAGGCGTTGCCGAGTGCCTGGACGACTCCCTTGCTGCCGTCGGTGAGTTCGTACAGGGCGCACAGGTCGAGGTCGAGGTCGGCGTGCAGGGCGACGGCCTCGCCCCGCTTGCTGCCCCATCCCGAGAACTGCTTGCGGACCTGCCAGTTGAGGTTCACGCGCAGGGCACCCGAGGTGCCGCCCTGTTTGGCGAGGGAGACGGCGGGTGCCGCCTTGGTGAGGGTGACCTTGGACAGCCGTACCGGTGCGGTGGGCGGGGGCGGCGGGAGAGGGGCCGGGGGGCCGGAAGGCGGTGGCATCGGCACGGACGCCGCGACGGGGGGCGGCGGCGGGGCCGGGGGCAGGGGCGGGGAGACGGCTGCCGCGCGCTGCGGCTCGTCCACGGTGATGCCGAAGTCGGTGGCGAGACCTTCGAGTCCGCTGCCGTAGCCCTGGCCGACGGCACGGAACTTCCACACACCGTTGCGGCGGTAGAACTCGCCGAGCACGAAAGCGGTTTCGACCGTGGCGCCGGCGCTGTCGAAGCGGGCGACGACGGTGTTCTGGGCGGCCTCGCGGACCTCGATGTACAGGTCCGGGACCTGTCCGAACGTGCCGCCGTCGGCGGAGGCGGCGAGGACGACGGTCTCGATCGATCGCTCCACGCGCGCGAGGTCGACGAGCAGCGTGTCGGTGACCCGGCCACCGACGTCCCGCTTGCCCTCGTGGCGCACGGCGCCGGAGGAGTGGGCCGGCTGGTTGTAGAAGACGAAGTCGCCGTCCGAGCGGACCTTGCCGCCCACGAGCAGCAGCGCCGAGGCGTCCGCGTCGGGCACGCCGGGGCCGGATCGCCAGCCCAGTTCCACCCGCAGCGCCGTTTCCGGCACCGGCGTGTTCGACCCTTTCGACATTGGCATGTCCGCCCCCATCACGTGTCACCGAGCCCATCCGGTTCCGGCAGCCTTCGGCCCGCCCTCACCCAACCTAATCCCCCCGGCGTCGAAGTCCCGTGAAAGGCGCGGGGCGACAACAGCCCGACCCGCCGGTAACCCGCCCGGAACTTGGCCTTTACCGGATCACAACCTCGGCCGCCGCCCCTTTTTGACGAGTTCGCTCGCATTGGGGATCCCAGGTCACTGCGGACACGGAAAACAACCCTCTTATCGGTCTCCCCAACCAGCACATCGTGGGCTTAACTTATGTGCCATGACCTCCCCCCGCTCCACTTATGGCGGTGGCTACTACTCCGCCTTCCCGGACACCCCGATCTACGACAGGCTCGTCGCCGAGCGGGGCACCCCGCAGATCGCCCCGATCCGGGTCCCCGCCGCCTACGACATGCCGAGCAGCCTGCCGGCCCTGCCGTCGGCCCTGCCCGCCCTCCCGGCGGGCCCCTCCCAGCCCTCCTACGGCTATCCGCAGGCGCAGCAGCCTGCTCCGCTGCAGCAGGCGCCCGCCGCCTACATCCCGCAGCAGGCCTCCGCGCCCCGGGGCTATCCCGGCCAGCAGCAGCCGCAGCCGATGCGCCCGATGGCGGGCGGCGCCGGCTACGAGGCGATGCGTCCCGCCGCGCCCCGCCCCGCCGCGGCTCCCTACCAGGATCCGTACGGCAACCCACAGCAGTACCGCGGCTACTGAGCCGTCCTGCCGGGCCGTCGGTGCGGCCTGGCACGATGGCCTCATGGGGAACGCGCTGCTGCAGTCGATTCACATCCATCCGGTCAAGGCGTTCCGGGCCGTCGCGGCCCGGGAGGCCGTCGTGGAGCCCTGGGGGCTGGCCGGGGACCGGCGCTGGGTGCTGATCGACGACGGGGGAAAGGTCGTCACACAACGTCAGCAGCCGCGCCTCGCGCTGGCCGCCGCCGAGCTTCTGCCCGGTGGCGGCGTTCGGCTGTCCGCGCCGGGCGTGGAGGCACTGTCCGTGCCGGTCCCCGGGGCGGGGGCCACGGTGCCGGTGGAGATCTTCGGCGACAAGGTCGAGGGCGTACCGGCCGAGGACCCGGCCGCGCACGCGTGGTGCGCCACCTACCTCGGTGCCGGGACGCGGCTGGTGCACATGGACGATCCGGCCACGCGCCGGCCGGTCGATCCGGAGTTCGGGCTGCCGGGCGAGACGGTGACCTTCGCCGACGGCTTTCCGCTCCTGGTGACCACGACCGCCTCCCTCGAGGCCCTCAACTCCCTGATCGCCCAAGGCGCGCATCCCGCCGAGGGTCCCCTGCCGATGAACCGTTTCCGGCCGAACCTGGTCGTGGCGGGCACCGACGCGTGGGCCGAGGACGGCTGGAGACGCATCACCGTCGGCGAGGTCGCCTTCCGCGTCGCCAAGCCGTGCGGGCGCTGTGTGGTGACCACCACCGACCAGGCCACCGCCGTGCGCGGCAGGGAGCCCCTGCACGCGCTCGGACGCCACCGCCGCATCGACGGCAGGCTGGTCTTCGGGCAGAACCTCGTACCCCTGTCCGGGGGCACGATCCGCGTCGGTGACCCGGTGACGGTCCTCGACTAGTGCCGCGGCACGACGCGGGGAAAGATCCGGACAAGCCTCCTCGCGCGGGAACCTCCGCCGGGTACCGCGGCGTTGGGTTCTTCGTGAGAAGTTCATGAGAGGCCCGGCGCAGGTGATTTCGCTCTCTCTTTGACCCGGCCCTCGCGTGAACGGCTCCGCCAGGAGTTATCACGGAGCGGGAGGGGGTGCGGGACGGTGCGAACAATCGGCGGACTCTGGCGTTGGCGGCACAATCCGCTGCGCCGCACGAGCGATCTGGTCGAGGCGTGGCTTGCCCTGGTGACCCTGCTGCTCATCCTGGTCGCCGCCCCCGTGATCGGCTCGCTCGTCGGCCGGGTCGCCGAGGACGCCCTGCAGCAGGCGGCGCGGGAGCAGCAGGCCACCCGCCATCTCGTGACGGCCACCGTGGTGCGCAAGCTGGACCGCTCCCCGCTGGACGGCGACCCCGAGACCTCCTCGGGCAGGGACCTGCGCAGCCGCGTCCTCGCCGACTGGACCGCACCGGACGGCACCGCCCAGCACGGCACGGCCCTGGCGGCCCTCAACTCCCCGCAGCGCGGCGACCACTTCGCGATGTGGACCGACGCGCACGGCCGGATGGTGGCCCGTCCGCTGGACTCCGCGACGGCGACGACCCACGCGGTGCTCGCCGGGTTCGGCGCCGCCCTGCTGACCGCGGGCGCCCTGGAGGGCGGCCGCAGGGTGATCGTCTGGCGCATGGTCCGTCGCCGGTACGCCCGTTGGGACCGGGCATGGGAGAAGGCGGGCCCGGACTGGGGCCGGACCGGCACGGGCAGTTGACGGCCTTCCGGCTCTGGTCAACCCACCACCCGCGCGCACGCTACGGTGGACCGGCCGAGGTTCCTCGGCAGCACGAACCCGCGTACGACGAGGTGGGGGCACGGCAACGCCATGACACAGGGCACGGTCCAGGTGACGCACACCGGCACATCGCGGTGGCGGCGCCGCACGGGTGAGTACGCGTCGCTCGCCGCCGCCCTGGAGGCCGCGGCCGACGGCGACGTCCTCACCGTCGCCCCCGGCACCTACCGGGAGAACCTCGTGGTGCAGCGGGCGGTGACCCTGCGCGGCCCCGAGGGCTCGGCCGGCTCGGTGCGGATCGCTCCCGTGGACGGGGTGCCGCTGACGGTACGTGCCTCAGCTGTGGTGCAGGACCTGCATGTGGAGGGCCAGGACGCCGCCGCGCCGGCGTTGCTGGTCGAGGAGGGCACGCCCGAGCTGCTGGACGTGCGGATCGTCACCCGGTCCGCGGCCGGCATCGAGGTGCGCGGCGGAGCGCGTCCGACCGTGCGCCGCTGCACCGTCGACAACCCGGCCGGCGTCGGCATCGCCGTACTCGACGGCGGGGGCGGGGTGTTCGAGGAGTGCGAGGTCGTGGCCGCCGGACAGGCCGGTGTCTCGGTCCGCGGCGGCGGGCATCCGCGCCTTGAGCGCTGCCGCGTCCACCACGCCTCGGGCTCGGGGTTGACGGCGACCGGGGAGAACTCGGCGCTGGAGGCGGTCGGTTGCGAGGTGTACGAGGTCCGCGGCAGCGGCGTCCAGGTCACCGGCCGGGCCACCGCCCACCTCACGGACTGCGATGTGCACCGCACCACCGCCGACGGCGTGACACTCGACACGGACGCGGTGCTCACCCTGGCCGACTGCCGGATCCACGACATCCCGGAGAACGCGCTCGACCTGCGCTCGCGTTCGGTGCTCACGCTGACCCGCACGACGGTGCGTCAGTTCGGGCGCAACGGCCTGTCGGTGTGGGACCCGGGCACGCGCGTGGACGCCAACCAGTGCGAGATCTTCGACAGCACCGGCGACTACCCGGCGGTGTGGGTCAGCGACGGCGCCACCGCCGTGCTGGACTCCTGCCGGGTGCACGACGTGCCGGACGCGCTGTTCGTCCTGGACCGCGGTTCGCGCGCGGACGTCGTGGACAGCGACCTGTCCCAGGTGCGCAACACGGCCGTGTCGGTGAGCGACGGGGCGACCGCCCAGCTGGACGACTGCCGTATCCGGGACGCGGCGACGGGCGCCTGGTTCCGCGACCACGGCAGCGGCGGCACCCTCAACAACTGCACCGTGGACGGCACCCAGACCGGTGTGATCGTCACCAAGGGCGCCGACCCCACCATCGAGCGCTGCACGGTCGACTCCCCCGCCGAGGCCGGCTTCTACGTCTCGGCGGGCGGCCGCGGCAGCTTCCTGAACTGCCGGGTGACGGGCAGCGGCGGCTACGGGTTCCATGTGATCGACGGCTGCCGTACGACCCTGCGCAAGTGCCGCACGGAGCGGTGCGCCCGCGGCGGGTACGAGTTCGCGGAGGGCGGCCCCGACGCGGTGCCCGGCACGGGTCCCGTGGTCGAGGACTGCACCAGCGACGAGAGCGGCGCCGGGGTGCGACCGCCGACGGTGCGCGAGCCCGCCGTGCAGACCGCGGGTCAGTCCCCCGGCCTGCTGGGGTCCATCCCCGGGCAGCGCAGCACCGAACAGGAACCACTCGCGAACGCCGGAGAGCCGGAGCAGCCCACGCGCACGTCGAAGGCCGTGCTCGGGGAGCTCGACGCGCTGGTCGGCCTGGACAGCGTCAAGCGCGAGGTGCGGGCGCTGACCGACATGATCGAGGTGGGCCGGCGCCGTCAGCAGGCGGGCCTGAAGGCCGCCTCGGTCAAGCGGCACCTGGTCTTCACGGGCTCCCCCGGCACCGGCAAGACCACCGTGGCCCGCCTATATGGCGAGATCCTCGCCTCCCTCGGCGTCCTGGAGAAGGGGCATCTCGTCGAGGTCTCCCGCGTCGACCTGGTCGGCGAGCACATCGGTTCCACGGCGATCCGCACCCAGGAGGCCTTCGACCGGGCGCGCGGCGGGGTGCTGTTCATCGACGAGGCGTACGCGCTGTCGCCGGAGGACTCCGGCCGGGACTTCGGCAAGGAGGCCATCGACACGCTGGTGAAGCTGATGGAGGACCACCGGGACGCGGTGGTGGTGATCGTCGCGGGCTACACGGCCGAGATGGAGCGGTTCCTCTCGGTCAACCCCGGCGTGGCGTCCCGCTTCTCGCGCACCATCACCTTCAGCGACTACAACCCCGAGGAGCTGCTGCGGATCGTCGAGCAGCAGGCCGACGAACACGAGTACCGGCTGGCCGAGGGCACGGCGGAGGCCCTGCTGAAGTACTTCACGGCGATCCCCAAGGGCCCGGCGTTCGGCAACGGCCGTACCGCACGCCAGACCTTCGAGGCGATGGTCGAGCGGCACGCCGGCCGGGTCGCCCAGCTCGCCGAGCCGAGCACGGACGACCTGACCCTGCTCTACGCCGAGGACCTGCCCGGCTCGCCCTGAGGTCGCGGCGGCGGGACGTCCGGGTGCAGCCGGGCCAGCAGACGTTCGCGTTCCTCGGCGAAGGCCGGGTCGGCCTGGTAGTCGCAGTGGCCCAGGATCGGCGCGGGCAGCGGGTTGCGGGCGGTGCGGCCGTAGGCGAGGGGGTCCTGCAGCGGGGGCCGGTCCACCTCGGGTCCGCAGTCGCCGGTCAGCCGCATCGGACCGCCGATCGGGTCGGTCAGCCGGTGGAGGTTGCGCCAGCAGTCGACCTCGCGGTGCAGGGAGCTGAGCGCGGCGGGGCCGAAGTGGGCCGGGAACCAGCGGCCGTAGAGGCGCTCGAGCGGTGAGCCGTACGTGAGCAGGGCGACCCGTCCGCGGTCGGACGGTGTCAGCTGCCAGGCGGCCGCGGCGGCCAGCACACTGCCCTGGGAGTGGCCGGAGATCACCAGGCGGCCGCCGGTGGCGCGGGTCCAGGTGGCCATCCGCCAGGTGAGGTCGGGGACGGCACGCTCGGCGTAGCAGGGCGGGGCGAAGGGGTGGGCGGCACGTGGCCAGAAGGTGCCGACGTCCCAGAGGATGCCGATGGTGCGGCGGGCCGAGGCGTCCTTGTAGGCGCGCCTGCCCCAGGTGACGAAGAGGAGGAAGCCCAGGCCGATCAGCCAGGAGCCCAGCGCCTGCACGGTCTGCGCGGCGCCGTGCACGAAGGCGTGGGCGTGCCGGGCGGCCGCGCCGGGCGCCTGGCCGGTGAACGTCGCGCCGGCGACGGCACCGGCGCCGAGCAGCAGGGTGGTGGCGGAGGTGACGGCCACGACGAGCGGGGTGCGGTCGGTGAGGGTGGCCATAGCGCGCGTGGTGGCGATCGCTCGGGTGCGGGAGGGGTCCTGCGGTTCGCCGGGGTAGTCGAGTGGCACCTCGCCCAGTTCGGTGCGCCGCAGCAGCCAGGCCCGCCGTCCCAGCCCTGCGCCCAGCACCAGCAGGACGAGGAGCAGTACCGGGATCACGGACGCCTGCCAGGTCAGCAGGACCGGCGGGCCGGCGAGGAAGGTGCCGGTGCCGTCCAGCCAGTCGGCGACTCGCTGGGCTACTCCGCCCGACATCAGCCCGCCGAGCGCGCAGGCCAGCAGGGCGACGGCAGGACCGCTGAGGCCGCGCAGGGCGGCGCGCGGGTCGGGGCGGGTGCGGTGCAGCCGCCGGGCGATCACGGCGAGGGTGACGACCAGGGCGCCCTGGATCAGGGCGAGGCCGCCGAACGTGGTGCCGCCGCCGGGCAGCCGCCCCGCCGACTCCCAGCCCGGGCGCTCCCAGCCGGCGTAGACGGCGGCGAACAGCAGCAGGACGAGTGCGGCCAGGGGCAGGCGCCGTACGAGACGCGTGTCCAGTTCCTGGTCGAGGCGGTTCTCGCTGCGCCCCCGACGGCAGACCACCCACAGCCCGACGACGCCGGTGGCGCCGAGCGCCGCGAACAGGAGCAGGCCGAGGATGACGAGAACGGCGGGACCGCCGGGCCGGTGGTCGAAGCGCAGGGCCGCCGAGGCCACGGCAGCGGCGACCGTCAGCAGCCCGGCCGCGGTGTGGGCGGCGCGCAGACGGGCGACCAGCCGGCGGCCGTACCAGAACCCGGGGCGGCCCAGGGAGGTCTGGGCGGTGTCCTCGTCGGGCTCGGGCCGGTGCGGGAGCGGTTGCTGGGACTCGTACGCGCTCCAGGTGCGGTGGGAGAGGTACCAGAGCAGGCCGGTGAGCGCGACGGGCACCACGGCGGCCAGGGACAGGCGGCGGCCGGGTCTGCTCCACCAGGCGTCGTGCGACACCTGGGGCGAGAGGAAGCCCAGCCAGGTGTGCCGCTCGGCGCACGCGCGGGTGCCCGCGCACTGCCAGGCGGCGAGGTCGAGGGCGACCTCGCAGGCGGCGGCGACCAGCAGCACGGTCAGGGTCAGACCGACCAGGCGCACCAGCAGCCCGTAAGAACGCACGGTGCGCTCCCTGCCCCGGGCGGTGGGGCGCATCCAGTGCGCGAGGTTGGCGACCATGAACGGCAGTAACAGGAGCCACAGGGCGCGGGTACTGTTTCCGGAGGTGAGATTGCACCAGACGTACGCCTCCTGCACCGGTCCGCCGCGATGGTCGCGCGGTCCGTCCTCGGCGTCGACGTCCTCGGCGCGCCGGAAGACGGCGGCCGTGTCGTCGCCGGTGATCCGCACCGTGCGCGGATCACCGAGCATCTCCTGCGGAGTGGTCCCGCCCACGCCGTGGACCAGCAGTTCCAGGGCGATCCCGGAGGTCTCGGGCCCGTGCGCCGGGCCGTCGGTCAGAGCGCGTTCCTGCGCACGTTCCACTGTTCGCACTTCCCCCGTGACGCGCCGTCGGCCTGTGTCCGTGCGGGAACCAGGCTGGCCCCCGGAGCGCCCGCCCACGCTTCTTCTCCAGGAATCTCCCCGATACGTGTGACAGGCGGGGAGCGCATGAGCCGCGAGGGGCCTGAGCGGGTCGTGACGGTCGGGGGCACAGCCGGTGCCGGGCCGTGCGAGGATGGGACGTCCCGTGCACCGGGAAAACGGCGAGAATGTCCTTGTCGGAGGGGGTGCGCAGGGCGTGTCGGACGGCTTGAGGCGAAAGGACCGGAGCGTACGTGAGTGAGAATCAGAACCTCCTCGCGGAGCAGCGGCGCGCCCTGATCCTGGACGAGGTGCGGCGCCGGGGCGGGGTCCGTGTGAACGAGCTGACGCGCAAGCTCGGCGTGTCGGACATGACCGTGCGCCGTGATCTGGACGCGCTGGCCCGCCAGGGCGTGCTGGAGAAGGTGCACGGCGGCGCGGTGCCGGTCGTGGAGGCGAGCACGCACGAGCCCGGCTTCGAGGCCAAGTCAGGTCTGGAGCTGACGGCGAAGGAGGACATCGCGCGCTCGGCGGCCGACCTCGTGACGCCGGGTACCGCGATCGCGCTGTCGGGAGGGACGACGACGTACGCGCTGGCGCACCAGCTGGTCGACGTGCCGGATCTGACGGTGGTGACCAACTCGGTGCGGGTGGCCGACGTCTTCCATGCCGCGCAGCGCATCTCGGGTCCCCGGCAGGGCGCCGCCACGGTGGTGCTGACCGGCGGGGTCCGCACGCCGTCCGACTCCCTGGTCGGGCCGGTCGCCGACCAGGCGATCGCGGCGCTCCACTTCGACGTGCTGTTCCTGGGCGTACACGGGATATCGGTCGAGGCGGGCCTGTCGACGCCGAACCTGGCGGAGGCCGAGACCAACCGGCGCCTGGTGCAGTCGGCGCGGCGGGTCGTGGTGGTCGCCGACCACACCAAGTGGGGTGTGGTGGGCCTGAGTTCCTTCGCGGCGCTGGAGCAGGTCGACACGCTGGTCACCGACGCCGGGCTGCCGGGCGAGGCGCGCGAGGAGATCGCCGAGCACCTGCGGCGGCTGGTGGTCGCGGGCGAGCCGGAGGACTGACCGGCGCCGGGCGCGGTGCAGACATCTGACGGGTCGCCAGTTATGGTGACGTTGCCCGGGTCAACTTCCCTTCTCCGTCAAGGGGTTCGTGTCCATGGCTCACCGTCTGCGCCCTGTCGGGCTCGACTTCATCGACGTCGCGCCCGTTCGCCTGGTCTTCGCGCAGGAGATCTCCGCGGCACCGGAGGGGGTCTTCCACGCCCTCAACGACGACGTGCCGGGGTGGGCGCAGTGGTTCGCGGCCGTGACGCACGCCCGTGCGACCGACGACGGCGCGGGGCGCGACATCCGGCTCAGGGGCGGCGGACGCTTCCAGGAGACGATCCTCGCGTCGAAGGAGCCCGAGGTGTACGCGTACCGGGTGGACGTGACCAACGCGCCCGGGGCCCGCGCTCTCGCCGAGGAATGGCGGCTGGCGCCGTCCGGGACCGGCACCCGCGTTCAGTGGACCTTCGCGGCGGACGGAACGGCCCTGTTCCGGTTCACTGTGAACGCGGCACGCGCGGGTCTCGGCCGCGCCTTCCGCGACGCGGTGGTCACCCTGGACCGACGGCTCGCCCACTAGGGTCCTTCTGACGGATCTCCCCGGCGTCGCGACGCCCGGCACGCACGCTCGACTTCGCTCGAGCGGGAGGGGCCCCACAACGCCGCTCCTTCATCCGCGGAGATCCGTCAGAAGGACCCTAGGGCGGCGGCGCTAGCACGGCCACACGCCCGTCTCCAGCAGGGTGTCGATCGCGGCCGTGTACGGCTCGATGTCCAGACCCTGCTCCGCGAGCCACGTGTCGGAGTAGTACTTGTCGAGGTAGCGGTCACCCGGGTCGCACAGCAGCGTCACCACACTCCCCCGCCGTCCCTGTGCCACCATCTCGGCGACGATCTTCAGCGCGCTCCACAGCCCGGTCCCGGTGGAACCGCCCGCCTTGCGGCCGATGGCCCGCTCCAGGGCCCGTACGGCGGCCACGCTCGCCGCGTCGGGGACCTTCATCATGCGGTCGATGGCGCCGGGGACGAAGCTCGGTTCCATCCGGGGGCGGCCGATGCCCTCGATGCGGGAGCCGCAGTCGCAGGTGACGTCCGGATCGCCGGCGGTCCAGCCCTCGAAGAAGCAGGAGTTCTCGGGGTCGGCCACGCAGATGCGGGTGTCGCGCTGCGTGTAGTGGACATAGCGCGCGAGGGTCGCGGAGGTACCGCCGGTGCCGGCCGTGGCGACGATCCACGCGGGCTCCGGGAACCGCTCCAACTCCAACTGGCGGAAGATGGATTCGGCGATGTTGTTGTTGCCGCGCCAGTCCGTGGCCCGTTCCGCGTAGGTGAACTGGTCCATGTAGTGGCCGCCCGTCTCCACCGCGAGTCGGGCCGACTCCTCGTACATCCTGCGCGAGTCGTCCACGAAGTGGCACCGCCCGCCGTGGAACTCGATGAGGCGGATCTTCTCGGCGCTCGTCGTGGCGGGCATCACCGCGATGAAGGGTACGCCGATCAGCTTGGCGAAGTAGGCCTCGGAGACGGCCGTCGAGCCGCTGGACGCCTCGATCACGGGGCGGTCCGGCCGGATCCAGCCATTGCACAGGCCGTACAGGAAGAGCGAACGGGCGAGCCGGTGCTTGAGGCTGCCGGTGGGGTGCGTCGACTCGTCCTTGAGGTAGAGGTCGATGCCCCATCCCTCGGGCAGCGGGAAGCGCAGGAGGTGCGTGTCGGCCGAGCGGTTGGCGTCGGCCTGCACTTTCCGGACGGCTTCTTTCAGCCAGTCGCGGTAGACGGCGTCACTGCGGTCGACGTCGAGGGTGGCGCCGGTCCGGGTCTGCTGGGGGGTGCTCACGACGAGGCTCCTCACGCTTCGAGCCGACGGCGTGTCGCGCTGCCGACGTACCGATCATAGACACCTTCCGCACGCTTCTCACCTGCATAAACGCCACTTTGAGCAACCCAAAGGACGGCCTGGGGACCGCAGAGGGGCGCCCGTGGGGGCGCATTCGCGAAGTGCTCCGGACGCCCCGTGCGAGCGTGCCGTGCGCACTGGTGCTCGACGCCGGGTGCGGGCAGACTGCACCGAGCGGGGGCACACTGGATCACGAACGCGCCGAGCCGGTACCCACGAGCGGCCGGCGCGACCGGACGCGTACGAGGGGGCGGGCGGCATGGCGGAGCCGGAGTTCACGGCGACGGGCGTGCGGATCGACAAACGGCTGCGTTCACTCACCCGGGCCGGACAGGTCCGGATCAGCGACGGCAGGCTGCAGTTGCTCACCAGCTACGGCAGCGAGATCGACAGCGCGCCCGTGCAGGCGGTGCGGGCGTCCAGGCCCTGGTTCGCGGCGGAGGACCGGGCACTCGCCGACCTCAACGGCAAGCGGTACACGCTGACCCTGGGCGAGCACGACCCCGCCCCGGGCGAGCCGGGGCCGCCCGCGGCGCGCCGGTTCATCGAGGCCGTGCGCAAGGCGGCCGGGCGCGGCGGCTGACCGGCGGCGGGGCACGACGGCGACGTAGCGCGAGTTGCGGTGCCGCACCCCCTGGGTCACGCTGTTCTCACGTCACTCTGGGTTTACCGGCGATAACGCTGCGAACCAGCCCGCCGGGCACGACAGCAGGCGTCCGTCTCTCACCGGCACGCCACTGGATCCGAACTCCGTGTTCTCCGGACCTCTCAGTCGGGGAGTCGCAGCCGTGATCGGTCACCCAAGCAGGCACTGCACGGTGGAGCTCCAAGCCCTGCCGTCGCGGATCGGCCAGGTCCGCAGAATCCTTTCAGCGCAGTTGCGCTACTGGCATATGGACGCCCTCATAGACCGTGCCGCGCTCGGCGTGACCGAGCTGCTGAGCAATGTGCACCGGCACGCCCAGCCCGACAAGCTGTGCACGGTCGAGATCGAGCTCGTGCTGGACCGGCTCACCGTCTCCGTGCGCGACCACGACCCCCGCATGCCCGAGGTGCGGTACGTGGAGTCCTCGGCCACCAGCGGGCGCGGGCTCGCCATGGTGGCGGCGGTGAGCGAGAGCTGGGGCGTGCGGCCGGACGGGGAGTCCGGGAAGGTCGTGTGGTTCACCCTGCCCACGTCCGGGGCGGGCATCACGCCGCCCGCGCGCGCTCTGCGCCGTCCGGCCGAGAAGCCGGTGCGCCGGTTCGTCGAGGTCGAACCCCTGGTCGAGGGCCGCAGGTCCGGACACGCTCCCGCCCGGTCAGCCGTTGGCGGTTGACCGGGCGGTGACCGTACGGGACGGGCCGGATGTCTGCGAGGGCGCCTGCCTCGCGGCCGGCGCGCCGAGAGGCCGGGTGGGCCGGGGGCGGCCGCCGGGTGTCACACCGCGCCGCCCTTGCGGCCGAACTGCTCGTCCAGGACGGACAGCCGGCGCCAGTACTCGTCCTCGTCGATCTCACCGGAGGCGAAGCGGCGGCCGAGCACGGCGAGGGGCGAGTCCCCTGACGGCCGGTCGTCCGTCATGCGCCACGGTCCCCGGCGGCCGCGCCAGACGGTACGGCGCAGGAAGGTGGCGGCGCCGATCACGACGGCTGCCCAGATCAGCGGGAAGAGGAGGATCCAGGGGCCGGGGCCGCCGTGCCAGTCAGCGAGGGTCAGCATGTCGGGTCATCTCCTGAGGTCGGTCCGTCGGTGATGCCTCGAGCTTCGCGCCCGGAGGGGTTCCGGGTCGTCGTACGGCCAGCGGCAGTGCGTGTACCTCCCGGGGAGTACGAACGTCTCCTCGTGCTGCTCCCCGAAGACGGCGGGCGGGCGCCGGACAGGGCAGCATGTACCACCACTTCAAGGGCAAGCCGGATCTCGCGCCGGTGGCGATCAGGCGGACCGCCGAGGAACTGCGCGACACCGCCGAGGGAGTACTCGGCGGCCCGGGAACGCCGTACCAGCGCATCGAGGCGTATCTGCTGCGCGAAGGCGAGGTGCTGCGCGGTTGTCCGCTCGGGCGGCTGACCATGGATCCGGACGTCATCGCGAACGACGGACTGCGCGCCCCGGTCGACGAGACACTCGACGCGATCCGCGAGCTGATCGCCGGGATCGTCGAGGAGGGCTACGAAGAGGGCGCCGCCGCCGGGTCACCACCGCGGTTCGCCGTACGGCGGCGTCAACCCGTCCCAGAGGGCGCGGAGTTGGCGGAGGTGATGGCGGACGCGGTGCGGGAGACCGGGCGGTTGGCCGGGGAGGACGGGGCCGTGCTCGCGACGGCCGCGGTGGACACGAGCCGCTGGCTGCACCTGTCGGCGCCCGGACGCGGGCGGTTGGCGCGAGGCCGGCAGTGGTGAGCCGTACCTGAGCGGCTGTGCACCTCGCCTCAGCGTGCGAACTTCTCGATGGCCGCCGGGGTGACCGGAGTGAAGAAGTTGACGAGGTTGCCGTCGGGGTCGCGGAACAGCAGTGACCGGTTGCCCCAGGGCATCGTGGTGGGCTCGTTGACGAAGTCGGTGACGAAGCCGGCCAGGTTCTGGTGAACGCGGTCCACGTCGTCGACGAGGAACTCGGTGATCACGCTGTGGTTGTCCGCCGGGCGGGCGGAACCCGGGGCGAACAGCGGGACGGTGCGGGTACTGGCGATCGCGAGGGTGGCGCCCGCGGTGGTGAGTTCGGCGAAGTCCTCGGTGGCCCACACCGCCCGCGCCCCTGTGGCTCGTTCGTAGAAGTCGACGAGGCGGGCGACGTCGCTGGTGATGATGCGGATCGAGACGAAGTTCATGGAGATCTCCTTGGCCGTGCTGCTGTCGTGCACGTCGCAGGCTAGGAGAGATAGCGGACAGAATCCGTCCTGTATTCGCGTAGGCTGCGAACATGTCTCGACCCACCGGCCGCGTGCTGACCCTCCTGGAGCTGCTGCAGTCGGGCGGCACCCGGACGGTGGCCGAACTCGCCGACCGGCTCGGCGTCGACGGGCGCACCGTGCGCCGGTACGTGGACCAGCTGATCGACCTCGACGTGCCCGTGGAGTCGGTGCGGGGCCGCTACGGCGGGTACCGGCTGGGCCCCGGGTACCGCTTGCCCCCGCTCATGCTCAGCGACGACGAGGCACTGGCCGTGCTGCTCGGCCTGGTCGCCGGCCGCCGGGCGGGGTTGACGACGACGGAACTGACCGCGAGCGAGACGGCAGCCGCGAAGATCCGGCGGGTGCTGCCCAGACACCTCGCCCGCAGACTCGACACCCTCCTCGACGCTCTCGACTTCACGGATCAGCCCGGCAGGTTCGACACCCCGGACGCCGGGGTCCTGCTCACGATCGCCGACGCGGTGCGCCACCGCCGGCCCGTCTCGATCCACTACACCGACCGCGGCGGACGGCGCAGCGAACGAACGCTGCACGCGTACGGGATCGTCGCCCACGCGGGCCGGTGGTACGTCACGGGCCAGGACGCCCGGATCGGCGAGGACCGCACCTTCCGGCTCGATCGCATCGCGGACGCGCGGACCCTGCCCGGCTCGTTCGACGCACCCGTGGGTCCCGGTCCGGCCCAGCGCGTGTTGTCGGCGTTCGCCACGGCCGAGTACCGGCATGAGGTGAGCCTGCGGATCCACGGGACTGTCGAGCAGATCCGCGCCCACCTCCCGGCCGGCGTCGCTAACCTGGAGGAGTACGAGTCAGCGGCCGGCGAGGACCGGACGTCCGAGCGCTGGCTGCGCGTCGAGCTGCGGGCGGAGCGGCTCGACTGGTTGCCTCCGGTCCTCGCCGCGCTCGACCGGCCGTTCGTCATCGAGCGCCCCGACGAACTGCGCGACCTCGTCACCGCGCTCGCCGATCGCCTCACGTCATCAGCGCGCCGAACCTGAACAGCAGCGAGTGCAACACGCGCCTAAGTGGTCTGCGTCGTAAGTCCTTCGGGGGTTGATCATGCGGCTGGGGCGGCGGAGGATTCTTCTGGGTGATCGGTGGTGTGCCGGTCGAGCCTGG